>JBKJUK010000088.1:0-16114 GCA_046590705.1 Thermoanaerobaculia bacterium
ATCCTCACCACGCCGGGCTTTCTGATCGGCACGCTCCCGTACATGTCTCCGGAACAGGTTCGGGGTGAGGAGATCGAGGCTCGAAGCGACATTTTCAGTTTTGGCTGTGTGTTATACGAAATGCTCACCGGCCAGCGGCTCTTCGTCGCACCGAGCGCCGCGGAAGTGATCGGCGCGATCCTGACCAGGGAGCATTCTCCACTGAGCAATACGATCGCCGGGAATGAGAAAGTGGAGCCCCTGCTGCGCCGAACCTTGGAAAAGGACCCGTCGCGTCGTTATCCCTCCATCGATCTGGTGATCGATGAACTCCGCCAACTCCGAAGCGGAGCGACACTGCAGCCCATCTCAGCCGATGCCCCCACCGAGCTTCGGGCCGCAACCGGGGCCGGTCGCCGCAGCCGCCGTCTGCGACTAACAGCCGCTTCTATTGCGATCGCAATCGCGGCTGGAGGCTTTCTTTTCTGGCGCTCACGCTCATGGACGATCGAACCGACCACCGGCTCCCTCTTGAATGTCAGCCGGTCGGCGGCGGCGCGGAACCCCATCGCGCAAGACTATTACCTGCGCGCCAAAGTAATTAGTTCGAACGAAAACAGCGCCAGCAATGACGCTGCGATCACGCTCTTGCAGAACGCCGTGGCGATCGATCCCGGCTTCGCTGCCGCCCACGCCGCGCTAGCCCGCTCGTACCACATCAAGTCGTTCTACTTTGCACCGGAAAACGAGAAGGAGAAGCTCGCAGGGGATGCGGAAGTCGAGGTTGAGAGAGCTCTCTCACTCAACCCCGATCTGGCGGAAGGTCATCTGGCGCGCGGTCTGGTCCTGTGGTCGCACGAGAACCGCTTTCCGCATGAGCAGGCGATTGAGTCGTATCGTCGCGCCATCGCGCTCGACCCAAGGCTCGACGAAGCGCATCACCAGCTCGGCGTGGTCTATTTCCACATTGGCCTGTTCGATCAGGCTCGCAGCGAGATCGAGAAAGCGGTGACGCTAAATCCGAGCAATACGCTTGCCCGGCTCCGATTCGGCGTGATCGATTTGTACCGCGGGCGGTACGAGGACGCACTCGCGATTTTCAAGAGCACGCCTCTGAAAAAGAATCCTTCGCTGTGGGCATTCCAATCTGCGATCGCACTCTCTCACCTCGGAAAAGAAGTCGAAGCCTCACAACTGCTCGACTCGTACCTCAAGCAATACCCTGAAGACCAGGGAGGTGTCGGCACCAGCGTGAAAGCGGTGATCCTCGCGAAGAGTGGAAAGAGAGCGGAGGCCGAGGCGATGATCAGCCGAGCCTTTTCGCTGGGCCAGGGTTACGGCCACTTCCATCACACCGCGTACAACATTGCTTCGGCTTACGCGTTGATGCATGAGCCGGAACAGGCGCTGAAATGGCTCCAGACCGCGGCCGATGATGGCTTTCCCTGTTACCCGCTGTATGCGAAGGACCCGTATCTCGATCCGCTGCGCAGCGATCCGCGCTTCGTGCTATTCCTCGAGAAGCTGCGGGAGCGGTGGGATGTGGCCCAGAAGAACGCGGTTATGCGTATCACCTCTGCCAGTACCGTGCGCCTTGCATCCAGGCTGCTATCCACGTCCGCAGCAGAAACCCTGTGAGAAATGCGGGCTGGTAGCTCAGTTGGAAAACGAGGACGAGCGTGTTACTCGGGGAGGCCGGCGGCCCAGTCCCGAATCACCTGGACAGGAGGAGCGGCATCTTTCGAGGAATCCTGGAGCACGAGGAACCGCTTGCCGTCCGAAGCAAATGGCGCGCTCGTCTTTGCGGCGGACAAGCCGAGCTTCACAGGTGCTCCGATCTCGATCGTATCGCCGAGCTTCACCGGAACCGCCATCAGTGCATCGGGTGGCTGCATGAAAACAATTTCTTTCCCGTCGGAGCTCCAAATGGGCGCGTACCCGCCATCGCGCGAGACCTGGAACTTCCGGCCTGCGTCGGGAAAGTCGACGAGGTAGCCGACGCCGTGCTGCGGATGTCTTGAGATGGGTCTCATGTTGCCCGGGGCGATAGGGACGCGTAGCAACGTCCGCTGATTCCCGGGGCACCCCGAACAGCAGTAGGTTGCGTCGAACGCCGGGGTAGCGGACGCGCTGCTGCGCGTCCCTACAATCGCGGCAAGACGACTATAATCAATTACGGTATAAATCCTCGAATTGTACTCACCTTAACTTTATCTCTTTTTACTTTCACTTCGACTGTACGATATTTCTGATTTTTCTTGGTGCTCTCAGTGTAGTAGCTCACCAGGTACTGCGTCCGCAGTTCCTTTTCGAGATCGCCGTAGACCTTGTCGAGGTTCTTCGCGTCGCGGACGAAAAGAGCCCGGCCCCCGGTCTCGTCGGCCAGCCCTTTCATCTTGGAACTCGCCGAGATATCCATCCCGGAAATCCCGATCCCGATGAAATACAGAGGGACTCTGGCTACGCGCACGTAACGCAACATCTCCGCGTAGTCGACGCGTGAAACCGTGTCAGCTCCATCCGAAACGATCACCAGAGCCTTTCGTCCTGGTACCGAGCGGAAGCGGTACAGACCGGTGATGATGGCGTCGTAAAGCGCGGTGCCTCCGTCGGGCTCGGGCATCGCTCCGACCTGCGCTCTCAGCGTACCGAGATCCGAGACAAACGGCGACACGATGGTGGTCTGCCAGGAGAACCCGCCGAAGAAAGCGCGATCCCTCGAGCCGAGCATCTTCTCGAAGAATCCGAGCGCTGCTTTGCGCGTGTTCTCGATGTGCGGCTTCATGCTTCCTGAGTGATCGACCAGCAGTCCGAGCGTGAGAGGAAGATCATTCGAGAACGCGAAGTTCGCAATCTTCTTCGGCTTCTTATCCTCGAACACTTCGAACTCTTCCTGCTTCAACCCGACCAGTGGGACGCCGGCCTGATCGGTCACGCCCACCGGCAGCTCGATCATATTGACTTCGACTTCTTCGATGTACCTGCTGCCGTCGAGAAAGAGCAGATCCGAGGCTTCGTAACCTGTGGAATCCGTAGCCGAAGCGCGTAGAAATTCCACTCCCTTGAGCTTGCTCTCATCGAGTCGCACCGCGTACGGCGGCGCCTTGAATTCGACGAGTTTTCTGTCGCCCGCGAACAGTACGATGTTTTTGAGTTCGGAGTTTTTCGGGTTCTGAATGCTGATCTTCACATGTGAGATTTTGTCGGGGGTGATGGTGCGGGTGATCTTGAGCTCGAGCTGGTTGTCGCGCTCATTCACCAGCCAGGCATCGGCATCCACATATCTCCCGACCGCGTCATAGCCAACCACGCGGATCTCGACTCTGCGCGGCAACAATCCAAGATCCAACTCGGCCCGGTAAGGAGGCGCATTCTTGGCGAAAATCTTTTTTCCTTCGACATAAAATTCAACCTTCTTCACCGGAGGCTTGACGGCCACGTCCACAATGAAAAGATTCGGAGCAAGATCACGGCGTGGTGGAGAGATTCGCACTGCCCCGGCCGTCTCGATCAGGGCACCCTCGGCGATGATCGCGTCAGCCGTCGCATCTTCCGAGGCAATGTAGGGGGTGCCGGTCTTTCCGACCGTGACTTTCAGCGCTCCTTTACCAAGCAGCAGAGGCGCCGACTCTTCCAGCGGGATCAGCAGGCGGGCGTCGATGTCGACCTCGCCCAGCGGAAGGGTCTGAACCATGGTGTACGTTGCTCCCGCTCCAGGAACGAGTAGATGCCGGAAGTTCCGAAGAACCTTGCCCTGCTGAAGAATGGATCCCTGCAGAGCCAGGGGAGTTCCGTTGGGAACATCGGCACTGACCTCAGAGCGGAAGGTGATGCGCATGACCACTCCCTCGGGGGCATCTCCAAGGGGCGCTGAGGTGATTTCCATGACCGAGGGCTTTTTCTGCTGGGCCGGAAGTAAATTTGCAAAGAGAAGAAGCATGAGCGCCGTGGCGTTTCTGAGCTTGACCATGCAGGGTCGAACAAGAAGAACCACCCGCTCGATTTCGCATACCCTTCAACAGGAGCGGATCTGATGGAGAGACTTCTAGGGGTCATCGGCTTTTCAGGAGCAGGAAAGACCACGCTGGTCGAGCGCCTCATCCAGCGCTACACATCGACCGGAACTCGAGTCTCTGCAGTCAAGCACACCCATCACGCCGTGACGGGGTTCGAACTCAAAGGCGATACCGAACGATTCATCCGGGCTGGGGCCATCGATTCAATCCTCGCTGACAATCGCCGCTTTCTGCACTGGCAGGAAGCCGCTGTAGCGAATGGGACCTACGGCAGTTTCCCGGAACTTTTCGAGCGCTGCCTCGGGCAGCGGATCTTCATCGAAGGCCGGAAGCTCAATCATTCATGGCCCGTCATCATCAAAGCCTCCTCTCCTGAGGAACTGCGCGAACTCTGGTCGCCCTTCGCCATCGCAGTCTGCGCAAACTCGCCGATCGGCACGCCCTTCAACGCAATCCCTCAGATTCATTGCGACGATGTCGACGAACTGGTGAAGATTGTCGATAGAATCGATCCATGAAGCAGCGGCAATACAACGCGGTTCTTTTTGATCTGGACGGCACACTGATCGATTCCTTCAGTGCGCTGGCCATCGCTGTAAATCACGCCAGGGAAAGCGCAGGTCTGCCTGGACTCGAACCGGAGGAGATCAGAAAGTTCGTCGGTCACGGTGTGGAACCGCTCCTGGAACAGTCCTTCGGAACGATTCCCAGCGCTGAGGTCACCCGTATCTTCAACGCCAGATACGATCAGATCTGCTGCGAGCACAGCCGCCTCCTCGACGAAGTGGAGTCAACGCTCTCGGCTCTCGCCGCATACGGCTACGCTATGGCAGTCTGCACCAACAAGCCGACCGGTTTCTCGCAGAAAATCATTGAACATCTGGGCGTCGCCTCGCACTTTTCGGTTGTCGCCGGACCCGATCTGGTCGGTGCGCGCAAGCCGGACCCAGCCCATGTGCACTGGGTGCTCGACGCACTCGAATGCTCTCCGTCTGACGCTCTGTTCGTGGGTGACATGGTTGTCGATATCGATGCAGCGAGAGGGGCGGGTGTTGACGTAGCCGTAATCACCGCCGAGTCGCGCGATGTCGCCTCACTGGTACGAGCAGAACCCGATTACATCCTGAGCCGCTTTGGCGAGTTACTGCAGATTCTGTCGCCGGCGGGGGCTCTTCGTTGACCAGGGCGCTTTTTCAGATTGTCTTTCTCGACGTCGATTCCACTCTGGTCACCATCGAAGGGATTGACGAACTCGCGGCGGGAGATGAGCGCATCGCCGCACTCACCACCAGCGCCATGGAAGGAAAACTGCGGTTCGAGGACGTTTACGCCGAGCGGCTCAATCTTCTTCGCCCTGACCGCGACGCCATTGAGAGGCTCTCCCTGCGCTATCTGGAATCGTTCACCGACGGTGCGCGTGAGACTGTGTCTTCCCTCAAAGCAGCGGGCGTCGATGTGCACATCATCAGCGGCGGGATCCGTCAGGCTCTACTCCCACTCGCCGCAGAGCTGGACATTCGGCCTGCCGCACTGCACGCCGTCGACCTGAAGTTCGACGCAGATGGCCGCTACGAGGGATACGATCAGCGATCGCCGCTGGCACGCTCGAAGGGAAAGCGTATGGCCGTGCTCGACGTTCGCGCACGGTCTCATGGAAAGGCCGCAATGATCGGCGACGGGATCACCGATCTGGAAGCGGCAGGTGCGGTCGATCTCTTCATCGGATTCGGTGGCGTCGTTCGGAGAAGGGCAGTGGAAATTGCCAGCCCCGTGTACATTGCCAGTGCATCGCTCACCGCAGCTCTGCCTTACCTCCTGGAGGATTTCGCTTGAACGAAACGAGTCGCTTCTTTTTTCCTGGTCCGACCTGGGTACGTCCGGAAATTCTCGCGGAGATGACGCGCCCTATGGTTCCGCATCGAAGCTCTGCCTTTCACGAGCTCTTCGCCAGTGTGACCGGAAATCTGAAGCGACTTTTCCTGACGAAACAGCACGCCTTCATCGCTTCGTCTTCCGGAACCGGGCTACTCGAAGCGTCGCTGATGAATTGCGTGCGCCGACGAGTTCTGATCACGACCTGCGGTGCATTCTCGGAGCGCTGGCTGACCATTGCTCAGCAGCTGGGCGTGGAGGTCGACATCCTCGAACATCCCTGGGGAGAAGCGGTCAATCCGGAAGGACTCGCCAATCACCTCTCGGGACGGAGAAGCCACTACGACGCCGTGACCTTCACGCACAACGAGACCTCCACCGGACTCCTCAACGATCTGGAAACGCTTGCGCGAGTAGTACGCGGCGAATCGGAGGATACTCTGGTCCTGGTTGACGCCGTCTCATCACTGGCCGGCGCGCCAATTCGCTTCGACGAGTGGGATCTCGATGTCTGTCTGGCCAGCGTGCAGAAAGGACTGGCTCTTCCGCCAGGAATTACAGTATTCGCCGTCTCAGACCGAGCGCTTTCTGCCGCTGCCGAGAAGAAGCATCGCGGAACGTATTTCGATTTTCTCGACTACCGCAAGAATGCCGAAGGCTCTTCAACTCCTTTCACTCCGGCGGTGTCGCTCTTCTACGCGCTCGACCTGCAGCTGAAGGAAATCCTCGAAGTCGAAGGTCTGGAGCAGCGCTGGATGCGTCATCGGAAGATGCGCGAAGTCACGATGGAGAGAACTTCCGCCTACGCACGACCGATGGTGGAGGCCGCGCATGCGTCTCCCACCGTGAGCGCACTGCAACCGATCACCCATGCCCCGGCAGCCATCCTCGCTGCGATGAAAGCCCGCGGCTACACGCTCGGTTCCGGCTACGGCAAATGGAAGGAATCTACGTTTCGCATCGGTCACATGGGCGACATCAGCCTGCAGTCTCTCGAGGCAATGCTCGACGATCTGGCCAAGGTCATCAGTGAATTGAACGATGCGGAGACTGCGCAGTGAAATACAAGGTCCTGGTAACAGACAGCCTGGCGGAAACCGGCCTCCAGATTTTGCGCAGTCATCCTGCAATTGAGCTCGACTACAGACCCGGCCTCAGTGGTGAAACACTGCTCGCTGCGGTCGCCCAGACCGATGCTTTGATCACTCGAAGCGGAACCTCGGTCACACCTGAACTTCTCAACGCAGGCGACCGGCTTCGAATCGTCGGGCGGGCCGGCGTTGGTCTCGACAACGTGGATGTGGATGAAGCAACGCGGCGCGGAGTGCTGGTCATCAACGCGCCGACGGCCAACATCATCTCGGCCACCGAACACACCATGGCCCTCATGCTTTCGGTGTGTCGCAGTCTCCCTTCTGCTGATCAGTCGGTGCACCGCGGAGAGTGGACGCGCTCGAAATTCATGGGCGTCGAACTGAACGGGAAAACCCTGGGAATCATTGGCCTCGGAAGGATCGGAAGCGGCGTGGCGACGCGAGCGCGTTCCTTCGGAATGAAAATCATCGCCTACGACCCATACATCGCCTCGACCGTTCCTGAGAAACTGCGAGTCGAGAGCGTCTCGTTCGAGCGACTGATTGAAGAAGCCGACGTCATCACCGTACACACGCCGCTCACCGATGAAACGCGTGACATGATCCGCGCCGAACACTTCGAGCGCATGCGCGAAGGAGTGATGGTCATCAACTGTGCGCGTGGCGGGATCTACAACGAGATCGACCTGGCCGCGGCACTCCGGAGTGGAAAGGTGGCCGGAGCCGCGATCGACGTCTACGAAGAAGAACCACCGGCCGCGGACCATCCACTGCTCACCGCGCCGAATCTCGTTCTGACGCCTCATATCGGAGCGAACACCGTCGAAGCGCAGGATCGCGTGGCCGTGCAGACTTCAGAGATGGTCATCGAAGCGCTGCACGGATCGATTCTGGTCTCAGCAGTCAACCTCCCTTTCGAGGGAATCGCCGACAGCGGCACGGCTTCGATGATTCACTTGTCCGAACGGTTAGGCCTGCTCGCGGCACAGCTGACTTCCGGCCCGATCACGAGGGTCTCGGTAGAGCTCTGGGGAATCGAAGAGCGAGCTTCGAAGATCCTTTCGATTGCATCACTCAAGGGCGTACTCACGCCGTTCCTCAGTGAATCGGTCAACTTCGTGAACGCGCAGGCAGTCGCGGAAACGCGCGGCATCGCCATCAGCTCGACGGTGCATCCGACACCGGTCGATTACACGCACCTGATCACCGTGCGTGTGGAAGCAGGCGGGAAGGACGTCTGTGTTTCGGGTACGCTGTTCAGTGAAAAGATTCATCGGGTGGTGACGGTGAACGGATTCCGTGTGGAGTTCAAGCCGGACGGCTATCTGATCTACATCCTCAATAAGGACGTTCCGGGTGTGGTCGGTAAGGTCGGAACGATCCTTGGCGACCGCGAGATCAACATCGCCGAATACAACCTGGCGCGCGCGACAGAAGGCGGGCTGGCCATGGCCATCGTAACCATCGATACGCCGATCGACGTGGAGACGCTGGCTTTTTTGAAGTCGTTCAAGGAAATGGAAGACGTACGCCTGATCGAGCTGTGACGTGAACCCAGGTCGAGGAAGCGCAATCGACAGACTCTTGTAGAATCAGGCACGGCCATGCTCTACCGAAAACTCGGATCCACAGGAATCAGTGTCAGCGAGATCGGCTTCGGCGGATGGGCGATCGGCGGAGCGACGGAAGTCGGAGGGGTCCCGGTCGGTTGGGGAAAGACCTCTGACGACGAGTCGCTCGCTGCCATCCGCAAAGCGTACGAGGTGGGCGTCAACTTCTTCGACACAGCCGATGTCTACGGCTTCGGGCGGAGCGAGTCGCTGCTCGGAATCGTGCTGGCGCGCCGGCGACCTGACGTTGTGATCGCGACGAAAGTGGGCAACGTGCGCACCTCCACCGGCGAACATCTCAAAGACTTTTCCAAGAAGCACATTTTCTTCGCGGTAGACGGCTCATTGAAACGTCTGCGGACCGACTACATCGATCTTTATCAGCTGCATAATCCGACGCTCGCAGATCTGCGTCGTGAAGAAGCGCAGGAAGCGATGGAAATGCTGCAGACCAGCGGAAAGATACGCTGTTGGGGAGTTTCCATCTCCTTGCCGGAAGACGGCCTGGAGATCATCCGGAAACGATGGGGTTACACGCTCCAGGTTCTGTTCAACGTGCTGAATCAGGCGCCCGCCAAGCAGCTCTTCCCTGCGGCGAAGGAAGCGAAGTACGGAATCATCGCTCGTGTACCGCTCGCTTCGGGTCTTTTGACGGGAAAATATCATCCCGATACGACCTTCGCCGCGAACGATGTTCGCCAGAACTTCCTCACGCCCCGCCGGATGGAAGAGGTCTCAGAGAGAGTGGATGAAGTGAAGGGAATCGTGGCCGGAACCACCAAGACGCTCACCGACGCAGCGCTCCGTTTCGTGCTCGACGACAAAGCCGTCTCCTGCACGATCCCTGGTGCTCGGAACGCGCACCAGGCCGCACTCAATGCCGCCGCTTCCGGTACTTCGCTGCCGCCCGAGGTCGTGGAGAAGCTGCGCAACCGCCTCGGCGACTACAATTTTTATCTTCGTCACTCGATCCGCGTCTGAGACGCACGGTTACCTCGCATGGGGAGCCCGCCGGGCCACTCGGCACCGGCGTCATTCCGAAGGAGCACGCAGCGCACGTCAATGCTGGGCAAATTGAACTGCGACTGAGGAATCTACGCGAAGGGAACGCGCTCGTCATTCAGAGCGCGGTCCTTGTGCGTAGATCCCTCGCTTCGCTTCGGGATGACGTCGCTTCGCAGAATCCTCAGAACCGTCGCGATATCATTCCGAAGGAGCACGCAACGCTCAGACGTGAGGCCAAAGTGACCTGCGACTGAGGAATCTACGCGAAGGCGTCGCGCTCATCATTTGCAGCGCGGTCCTTGTGCATAGATCCCTCGCTTCGGTTCGGGATGACGGTATCGCTTCTCCGCGGAACATCCGCACCTGCTCTCCTGTTCGACACATCACTGCATGATCAGCAAATCAATCAACATCCGTGGAGCACGCACCCACAACCTCAAGAATGTCTCCGTGGAGTTGCCTCACAAGCAGCTGTCCGTCCTGACAGGACCTTCGGGCTCGGGCAAATCGTCGCTGGCCTTCGACACTCTCTACGCGGAAGGTCAGCGCCGATTCGTCGAGTCGATGTCGACGTACGTGCGGCAGTTCCTCGAACGGATGGAACGTCCGGACGTCGACGAGATCGAGGGGATCCTTCCCGCTCTGGCCATCGAGCAGAAAAACTCCGTAAAGAATGCCCGCTCCACTGTGGCCACGGCCACCGAGCTCGCTGACTACATTCGCCTTTTCATGACCTACGCGGGCGAGACCATCTGCCCGGACTGCGGGAGAACCGTACGAAAGGAAACTCCGGAGTCAGTGGCCGCAACCATCGAGACCAGACTTGCAGGCAAGCGCGTCATCGTGGTCGCACCGATCTTTTTCGAAGATGCGAATCGTGCCGAAGTCGTCAGCCAGCTGATCAAAGGCGGCTATTACAGGATCTGGTCCGGCTCCGCGATTCTCGACCTGAAGGAAATCGACCGCGAAGCCTACTCACACTTCGATGTCGTGGTCGGCCGTCTTCGCGTCGGGAAAGATGGATCCTCGCAGCTAGCCGAAGCAATCGAAACTGCCTTCTCGCTGGCCAAAGGGATCGTGAACGTTTTCTCCGACGAAGAATCGGAATGGGTCAGTCACCGCTATTCGTCGAGATACTCCTGTGACGCCTGCGCACGGGAGTTCATCGAACCGACTCCTCACCTCTTCTCATTCAACTCACCGCTCGGTGCATGCACCAACTGCGAGGGCTACGGCCGAGTCATCGGCATCGACATGAACAAGGTCATTCCTGTCCGCTCGCAACGTCTGGATGAAATGCCCATCGCTGCCTGGAACTCTCCGGGTTACGAAGACTCCTACGATGACCTGCGAAAGGCTGCGAAAAAGTACAAGATCCGGCTCGACGTTCCCGTCGAAGACCTAACCCCGGAGGAGTGGAAGCTTCTTTACGAGGGAAAGGGCAGCTGGTACGGAATCAAAGGCTTTTTCGAGTGGCTGGAGACCAAGAAGTACAAGATTCACGTGCGTGTGAAGCTCGCCAAGTTCCGGAGTTACGACAGCTGCCCTGAATGTCTCGGCAGCAGGCTTCGAACAGAGGCGCTGAATGTGAAGTTCCGCGGAGCATCCGTTGCAGATATTTTCGCCATGAACGTCCGAGACGCGCGGCGCTACTGGGAATATCTTCCCCTTTCGAAACAGGAGGAGAAACTTGCCGGACATCTGCGCCGTGACATTCTGAACCGGCTGGTCTATCTCGACGACGTGGGACTGTCCTATCTCACGCTCGACCGGCAGACTCGAACTCTCTCAGGCGGAGAAGCGCAACGAATCAACCTCGCCGCAGCTCTCGGCAGCGGCCTTACACAGACACTCTACGTGATCGACGAGCCGAGCGTGGGTCTCCACGCCCGCGACAGTGAACGGTTGCTGGCAATCCTGCGAAAGCTGCGCGATGCCGGGAACACGGTTGTGGTCGTGGAGCACGACCCAACCCTTATCGGCGGCGCCGATCATGTTGTGGCCATGGGTCCTGGAGCCGGGGAACTGGGTGGTGAGATTCTGTTCTCTGGTACGCAGTCGGATTTCCGCAGGAACTTCAATGAACCCGAACCGGCAGCATCGTCCAGCCGTCGTCCAATCGGCACCGACAAGATCAGGATCACCGGCGCGACTGAACACAACCTCCAGAACGTTGATGTATCCATCCCGCTGAATGCTCTGGTCACCATCACCGGAGTGTCAGGGTCCGGCAAATCGACCCTCATCCGCGATTGCCTCTACAACGGATTTCAGCGGACCTTCCGCGCCATCTCCAGCATCGACGTGGGACGCTTTCGCAGCATTGAGGGCATTGAAAATCTCGGCGATGTGCAGTTCGTCGATCAATCACCCATTGGTAGATCGAGCAGATCGAATCCCGCAACCTACGTCAAGGCCTGGGACGAAATTCGCAAGCTGCTGGCGGGGACGACATCCGCCAAACTGAATGGCGTCACGCCCGGGATGTTCTCGTTCAACACCACTGGCGGCCGCTGCGAAACCTGCACTGGTTCTGGTTACGTGATCATCGACATGCAATTTCTGGCTGACGTGCAGATCGTTTGCGACAGCTGCGGTGGACGGCGCTTCAACGAGAAAGTCATGAAGGTGACTTACCACCAGAAGAACGTCGATGCCATTCTCAACATGACCGTCGACGAAGCAGTGAAATTTTTCATTGATAAGCGCCCCATCATCAAGAAGCTCGACTCGCTGCGCTCAGTCGGTCTCGGATACCTGCGCCTGGGACAGTCGACGGCATCGTTGTCGGGAGGGGAGGCCCAGCGCCTGAAGCTGGCTTCGTTCCTCTCTAGTACGGAACGCACCGAAACGCGCAGACTGTTTCTGTTCGACGAGCCGACCACCGGACTGCACAGCAGTGATGTCTCTCAGCTGATCTCCACGCTGCACGACCTGATCGACCGCGGAAACTCAGTCGTTGTCATCGAGCACAACCTGCAGCTCATCGCCGCTTCCGACTACGTAATCGATCTCGGGCCGGAAGGTGGAGACGGCGGCGGCGAAATCGTCGCGACCGGAACCCCCGAGGAGGTTGCCGCAAATGAGCGCAGCGTCACTGGGCGTTTCCTGCGCGAGATGTTCGCCGGATCAGCTGTAGGGAGCCGCTGAACTTTGGGCTTTCGCGTGTGTGTGGAGCACAGGCAATCCTGCCTGTGACGCGATGCACTGACTTCGAAGGACGTTCTCGTTCCTCGTCGACACGTCGCTCTTCAGCGAAGCTCCGAAGACGCCATATTCAAAAATCAAAGACCGGTCTCGAACTCACTTCTCCGCGCCACAGGCAGGATTGCCTGTGCCACACAACTTTCGCGCCTCACTGAGGTCCTCCCGGAATTTCAGGTATCCAGTCACAGGCAGGATTGCCTGTGCTCCATGCCTCTCGAATATGAGTTCGGGCACTGCACGAAGCCAGCGCGCGCGAAACGCGCACTACATGCAGACCCGCAAGCACCTCCGGTGCTAAACTTCATAACTACATTCAAAGTCGCCGAGCTGCCGTCAGAGCTCGGTCCGGAAGCGAGGATTCATGAGCGTACCGCCCATCGAGTACCCTGACCGCGTCGGAGCCGTTCCCGACAATCCGCAGTCCAACCGCTTCGTTCCCTACATCCCGTCGTCCACATCGATGCGCGAGCTGACGATCGTTCCCTTAATTGTCGGAACGTTGCTCGGCATGATTTTCGGTGCATCGTCGCTCTACCTCGTACTCAAGGTGGGTCTCACCGTCAGTGCTTCCATCCCGGTGGCGGTCATCTCCATTACCCTCTTCCGCCTCTTCGCCAAATTCGGCGGTCGCAACGCGACGATTCTCGAGAACAACATCGTGCAGACGGCCGGTTCTGCCGGTGAGTCGATCGCCTTCGGTGTCGGTGTGACGATGCCGGCCATCATGATCCTCGGATTCGACCTCGAGATCGCGCGAGTCATGCTCGTGGCGGTGCTGGGCGGTCTGCTCGGCATCCTCATGATGATTCCGCTGCGTCGCGCGCTCATCGTGCAGCAGCATGGAATCCTCAAGTACCCCGAAGGTACGGCCTGTGCCGAAGTGCTCAAGGCCGGCGCTTCTGAAGAAAGTCGGGCCGCTGCGTCGGAAGAGGCGAAACGGGAACAGGCCGCTCTCGGTGGCGCTGAAACGAGCGCCCGAACAATTTTTACAGGGTTCGGAATCGGGCTCGTTTATCAGACTGCCATGGCTGCGTTCAGACTCTGGAAAGACGTGCCCGAGAAGGTCTTCGGCGCGCCCTTCAAATCAGCATCCGTAGCGGCAGAGATTTCTCCTGCGCTGCTTGGTGTGGGTTACATCATCGGCCCGCGCATCGCGTCCATCATGGCCGCTGGCGGTGTGCTCGCCTACCTGGTTCTCATTCCGATGATCAAGTTTTTCGGCGATGCCATTCCGGGAATCCTCGCTCCCGGCACCATGCCCATCAGCGGGATGGGACCAAACGATATCCGCGGAGCCTACGTGCTTTACATCGGTGCAGGCGCCGTGGCCGCTGGTGGAATCATCAGTGTGTTTCGTTCGCTACCGATCATCTGGCATGGGATGAAGGGAAGCATGAAGGATTTCGGCGGTTCGTCGCGCACGGCCACCGAAGGAAGTGTTCCGCGCACTGATCGTGACCTTCCGATCAAGTTCGTTCTCATCGGAATCATTGCTCTGGTCGCGATCATCGCCTCCTCCAATCCGCTTTACGCTGGTGGCGCCGGACCGATCGTACGTGTCGGAGCGGCCCTGCTGATCATCGTGTTCGGTTTTCTATTCGTGACCGTCTCTTCGAGACTGACCGGCGAGATCGGCTCATCCTCGAATCCCATTTCAGGTATGACAGTAGCCACACTGCTGCTGACCTGCCTGATCTTCCTCGTGCTCGGCTGGACCGGTCGCGAGTATTACGTGACCGCCCTCACCATCGGAGCCATCGTCTGCATCGCATCTTCGAACGGCGGAACGACCTCGCAGGACCTGAAGACCGGCTTTCTCGTAGGCGCCACTCCGAGTGCGCAGCAGATCGCAATCCTGATTGGAGCGCTCGCCTCAGCGCTGGTGCTGGGACCGATCCTCCTGAAGTTGAACGACTCCGCAACGGTCTATGTGCCGATTCAGCAAGCTTCCTTCCGCGCACCTGCTGGAGAAATTTCGCAGGGCACCGAAGGGGTCACCGGTGTGATCTCTGCGCCAGGCCGCGTCACCGATGCGGCCCGCTACAACACCTGGCACAAAGTGGATGAGGCCAACAGTCCGGCCGGCAAGTATCTGGTGCGGCCCGACGGAACACCGGTGTATCGCGTTGACCCGGGCATCAACGGCACGGTAACGGAACTACCTGACGGTCGACGCGTGACGAAGTTCGACGCACCGAAAGCCACACTGATGTCGTACATCATCAAAGGCATCCTGAACCGGGAACTTCCCTGGGGTCTGGTCCTTCTCGGCGTGATGATCGCTGTGGTTCTGGAAATGTCCGGAATCCCTTCGCTGGCCTTTGCTGTGGGCGTCTACCTGCCGCTTTCCTCTTCCAGCCCGATCTTTATCGGTGGCATGGTGCGCTGGGCCGTTGATCGCTACCTGCGTCGCAAGCATGCCGACAAAAACATGACCGAAGAGCAGCTCGTGGCTGAAACCGACAAGAGCCCCGGTGTATTGATGGCTTCCGGGTACATAGCCGGCGCCGCCATCGCAGGAATCATCGTGGCCTTCATGGCCGGAATCCCAACCTTTGCTGCGTTCAATGATCGAATCAGCAAAATGGCTGAGGGCAACCCATTCGTGAGCGGCCCGGCTGCCAACGTTCTCGCGCTGATTCCGTTCGTCATCATCACGGTTCTGCTTTATCTGACTGGAAGAGAAGTGATCCTGCGCGGAAAACGTACCTAGAATTCACATTCATATTTCGCAAACAAAAAAGGCACGCTTAAAAAGCGTGCCTTTTCTTGACTGCTTAAATTTTGGTCAGCGAATCTGGAAGCGCTTTTGCTCGTCACGACTCCAGGTCGCGGCAATACGTTTTGCCTTCCATGTGGGCGCGTAGTGGAGTGCAACCCAATACGAGGCCAGCATCACGTTGACGGCAAGTAGCAAGAGCGTGGAAGTTTCCCGGGAGACAAACGGAAGACGCGCCTGTTGCCATTGGATAAAGAAAATATCCACAGCCAGAATCAGCAATGCGTCGATCGACTCCCGTGTGATGACCTGGCGACGAGCCTGCCGAACCTCACGAACGGAATTCACGGAAGCCCTTGAAGGACGCGACCGAAGATCAGTCACACCAGGCAAGAGATCGTCCGTAGATCTGCTGTTCTGTCTTCTCATACATCTCCTAACCGTCACTAGTTCAGATAATTTCTGCCAACTTTGCCGTTCTTACAGTGAAAATCGAAGAACCTAGTAGGGGCGAACTGCGTTCGCCCGCTCCCTCGGCCGTCCGTTTCAAACAAAAGCACCGGAGAGGGGGCGCGCGCAACGCGCCCCTACCCAAAACGCCCACGGAACCGG
>JBKJUK010000080.1:0-7826 GCA_046590705.1 Thermoanaerobaculia bacterium
AACATGGATCCGTACGAGGTGTGCGCGATCCTTCTTGAAACGATTTGCGGGTGAGAAGCAGAAGCGGGCCGGGGGCCGTTAGAGTCAGGCCGGGGCCGGGGTCATAAGGCCGGAGTAGAAGCTGAAGAGCAGGCCGGAGGCCGGGGTCGGGGGGCCGGAGTAGAAGCGAAGGCGACAAGCAAAACTAATAAGGGCGACCCGCGAGGTCGCCCTTTGTATTTGATGTTGCTTCGGCCTATACTCCGGCCCCCAGACCCCGGCCCCCGGCCGCCTCACTCCATCGTCATTTCCTGCATCGAAAGCAGGAAGCCCGACGGATACATCTTGAAGCCCTTGATGTTCGACTTCATGATGGCCACGTTGTCGAGGTGATAAAGCGACAGGTAGGGCAGATCGACTGCCAGTTTCTGCTGCACCTTGGTGTAGGACTCTTTCCGCTTGGCGCGATCGAAGGTCGAGCGTCCCTCCACGATCCACTGGTCAATCTGCGGGTCGATGTAATACCCGCGGTTCTGCCCCTCGGGCGGCACGCTGCTCGAGTGGAAGATCACGTTGTAGAAATCGGGATCGGCGACGCCGCGACGGCTCAGTGAGAAGAGCTGGAAGTTGCCTTTCTGAATGTCTTCCAGAAACACTCCGAACTCGTTCGACTGAATCTCGACAGCAATGCCGACGTTCTTAAGCATCTGCTGGATGAACTCGGCCTGCTGATTCGCCTCGGCGTCGGTTGAAGTCTTGTAGACCAGCTTGAAGCGCGGTTTGGGGCCGTTACCATCCGGATCTTTCAAGCCCGCTGCATCGAGCAGCTGCTTCGCTTTGTCAGGGCTGAATTCGTAGGTTGGCAGTCCCTCCGCCCGGGCCCAGTGGCCGACCGGGAACATCGTGTCGGTGACTCGTCCATATCCGCGGCGCAGATCAGTGATGATGCGCTGCCGGTCGATGGCGTGCGCGATGGCCTGACGCACTTCGCGCTTCTTGAGGTTCGAGTCGCGCAGGTTGAAAGCGAGGTACTGATACGCAGCGCCAGGCTCACGCATGACAGTGAACTGAGGATCCTTGAGGAATGGCTCGATGCTGTCATAGGGGATGTTGTTGATTTCGAAGCCTGCACTCCCTCTACGCAGTTCCAGCACGCGAGTCGTGGCATCGGGGATGATGCGGGCAACGATCTTCTTGATCTTCGGCGCGCCGCCATGCCATCCCTCGAACGCCTCCATCTCCACACGATCGTCAGCCTCGAAGCTCGTGACGCGGTACGGACCAGCGCCGATCGGAAGGGTACGCATCTTGTTCGTATCTGAACCCTCGGGGAGGATTCCGAGCGTGAGATTGTCGAAGATGCCAGCGCTCGGCTCTTTCAGCCGGATGATGAAAGTCTTGTCGTCCGGAGCCTCAAAGGACGCCACGGTGGCGTAACCTGACTTCTTGGGAGTTGCGAAACTCTCGGCCATGAGAGAGTCGTAGGTGAACTTCACGTCGCGCGAGGTGAGGGGACGTCCGTCCTGAAACTTAACTCCCGGGCGCAGGTGGAAGATGATGGTCTTGTCGTCCGGAGTGTCCCACTTCTCGGCGAGGTCAGGCCCGACACTACCGTCGGGAGTCGTGCGAACCAGACCGCTGTAGATCATGTCGAAGATGCGGCCGGAGGCGTTGTCGTTGCCGACTCTTGAATCGAGATTGGTGGGACTGTCGGCAAATTCGATGACCAGAGCCTGATCCCCGCTGCTCTTGCCGGCTCCACTTTTCTTCTCCCCGCCAGAACAGGCGACCGTGAGGGTGAGCAGCAGAAGACCGCTGATCAGAGTGCCATTCATGCATTTCATCGTGACTCCTTGTCCCGCCGGAGCGGTTGGTTCTCCCTCAGCCTCTACAAGAGAAATGCCCGTTTGTTTCATTTGACAAGTTTGGCGGAGTTTATAATCAACCACAGCAGGCCAGTTCAGCTTTCGGAACCGCACCTCAGCTCGAATTGCGATGCCTGCGATACACCTCACCTAATGAGAAAAATCTTCTTACTCGTCGCGCTGACATTTCTGACTACTCTGCCAGGTGTCTCCAGCGAAACTGCCCGGCCCCAGGTCATCGTCCTGGGCTTCGACGGTGTCGACGCTCGATACACCGAGAAGTGGATGAATGAGGGCAAGCTGCCCAATCTGGCCCGGCTCCGGAGTCAGGGAACGTTCCGACCGCTGCGACCGACACTTCCCGCGCAGACCCCGGTCTCCTGGTCGACTTTCGCCACTGGAATTGATCCCGGCAGAACGGGGATCTTCGATTTTCTCAGACGTGATCCCGAGACCTACCTTCCTGTTTTCGCCGCATTCGATGAAGTCACTACACCGATCCTGTTAGGTCGGAACAATCGCTACCTCGCGGCGGCAGTCGTGCTGGCACTTCTCTTTGCGATCTCCCTGACAGTGCTGGTTCTGTTGAAGGCGGGGAAACTGATTCGATTCGGCGTTGCAGCCCTGGTAGCCGTCGTCGGCGCCGCGGCCGCTTTCGTGGCAGTCGATCAGCTGATTCCCGATTCCAGACCCGGCGTGGTCAATCGGCGTCAGGGCGAACCGATGTGGGAAGTAGCCGCGAAAGCGGGAAAGAAAGCGCGGGTGGTGCATGTTCCGGTCACATTTCCTGCTACCGACTTTGATGGTGGACACCTTTTGGCGGGCCTCGGGGTTCCCGATATCTCCGCGAGGGTGGGCAAGCCCTTCTACTTCACGTCTGAACTCGATTTCGGAAAAGGCAAGTCCAACGAATTTTCAATCGAAGTCGTGCAGTTGATCGACAACCGCGGCGTGATTCCGACCTCGGTGGTGGGACCCCCTAACAAACTGTTCAAGGATCCTCCCTACATCGCGCAGCCGATGACGCTGACGGTGCCGGAAGATCGCTCACACCTCGAAATTCAGATTGGTGCGCAACGTTTCACCCTGAAGCCGGGTCAGTGGAGCTCGTGGGTCGATTTTGATTTCAAATTCAATCCGCTGATCAACGTTCGTGGAATCAGTCGTTTTTATCTTCGAGAACTCACTCCCGAGATCAAACTCTACCTTTCACCAATCAACTTCGACCCGCGCAAACTGCCGCCCGGCTTCAAGATTTCCGCACCGACATCCTGGGCCGGCGAGCTCGCAGAGAAACATGGCCGCTACAAGACTCTCGGATGGGCCATTGATTCGTGGGCGATTTCCGAGGGGTTTGCCGACGAGCAGATGTTCTGGGACGACATGACCTGGACGGTGAAACAGTACCGCGGCATGTTCCACGAGTTTCTCCGCAGCGACGACGACCTCTTCATTCAATGTTTCGAGTTCCCGGATCGTGTAGGGCACGTACTCTGGCGTCTTGTCGATCCGGCCCACCCGGCCTATGACGCTGCGCTGGCGGCGAAGTGGGGCGGCGGTCTTTTGAAGGCGTATCAGCTCATGGATGACATCGTTGGAGAAGCGATGGCCGCCGCCGAGAAGAAGAACGCCGCGCTGATCGTGATGTCTGACCACGGCTTCGCGAGTTTTCGGAAGTCGGTCAACTACAACACCTGGCTGGTGCAGAACGGTTATCTGTCGCTCAAGGCGGGAGTAGAAGTGAAGGACCGCAATCTGGAGCTGCTTTTCGATCAAGGACAGTTCTGGGAGAACGTCGACTGGTCGAAATCGCGCGCCTACGCGGTCGGCCTCGGAGATCTCTACATCAATGTCCGTGGTCGCGAGAAGTTCGGGACGGTTGCGCCGGGTGCCGAGTACGACGCGCTCAAGCTGGAACTGAAGCAGAAGCTCGAGCAACTGGTCGATCCGGAAACGGGGGCCCGGCCGATCTCGAGGGTCATCCCGCGCGAAGAAGCCTACAAAGTCTTTGATCCGAACCTGGTTCCTGATTTATTCATCACCAACACCGACGGCTACCGTGTTTCCTGGCAGACCTCGCTGGGTGGGATCCCGAAGGAGTTGTTCGAGGTGAACAAAAAGGTATGGAGCGGCGATCATTGCTCGGTCGATCCCGAAATCGTGAAGGGGATTTTCTTCTATAATCGGCGTCTTGCCTCGCAGCGGGCTCCATACATCGCTGATATCTATCCGACCGTGCTCGATCTCCTCTCGCTGAAGGCGCCCTACGCGCTGGACGGAGTTGCGCTCAAGTAAAATCAATCGGAATCGAGCGGGGCGTAACGCTGCTCAATGCGTTTCGATCTCCCGATCATCATCAATGCGCTTCCATTTGAAGTGCCGTTTCAAGGGAATCAATTGGATTACAAAGCCTTACTGACAGACGTCGAGAAAACCATCGCCTCAATGCAGACCTCGGACTCCACGAGTTCGACCATCACCAGTGTCGCCGCGGCCATCACCGGAAACTTTCGGGAAGAACTGGGGATCACCGGAGGAAGAGTCTACGAGTGCCGGGACGAGACCTACGAGCTGGTGGCGCGCTTCGGAAAGTCCAGCGAAGGCGAACTCGGAATTCATATTCCAAGCGATTACAAGCCGATCGAACTGACCATTGAGAACGGCGCTGTGGTGATGGAGCCGAACGACCCGGGAGTGGATCCGGTCCTGGAAGGCAAACTCGGCGCAAGCCGCTTCGCCGCCATCTCGGTTGGCGATGACAACTACATCCTCAGCTTCAGCGTGGCCAGCGGCAGCAGTCGCGAAGACATTCTGTTCTCACTGAACCTCATTCGCTACGTGATCAACCAGAAGCTTCGCGCGGAACGGTACGAGTCGCTGATCGCCGAGGCCCAGCGGATCCAGCAGTCGATCCTGCCGCAGCGGGTGCCGGTGTATCCGGGATTCGAGATTTCCGGAAAGACTGTCCCTGCGGAGATGGTCAGCGGCGACTTCTACGATTACATACCCATCACCGACAGTATTCTGGGACTGGCCATCGCAGATGGATCTGGTCACGGTCTTCCGGCGGCGTTGGTCGTACGCGATATTTACATGGGTCTGCGTATGGGCGTCGATCGTGATTTCAAAATGGTTCGGACGATGCAGAAACTGAATCACATCATCCATCGCAGTCGCCTCACCACCAAGTTCGTGTCGTTGTTCTACGGTGAGCTCGAAGCCAGTGGAATGCTGATTTACACCAACGCCGGCCACAATCCACCATTCCTCCTGAAGAAGAACACCTTCGAGCTGCTGCGTCACGGCGGTACAGTGTTAGGGCCAACCCCTGACGCCACGTACAATCGCGGCTACGCCAACGTTGAGCCGGGCGATATTCTCTGCCTCTACACCGACGGCATCGTCGAGGCACACGATAAACAGGACCGCGAATTCAGTCTGGAGCGATTGCAGAAGATCGTGAAGAGCAATCGCGACCTGCCCGCCAGCGAAATCGTGAAGGAAGTCCTGGCCAAGGTGGCCAAGTGGGGCCGTGAGGGTGAGGATGATCGAACTGTGGTGATCGTGAAAGCGACCGGTCCGGCTGACAGTACGAGCACTGCGCTGCCGGTAGCGTCCGCAAGGGCTTAATCGAAGTGGGCAGGCTTCAGATAGAAGGGAGACATGCCTGACGTTCTTTGCATCAACGGGCGTTTCACTACAACCGATGAGAAAGTGATCGGAGTCGAAGACCGCGGCTTTCAGTTCGGCGACGCGATTTACGAGGTGCTGAAGTTCCGGCAACATCGCCCGATCTTCGTGACGGCACACTTCGAACGGATGGCCCTGAATCTGGCGGAACTCGAAATCGACAGCCCCTGGAGCGTGCAGGATTTTGGTCATATCTGCGCCGAGATGCTCGAGCGAACAACCTTTGAGTCTGGCCTCATCTATATTCAGATTTCACGTGGTGAGAGTGAGCGCGCGCACTTCTACCCCGAGAACCTCACGCCCACGGTGGTGGCCTACACCCGCTCCTTCGAATTTCCTGATGAGCTGAAGAAAGAGAGGGGAGTGCGGTTGTCGAGCATGGACGATCAGCGCTGGAAGCTCTCGCACATCAAGTCCGTAAACCTGCTGGCCAACGCAAGGGCCAAGAAAGCAGCACAGCGAGCAGGTGCCGATGAGGCTCTGCTGCTTCGCGGGACCGACGTGATTGAAGGAGCAAGTTCCAGCTTCTTCGCGGTGTCAGGGCAAACGCTGATCACGCATCCTGCTGACCTTTCGCTGCTGCCAGGGACTGTCAGGGACAAAGTACTCGCTCTGGCCAGATCAGCGGCGATCATGGTGGTGGAGCGACCGCTAAGCGATCATGAGCTCGACTCTATCGACGAAGCCTTCATCACCAGCACCACCCAGGGAGTCATGCCTGTGAGTCACATCGACGGCCGGATGGTGGGAAGCGGGAGACGGGGAGAGTTGACCACACGCCTCCAGAAACTCTACGACGCGCTGGAGCTCGCCGAGATCACGTGACACAACTCCGTCCCGGACCAAGTGAGCGATGTCATCGCGAGCAGGGGCGTGAGTGCGGGTGGGCGAGTGATCTCGCGCGCTGCGTACGATGTGCATTCGTCCCGACGGCGTCATTCCGAAGAAGCGCGCCGTGCTCGGTATCTAACGCAGAGAGGGCTGCGACTGAGGAATCTACGCACAAGGTTCGCGCGCAACATTTACAGCGCAGGCCCTGTGCGTAGATTCCTCGCGCTCACCCATCGCGCCGCTTCCAATGAACGGGTTTCTGATGATCGTTGCGAGGGCTGCCTTTGAGGGCCGGAGGTCCGGCATCGAAGTAGCCAAGGCCGTGAGGCCTTGGGGTCTCGAATCGTAACGACGATGATTCCGAGCCCCGAAGGGGCGGCATCGCGACTTCCGTGTAAGCTCGTCTGTGCTGTGATGTTCAGCAGATCATCGCGCAGAGATTCTTCAATTAAGTGAGTCGCTGTTCTCGAGAACAGCTGAAGCGAATTCGTCGAGAACTATTCGCCAACCTGAGTGGTCGGATTACAGCGACGGGGCAGTTGAACGGAAGTCGCGATGCCGCCCCCTGGGGGCTCTGAATTCGTGGCGATGCGCGGTCCACGGCCTCACGGCCGTGGCTAAGAGATGCCGCCCCTCCGGGGGCTCCGTGTGTTGGTTGCAGGAGCGATACTCACGATTCTCGGCGACTACTCGCTGCGAAGAGCAACCCGTTCATGTCTGTAAAACAGGCGTCACGCACCGATCCCGCCGCTCGGCATGACGGCGCTCCTGCTGATGCACAGCGACCCGTTTTTCTTCTCTCAGTCTGCGCTGTGCGTCCGTGGTTCGGAATGAGGACCGGCGGAAACAGACCCGTTTCCTTCGGTATGCCGGGTAGAATGCCGGACTTAGCCATTCATATTTGGGAGACAGTCATGTGCAAGCGAGCCCGGGCGATATCGGCAACGTTCGTTTTCCTCTTCTTAGCACCTCTTTTACTCCCGTCGGCAAACCTCTACGGAAGCGAGTTGGGAGATTCCAATCCCACTCAGGAAAGCACCGAAGCCGAGAAAGCGAAAAAGGCCAGGGCGAAGGTCACCGGCTCCATCACCGTGACTGGGAAGAAGACGCCTCCGAAGGGTGAGGTCAGCAGCGACATTCAGACGCTGCCGGCCAACGCCGCGATCATGACCGACGCCGAGATCGCCGCCCAGCCCGCGCGTGACGCAGGAGAAGTGATCCGTGCACTTCCGGGCATGGACTATGTCTACTACGGCCAGGGAGGGATTCCTTCCGGTCCTTCGGTACGCGGATACACCGATCGAAACTTCGGCCAGGACATCGCCGGCTTTCTCGATGGAATCCCGCTGAATCTCGCAGGCTTCGTTTCATCTCACGGTGCGATGGACATGACCCCGATTTTCCCGGAATCGGTAGAGAGAATCGAGTTGATCAGAGGTCCCTTTTCTGCGCGATACGGCG
>JBKJUK010000104.1:0-4793 GCA_046590705.1 Thermoanaerobaculia bacterium
GCTGCGGGAGACCGAGTAGACGAACCTTTATGCGGCAGAGTGGAGTGGGGAGTTCGAACAGGAAATCCGGAGCGTAGTCGACATCATTCACGGTCGAGCTGACATTCCTTACAAGAGAGGCCATGCGGCTGGGATTTACACCGCCGATGTTTCGCGCTGGGTATTTTCGATTGGCCCGGGACGGGAAGTAGAACCCTCCATCGTGCTGGTGACCAACCGCGAGAACGCTAAGGAGACCTCATTCAACGGACGTTATGTCACCGTCGCGAAGGGAAATCCCACCGAAGTCTGGTTTGCGAGGATGATGGAGTTGACTGCGCGTTATGAGATGGAGCACTACAACGCGCAACGGCCGCTCACGATCATCAACTGGCCTCCTCTCGATCCGATGCATCATGTCAGCGAAGCCAGCTACGCAGAGGAACTCGAGGTGAGGCGCAGGCGTGGCGAGAACATCACGGAAAAGGCTCCTCTGTTGCTCGATGACGCCGATGTCGCCTCGGTCGATATCATGAAGCTGGCCGCTACGGCTGAATTCCCGGCTGGCCTTTATGCCTCCTTCCACGTTTATACCTACTGGCCCGACTTTCTTCCCTACGATCGGGAGTACCCGAAGACGAAGGACGCAGAGGGAAGTAACCGCTATTACGGCTATCTGCTCGATCTCAAGAAGCACCATAAGGGTATGCCGCTGCTCGTGGCCGAGTATGGAGTGCCTTCGAGTTGGGGCGTGGCGCACGTACATCCGGACGGCTGGCACAACGGTGGGTTTTCTGAGAAGGAACAGGCTGCGCTGCTGTCGCGCATGTCGCGGAACATCTACCAGTCCGGCTCGGCCGGTGCTCTCGTTTTTGCGTGGATCGACGAGTGGTGGAAATGTGTGGCCGATGTCACCACAAATCCCTTCGATCAGCCGCCCTCACGTCGGCCGCTCTGGTCCAACATGCTCAATCCTGAAGAGCATTTCGGTCTGCTCGGATATCGCGCCGCGAAACGGGTGCCGCTGCTGCGTGGCAGTGAAGAAGACTGGAAAGACGCGAAGGTACTTTCCGATCGGTCGAAGGACGGGCTGGGCGGTGGTGAGGTGAAACGCGTGCTGGTGACATCCGACATCGCCTACCTCTACGTTCGTCTCGACCTCGCCCGCGACGCTGCGGCATCCATCGACGGCGGCGCGCGGCGCTACTGGGTGGCCCTGAATACTCTTCCGGACAAAGCTGGGATACGGAAGGTCCCCGAACTGAATCTCACATTCGCGAGTGGTGCGAACGTTCTGCTCGACTTCAGCGGTGATGGGGACGGCCGGATTCGGATCGCGTCGAACTACACGCCGGTGCAGTGGACGTACAGCAATCTCGCGGCAAGCGGAAGACGTCCATCGATCCGCCCGGGGGCGTCATTCAGCATCGCCGACGAGGGCTCCTTCGAAGAGGTCGTGGTGGAAGCGAACCAACCGCGCTTCGGCCGTGACGGGACGGTCTTCCCTCCGATCAACGTGAATCGCAGCAGGTTGCGCTTCGGCACCGCCGATCCTGCGTCGCCCCGCTTCTCGAGTCTCTCTGCATGGAATCACGACAAGCAGTCGGGCATGATCGAAATCCGAATTCCCTGGGGCCTCATGTACGTGGTGGATCCGTCGAGCCGAAGCGCGATGACGGGTACCGACAAGTCGGGCAAAGCAGTCTGGGCGGAAACGCCGGGGATCATGATCAGCGCGGGTGTCATGCCGCGAATGTCTGCAGGTACCGGAGTTGCGCGTGGCGCGGGGAGCGTGGTCGGGCCCGCGGAACTCTACAGCTGGAGCGTGTGGGATGAGGTGAACTACACACCCTATCTGAAGGAGAGTTATCACGCGCTCACCAAGGTCTTTCGGGAGATAAGCCTGAAGTTCGAGAAGCAGTAGCGCTCTGGTATTACCCGGAGCGAAGTCATTCCGACGGGGGTAGCTATGGCTGAAGGAAGCGATCGCAGACGGATCATGCGTATCCAGCTCGGGACGCCGCTGGTGGCCAAAGTTGGCCTCTCCCCGGTGGTGCTGCTCGACATCAGTTCGGAGGGAGCTCGTATCCAGCACTCCTTCCCGCTGGCGAACGGGAAAGAGGTGGAACTGAGCTTCACCTACGGCATAATCGTGGTTCATGTGCCTTCTCTTCTCGTCCGCTGCAAGTTCGAGAAGAACCGGGATCGTGCGTCGTATTTCTCCGGTTTGCGATTCGTGGACAAGAAGGACGGTTCCCTGATGGCTCTGCGCGACATCATCACGGAAGCAGTGAGCGAAGATTTTCTGGCCCGACACAAACATCTCGCGGAAACAGGGAGCTGAGCTCGAGAGAGTCAATGGAAAACACCGCACTTTCTTCCGGCGCACGGATCGCGCATTACGAGATAGACCGCCGCATCGGAGCGGGGGGCATGGGCGAGGTCTTTCGGGCCATGGACCTGACCCTCGAGCGAGCGGTGGCGTTGAAGATCCTGCCACCGAGCCTGCTCAGCGACACCGAGCGGGTGAGACGTTTCGTGCAGGAAGCGAAATCAGCCTCCGCACTGAATCATCCGAATATCGTCACGATCTACGAGATCGGGCAGGCTGCAGTCGAAGGTCAGGCAGACGGACCGCGATTTCAGTATATGGCCATGGAACTGATTCAGGGCCAGACCCTTCGCGAGATGATTTACGCGGATACTCCTCTCGACGATGTTCTGGCCATGCTGGCGCAGGCTGCGGACGGACTGGCCAAGGCGCATGGTGCGGGCATCGTCCATCGTGACCTGAAGCCCGATAACATCATGGTTTCGGTGGACGGGTATGCCAAGGTCGTGGACTTCGGGCTGGCCAAGCTGACTGAGAAGAAGCAACAGCCTGCCGGCAGCGAGGAAGAGCATCCACTCACTCAGTCGGGAATGGTGATGGGGACGGTCGGATACATGTCGCCCGAGCAGGTGGAAGGGACTCTGGTTTATCCCTCGTCAGACATCTTCTCTTTCGGCTGCATCCTGTATGAGGCAGCGGCCAGGAAGAAGCCGTTCCAGTCGGACATGGCAATCGATACGATGCACAAGATCATCTTCTCCGAGCCGCCGGCGCTGGTGTTTCACAACCCCGACGCGCCCGAGGAACTTCAACTGATCATCGACCGTTGTTTGAAGAAGAAGCCGGAAGATCGCTACGGATCGATGCGTGAAGTTGCTGCAGCGATCAGGAGTTTCATCGGTAGTGCCGCTGGCGCGCCAGCACCACCGCGGCCTCTGACCGGTCGCAGCGAATTCCCGCACCTGTCCGGCTCCGGTTCCCGCCCGAAAATCGAAGCGCCGGTCGAATTCTACGACGACGAGGTCACCACTCCTGGATGGCCGCGCCGGATCCTTTCCATCGCTCTGAAGTCGGCACTCCTCGGCAGCGCGCTGTTGCTGATTTACGTCGGAGCCACGCTCCCTGACCTTTCGGTATTGCAGAAGGATCCCCCGGAGATCGCGGTGGTCCGACCGAAGGCCTGGGCAGTGGATGATGAACTTCCTTCCGTGATCAAAAGCTCAACGGTGAAGGCCATCGATTCGAGGTTCTTTGAAAGGCGAGGCCTGGGTACGAAAGACCTTGCGGCCGCACTCAAATCATTGACCACCTCCGATCGGATTCTCTATCTGCCGAGTCCTATCGCGGTGCTGACGGCTCGTCGAATTTATAGTGGGGATGCTGGAAATCCGGTGGCGCGTCTCCGCGCCTGGATGATTGCTGGTTCCATGCAGTCTGAACTCTCGCACAAGCGAATTCTAGAACTCTATCTCAACGTCGCCCAATACGGGGAGATGACAGGTGTCGCGGATGCTTCGCAGCGGTACTTCCGTAAACCTGCGCGGGGTCTCACTCGCAGCGAAGCAGCCATGCTGACAGCCGCCGCACTCACCAAAGATGCTGACCCCGCCATGCCGTCCGCCGAACTCACCGCTGCCCGCGCGAAACTGCTGGTTCAGATGGGTCCGGAAGCCCGGGTGGAAGCTGCGGATGCGGCCGCAGGTAAGACCGCGGAAAAGAAAGGCAGGTCTTCGAAGAAGAAGTCCTCTCGTGCCAGTCGAAAGAGCAATGCCGGCGCTGAGGCAGGACGCGCAAAATCTCCGGACGCTTCTTCCGGGCAGACCGCAGTGCCAACAACGACGATCGCGGCGCCCTGAACGACGAAGTCACTTCCTTGTTCGTGATGGCCTGCGTAATCGATGTTTCTTGCGGTGACTTCAGCGGATAGTCAGGCTGCGACTTCTTCAGCATCTTCCGGAACACCACGCTTGCCTCGAAGTCGAAGGATCGCGATCCAGACTGCCGGGACTGCCAGGCTCGCAGCCCAGATGATCAGTGAGGAGTCAGGATCGCTGGAAGCGAGCATGAGCAGCGGGCTGCAGATGGTTACCGGTAGCCAGAAAGCTGGCGAAGCGACGATTGCGAATGGAGCGACCAGGACCCAGAGAGCGGGGTCACGCGGCATCATCACCAGAAGAAGAACACCCAGGCCGTTGGCCATGGCCGCTTCGACGGTTTTTGTTTTGCCCGCGATGACGCTGATGATCACCAACAGCGCGATCACGATGACGATGGACGCAAGACCCTCTCCCGACGCTACTCGTGCAGGCGAGCCTGCACGGAGTGCAATCCCTTTCGAGAAAGAATTGAGGAGATCAATTACGCCCCAGTCTGCCAGCATTGACGAGATACGTCCGTTCAGGAAGCTCAGGAGAGGCGAGGAGGCGGAGATTCCCTGAAACGAGTCAATCCAACCGGTTACCGATGGCAGGATGATCTTCGG
>JBKJUK010000140.1:0-3337 GCA_046590705.1 Thermoanaerobaculia bacterium
GTGACGTGCGGCAACTGACGAACGACGGAGCGCGAGATCGTTACCCCGGGTGGTCACCCGACGGAAAGACCCTTTACTCCTATTCCAACCGCGCCGGAGCGTGGGACGTCTGGAGCATCAATGTGGACGGAAGCGGTCTGACTCAGGTGACGGATGTTGCTGCGTCGAAGTTGGAGGCGGGAGCGTTGTTCTACCCCGAGGTTTCGCCGGACGGGAAGACACTCGTCGTGCGCACCGACCGGTTTGGCGCACTCGTCCATCTGTCGCGGCCGATGGCACAGCGGATCGAACTGATCGGGTCGTTGGACGAGAATCATACGATCGACCTTCCGCGGTGGTCGCCCGATGGCAAAAGCATCATTGCCGGCCTCAACGACCTCCGCTCCGGCGATGCTCCCGGAATTGCGCTCTACTCCCTCGAGAAACGGCGCTGGGAAAAAGTTAACGACCGCGGAAATTCTCCACGATGGCTCCCCGATGGAAAACGGATTGTGTTCTTCGAAAACAGGAGCATGGGAGTGCTCGACCTCGAAACCAGAGCCGTCACCATGACGCCTATCCCGGGACTTCCTGAGAACTTAGAGTCCGAAGGCAACACCGGAACCCCCGACTTCAAGCTCTCGGCCGACGGCACCACCGTCTACGTCAAGCAGCGCCAGCAGCAGGGCGACATCTGGTTGATGCGGCCGGCGAAACCGTAACCTGACAGCCCACAGCAAGGCTACGGAGTGTCCTCGCAGACGGCGTTCTTGCGCCAGCCGGAGGCCCGCGGGGTCGTAGCTTCAGTTTCTGATTCAGGTCGTGTTAGTCCCAGTTTCATGGCGTCAGGGTACCTGGTCGGAAAGTCTGCCGTCGGCTGCGAAATGATGTCTGGTCTACGAAAATCATTCCATTCCCAGACTCAATCACGCTGGGGAAGTCTGAACTGAATCTCCGGCCCCAGACTCCGAGCAAACCGCGGCTGACCGAGTCGAACCGGTCACGGCGTGCGGACCTTGCGAGAAGGAGCGGCTCCCGAGCGGCAACGACCGCGCTGCTCAGCCTCTATCGCGGCGTGTAGCCCCACGCCGGCGATGGCGTCGGGACCGGTGTCGTCAGGTCGAAAGCCACGCGAAACAGTTCACCGCCGGAACGTGCGACTTCGTAGATGAACGTGCGTCCCGGTTGGACCTCCATCGTCCATATGTTGGTGTGGCTCCCCACCGGGCGGTTAAGGCGGATGAACATCGCGATCGACTCCGCATCGACCGGAAACTTCTGGCGGGAAGCGCTGCCCGCATCTACGGTGTCCCCCCCGTACTGCGTGTTTGCGTCCTCGCTGCCGTCAGCGTGGCGATGATCGTGCTTGAGCCGCAATCCCGTTGCGGTGCGTGTGACGATCCATGTGCGCGAGCGGTTGGCGCCAACGTGAAACGGAATGCGGACCACATCGGCCTCGCAGTCACGGACATGCATGACCAGCGACTGCCCGGCAAACACTGGGCTGGTCGCAGTGGACGGGAACGTGTCAACGAGAAGGCGACCGGAGAAGGACTTGCCGCAGAGGGTGCGGAGTTGAGCGAAGAACTCATCGTGAGGGGACGCGGCCGGAGGGGCCGTGGCGCAGCTGAGAAGGAAGACGGGAAGCAGCGTGCCGATCCGGCGGGCGATGAGTTTCATGGCCGCGAGAATAGACTGCTACGTCTCAAGCGGCAACCGCTTCCGAGAACGGATACGGCCGCAACGTGAAAGCAACAGTGGCAGCAACCTGGCCGACGTCCGCTGCAGCGTCGCGTCAGGCGACGATCATCGCCGTGAGCCTCTCCGAGCATGCCGCGTTACGCACCGGGCTTGCCGGAGTACACGTCGGTGCTCAAATACCGCAGCCCCGAATCGACGATGATGGTCGCCACGGTCGCGCGAGGGCCAAGCTGCTTCGCGACGCGGATCGCCGCGACGACGTTCGCGCCGGAAGACACGCCCGCGAAGATCCCCTCCTCTCGCGCCAATCGTCGCGTCATCTCCTTCGCTTCCTCCGTAGTCACTGTCTGAATCTCATTGACGAGTTCAGGCTGCCACAACGGCGGAATGAATCCAATGCCGATACCCTCGATCTTGTGGGAGCCGGTTGGCTTCCCGGACAGCACAGCCGACTCCGCAGGTTCGACGGCGATAGTTCGGATGCGGTCGTTGTGTTTCAGCAGGGATTTCGTGACGCCATGAATTGAATGCGCCGTGCTGACCGAATGTACGAATGCATCGATTTGTCCGCCGGTCTGTTGCCACAGCTCGTCACCAAGCGGAAGATATCCCGCAATGGCGTCATGGTTGTTGAGTTGATCGCAATACCAATGGCCTGGCCGCACACTGATGTCGGCAGCGGTGCTGATCATGGCCTTGATCAGCGCTTCAGTGATCTTCTTGTTGTCGCTCGGCACGTCCGTGATTCGCGCGCCAAACGCCTGCATCGTCCGTCGCTTCTCATCGCTGAATGCGTCCGAAAAAACGATCTCGAGGGAGTATCCTCTGGCCGCGCAGACAAACGCCAGCGAGATGCCGGTGGTACCGGCAGTGTATTCCACCACCGTTCCGCCCGGTCGCAAGCGCCCGTTGGCTTCGGCGGCCTCGATGGCGGCTTTGGCCATTCGATCCTTCATGCTCCCGGTCGGATTGGCCCACTCCAGCTTGGCAACGATTCGCCCCGAGCCGGCCGGCACGATTTTTTGAAGTTCGATGAGCGGCGTGTTGCCAATGGCGTCCAGTACGTTGTGTCCAGAGGTTGTCATCATGTCCTTGCGTGTGCCTAACGGATCCAGTGCTCACCTGCGTGGACCGAAGGCGGGAATCGTACACCCAGAAGCGTGAAACCGCTTCTGGCAGTCGTTAGGCAGCGGTCACATCCTCACCGCTTGTCACAGTTCATTGGGGTTCCGCGCTGCAGCGCGCGCTATCGTTACATTCACTTCAGCTATCGCTCTACGGCACTCGTTCAAAGGTGTAATCCACCACAACGCCGTTCGCGTTCGGCAGCGTCGAGATCACGAGACGCCGCCCGCCCTCTTCGACCCGGTACGTCGCCGGGCTCGCGCCTCTAGCGGTGATACTCCCGCCCTCGATTTTATGTATCAGCTTGTCATTCTCGAGGCTGAATGTGCCAAAGTAGCCCCAGTACACGCCACCCGTCGAACGTCGGTCGATCGATACGCTCATCCAACCGTCCGGTGAATAAATGAGGATGCCGGGCAGCCCCTCCGAGGTCGAACCTGCCACGATCTCGCCAGACTGGATGTTGCGCCCCTGCTGGCGCACAAACCGCCATGCACCGATAAGTTGAGACAGATTCGGGTCTACTACGGCG
>JBKJUK010000378.1:0-20198 GCA_046590705.1 Thermoanaerobaculia bacterium
ATCGTTCGTAGGAGCCCGGCGGAATCAACCTGCCGTCGTTCACGAACCTCTGCATCAGGGATTGGCGCGAATGCCGCGGATCAGAGTGTCATTCTGGAACAGGCCGAAAAGCGCACCAGCACTGTTCGAATGCCCGCATGTAGTATATCGAGGAACATGGTGAACAACAGTGTCAGACCCATCATCTGGTCGGGAAACGTGCTGCAACTTCTGGATCAGCGTCTGCTCCCTCACAAGATTCTTTACCGCGAATGTTCGACCTTCATGGATGTCCGCGATGCAATCAGCCAGATGATCGTCCGCGGGGCACCGGCCATCGGGGTCTGCGCCGGCTTCGGAATCGCCCTCGCTGCGCGAGCTGCAGACTCCTCCCCGGCCACGATCGAGGTTGCCGCACAGGCCTTGAAAGCGAGCAGGCCGACGGCAGTGAATCTGGCCTGGGCCGTGGACCGCATGACACAGCGCCATCGGGAACTCGTGAACGAGGAAAGTCGCGTCATCGCTGAAGAGCTCACTGCTCTCGCGATGCAGATCTTTGATGAAGATCTTGCCGCGAATCGCCGCATCGGCGAGTTCGGCCAACAGCTGCTCGGGAGCAACTCCACCGTTCTCACTCACTGCAACGCTGGTGCGCTGGCAACGGCCGGACATGGAACCGCTCTCGGCGTGGTGCGCTCTGCGATCGAGGCGGGGAAACGCGTGGCGGTCTTTGCCGACGAGACCAGACCGTATCTGCAGGGTGCTCGACTGACTGCCTGGGAACTCGCGCAGGATGGAATCGAAGTCACACTGATCACCGACAGCATGGCCGGCCACTTTTTCCAGAAGAAACAATTCGATGCCGTCATCGTCGGGGCAGACCGCATCGCGGAAAATGGTGACACCGCCAACAAGATCGGAACGTATATGGTGGCCGTTCTGGCCCAGGCGCATGGAGTTCCCTTCTACGTCGCCGCTCCCAGGTCGACCATCGATCTTTCCTGCCGGTCCGGGGAAAACATTCCTATCGAAGAGCGCGCCTCAATCGAGGTGAGTGAAACTACCGGATTCGACGCGGAAGGTGTCCAGCGCACCATCCGGACAGCACCGGATGGCGTTCGGGCAATGCACCCAGCCTTCGACGTGACTCCGGCCCATCTCATCACCGCGATCATCACCGACCAGGGCGTGATCCGACCGCCCTACTCGGTCTCCATCGCAGCGCTGTTCACCTGATGGCTGCCCTGGTTAGCCCGCATTTATCACACTCCTTCGTTGCGAGGCGGCGGCGAGTGGCTTGGATGCGAGGCGCACGGCGGTTTCGCGACGAAGGCATAGTTGACACTCTGTCGAGGAGCGAAACCGTTGTGCAACGAAGCAGACCGGCCGCTATCCGCTGCCGCAGCAGAAGGAGTGTGGGAAATGCGGGTTAGAAACTTCGTACACATGCTGGTGCTGGCGGTCTGGCTGGGTGGCGCAGTCTTCCTGGTGACCATCGCCGCGCCGTCGGCCTTCGCCGGAGCACCCTCACCAAGCATTGCAGGTGACGTGGTCGGTGAGATGCTCCGGCGATGGCACTGGATCGGAGTTCTAGCGCCGCTTCTTCTCCTGACGCTCGACCTTCAACGCAGAAAGTTGAGGGGGCTGATGATTTCCATTCTGCTGGTGTCAGCCATGCTGGCCGCAGGGCAGACTGCGATCGACTCGCTGGCGCACAGGACCAGGAGAGGCTCCGCGACCGAGATTTCTTCGCTTCCAACCGGCGATCCTGTTCGACGCCGCTTCGGCATCTTTCACGCGATGTCCGTTCTACTGCTCGGCGGCCAGATCATCACGGCTACGGTCTACGCTGCCGCGCATGCCAATCGTGCCCGGGACGAGCGCCAAGAGTCATGAGACAGGTTGCGATCACGCTGGAGATGATCAAATTCCAGCACACTCTGTTCGCTCTGCCGTTCGCACTTCTCTCGGCGTTCGTTTACGCGCGCGGAGTTCCCCCGTGGACGACACTTCTCTGGATTGTTCTGGCCATGATCGGGGCGAGATCAGCGGCCATGGCCTTCAATCGGCTACTCGACGCGCGAATCGACGCCAGAAACCCGAGAACCGCGACACGCGCCATTCCGGCCGGACTGGTGTCCTCGAAATTCGTGGCGCTCTTCACGCTCTCTTCCATTGCGCTCTTTCTGGGGGCCTGTGCGGCCCTGAACCCTCTCGCACTTTTTCTCTCTCCGGTGGCGCTGCTCATCATTCTTGGCTACTCGGCGATGAAACGATTCACTGCACTGAGCCATCTGGTTCTCGGGCTGGCGCTGGCCATCGCACCGGCTGGCGCTGCCGTGGCCGTCACCGCAACGCTTCCGTCGAGCGTCCTTCCTCTCTGCGCAGCAATTCTGGTCTGGACCGCTGGGTTCGACATTCTCTACTCGATGCAGGATCTCGAGTTCGATCGAAGCGCCGGGTTGCACTCGATCCCCTCACGGTTCGGGGTGAGACGGGCCTTCGTCATTGCCCGGATGCTCCATCTGCTGGCTGTCGTCTTCTTCGCGGCCTTCGGGTGGGTAAACGGGCTGGGGGTGTTCTACTTCGCCGGTGTAGCCGCTGCGGCAGGGCTGCTGCTATGGCAGCACTCGATCATCTCGCCCGGCGATATCAGGCGCATCGACGCTGCCTTTTTCACCGCCAACGGCATCCTGGCAGTGGTCATGTTCGTTGCCGGAGCCTGTGATATTCTGGCCGCCGGTATGAAGGTCGGCAGCTAGCATTTTCGCGACGCGGCTGCGGCACAAGGAGCCGGACGCACCTTCCATGGAGACGCTTCCATTCCGCCATATCGCAGTCGAAGGACCGATCGGAGCAGGCAAGACTTCTCTGGTCGACATGCTCGCGAAACGGTTCCGCGGCACCAAAGTTCTCGAAGACGTCGACAACCCGTTTCTCTCTGAGTTCTACAAAGACAAACGGGGTGCTGCGTTCCGCTGTCAGCTCTTCTTCCTGCTCTCCCGTTACGACCAGCAGAAGCAGCTCGCGCAGCGGGATCTCTTCACCGAACTGGTTCTCGCTGATTACAGCTTTCCCAAGGACAAGATCTTCGCGTACCTCACGCTGGAAGACTCTGAGCTGATGATCTACAACCGGCTCTACGAACTCCTGGTCGAGTCCGTGCCGCGACCGGAACTGGTGATCTACCTTCAGGCCAGCCAGGACACGCTTCTGCGCAGAATCAAAATGCGCGGACGAGCGTACGAGAAAGCCATCTCGCCGGCTTATCTGAAAGAACTCAGCGACGCCTACGCCCACTACTTCTACCGTTACGATGAAACTCCTCTTCTCGTTGTGAATACGAACGATATAGACTTTGTTCACAAACCCGAGCATTTCGAAGGATTAGTAGAACAGATTCGAATTGCTCAGAAGGGAACGCAGTATTACGTACCGCTTGGATCCTGAGTCAACGGACCGAGACGCGAAACTGGCCCGCGCGGCGCTGTACTCGCCCCGCTCCTCCGGCGTTGTGCCGCCAACAGGCGACACAGCAGCCGGCCGTTCGGTTCGCCTTTCAGGAAGGAAGGCTCGAATGAACGAAGAGATTGTCAGACCAGTCACGGTTCCATCCATCAAACTCGCGAAAGGTCAGCGCCGGCTATCGATGCTCACTGCCTACGATTACCCATCGGCTGCTGCCCTCGACGCTTCCGCAGTGGACATGATCCTGGTGGGCGACTCCCTCGGGATGGTCGTGCTGGGCCAGAAAGACACGCTCGGCGTCTCCATGGAAATCATGCTCCACCACACAGCGGCCGTGGCCCGCGGTGCATCGCGCGCGCTGGTGATCGGCGACATGCCCTTTCTTTCGTACCACACCACCCCCGCGGACGCCGTGCAGAATGCGGGTTCCTTCATTCGCGCCGGTGCTCGCGCGGTCAAAGTCGAAGGCGGCAAACCGGCTCGCATCCAGATGATCCGCGCCATTCTCGACGCCGAGATTCCAGTGATGGGTCACATCGGTCTCACACCGCAGTCAGTGCACACCATGGGCGGGTTCAAGGTGCAGGGTAAAGGTGTGGAGGAAGCGAGCCGCCTGATCGAAGAAGCGGAGGCACTGGAAGCGGCAGGCTGCTTCGCCATCGTTCTCGAATGCGTACCTGCCGAGCTGGCCGCCTTCGTGACCGACCGGATCGGAATTCCCACCATTGGAATCGGCGCAGGTCCGGCCTGCGATGGACAGGTGCTGGTCTTTCACGATCTGCTCGGGCTGACCACTGGCCATGTCCCTCGCTTCGTTCGTCAGTACGCCGACGTCGGAGCAACGATTCGAAGCGCGGTGGCGGCGTTCGTGGCAGATGTGCAGGACGGAAGCTTCCCTGACGTGGGTAAAGAGTCGTTTCACATCACTGGCGACGAAGAGTTGAAACGCCTTTACGGTGGAGTGATCACGCCACGCCTTCATGCGGTCGAAAAGGCATGATCACAACGCAGACCATCAAGGCTGTACGCCTCGCCCTTTCTGAGGCGCGGATTGCGGAGAAGCGTATCGGCCTCGTACCGACCATGGGATACCTGCACGAGGGTCACCTCTCGCTGGTCGACGAGGCGCGAAAACGCGGCGCAGACCTGGTGGTGGTTTCAATCTTCGTGAATCCAGCGCAGTTCGGTCCCAATGAAGATTTCTCCAGCTATCCGCGTGATGAAGCGCGCGACTCGGCGCTGCTCCAGGCGCGCGGCGTGGACCTTCTTTTTCTGCCTTCAGTCGCAGAAATTTACCCTCCCGATTTTTCAACGAGCGTGACCGTGGGAGGAGTGTCCGAGCCGCTTGAAGGCGAACGCCGTCCCGGACACTTTGCAGGTGTGGCCACGGTAGTCATGAAGCTGCTGAATATCGTGAGGCCCGACCTCGCTGTCTTCGGCGAGAAAGACGCACAGCAGTGCGCAGTCATACGAAAGATGGTGAACGATCTGGCAATCGATGTGGAGCTGGTTTTCTCGCCAACGGTACGGGAGGGTGATGGTCTGGCCCTGAGTTCGCGCAACGCCTATCTCAACGAGACACAGCGGGCACTGGCGGTCTCACTCAACCGCGCCCTGCGCGAGGGACAGCAGGCACTGCGCTCCGGAAATCGCTTCGCGGACGTGGAGTCGGCCATGTCCCGCACGCTGGCCCTCTCAGAGGGCGTACAGGAAGATTACCTGCGAGTCGTGGACCCTCTGACGTTCCTCACGCCGCAGACTTCGACCGGCGAGCTGCTGCTGGTGGGCGCGGCCCGCGTCGGAGCCACGCGCCTCATCGACAACATTCGCATTCCTTCTCAATCAGCTTCTGAGGCAACTGGCACGGGATTCAGTTCGTGATGCGATTTTTCCCGCACACGGCCTGAGAGCGCGCGAATCTGACTGCAGTCATGCGTCAGGGGCCCCACGGAAGATCACGGCGGGCCCGCTCCGGCCCCTTTTTCTGGTTTCCATCGACCAGACGAAGTATCCCGCGCAGACCGCGGTGTACGTAAAGCAGTGGTAGCAGAAATCTCGACTTCTGCCGGTAACTGCGGCGCATGTACTCGGAACTCGGGAAAGCCAGCTCGCGGAGCCACTGTCTCCTCCGGGACCATGTCTGCAGTGCACGGACGTCTGCACGCATCACATCCAGCCGGCTTACCAGAGGGCTGGCGGCGGCGATCGCAAGCAGGCTCGAAGGAATCGGCAGAACCAGATGCATGGGAAAGATCCGCTGCGCGTCATCGTAGGTGTAACGAATCACGTCGACGAGCTGCAGCTTCTCAGCTCGACTCCAGAAGCGCTCCTTGCTCTTCTCATCCAGCGTCACAGCCAGGCGGAAGACATCAACCAGCCAGATCATCCTGCTCTCGGACGGATGGTGGGCGAAGCGATGGATGCAACTGTGTATCAGCGCGTCAACAGAATCCATGGCGAAGGAACCCTGCCCGCCGATGGACATCTCCACACGCCGCGCGAAGCATTCGTCGAACGGCAGGGTCAGCGCGAAACGCTGAACGTTGCTCAGTTGCCAGTGAAGATCGATCTGTAGCATCACTCCGCTCCGACCTTTCTTCACGAACATGGACTGGTGCGTAATCAACTTGCCACCGGTGGTGATCTCCTCGAAGCCAAGCGGCAGAAGCAGCGCGCGTGAGGAAGACAGCTGAGCTTCACTGATCCAGAGATCAACATCGACGCGGGGCCTCAACTCAGGCAACTCGTAGATCAGATGCGCAAGCGCGGTTCCTTTCAGGACGAGAAACTGAACTCCGGCTTGCCCGAAAGCGTGTAGCACCGGGATCAACATGGAGCTACGGATATGATCTACGGCGAATTCGGTGGCGAAAGCGTTGCGCAGTCTCGAGGCGATGCCGGTGGGTATCGAAGTGACGTTCCCGGCCATCGCAGCGTGCCATACCAGCGGCTGCAGGCCATGCATGAGCAGTGATCGAAAGAAAGGCTCGTTTCGTTCATTGACTGCAGGCCACTCACAACGTTCCCTGGTCAGCCAGCAACTGATGGCGTTCTCTTCCTCCGGGGTCAGATGCGCGTCGGTATGCATCATTTTCTCGACAGCTGTTCGACCATCTCCATCAGTTCTTTTTGACCAAAAGGCTTTGCGAGCACGGCCACCCTGCGGGATTCCCGCAACTCGAATCGCTGGTCGTCCTTCTCGGCGCAGCAGAAGATTACCGGTATCTCCGGCAACTTGAATCGCAGTCGCCGGTACAGATCGAACCCGTCCATTCCTGGAGAATCGATGTCCAGAATCACTGCATCGGGCACTTCTGACTGAATGGCCGCCATGACAGATGAGTCGTCCGAAGGGGTGATCACCCGGAAGTTAAATTCCGGCTGGCCGGCTTCGACATTCCTGAAGTCGTTGAGAAGATCTTCAGATCCCACGATGGCGACGCGCATAGTTGCCGTGCCGTCATCTTTGATGGAGGCAGCCCGCTTCGCTCTCGGCAGGAAGATATGAAACGTTGTTCCAGCGCCCTCGATACTTTCGACCGCGATCTCACCGCCGTGCTGCTTCACAATCCGGTGCACAATCGCCAGACCAAGCCCTGTCCCCGTCAGTTTCTTCGTTGTGAAAAGCGGCTCGAAGATTCTCGAACTCACTTCCTGCGACATTCCAACTCCATCGTCTGAGAACTCGATGTGCGCGAAATCGTCGGGTGAACTCAGGACCGCAACCGGAACAATGACTACAGGTTCCACCGGACGGATCCGCACTGTGACGTGTCCGCCCGAAGGCATGGCGTCCCGGGCGTTGTTGAGTAAATTGCCCAGGGTCTGATGGAGCTGCCCGGGATCGACGTTCATCAGGATTGAGGGATCACACTCGGTGCGCAGCATCATGTTCGAAGGGATTTGTGGAGCGACGAACTGGATGAATTCACTAAGCCACTCTCCGGCACGAACCGTCCGCAACTGCGGCTCAGAAGGCCGTGTGTAGGTGAGGATGTCCTGACTGATTCTCTTTCCTCTCTGAATCGACTTGAACATCTGACCGGTAATCTGCTGGGTGCGTTCATCAGCGGCGTGACGACGCTGCAGCACTTCAGTGAATGGCTGAATCCCCATGAGTACGTTGTTGAATTCGTGCGCAACACTTGCGGCGAGTCTTCCCAGTCCGGCCAGACGCTCCGCGAGATCGAGTTGTGCTCGCAAACGCTGCTGCTCCATCGCAGCGATGCGCTGGTCCGTCACATCTTCATTCATGACACCGACTGTGTCGGATGAAAGCGGAAAGATCGTGGTCTCGAGGACCCTTCCCTCACCGTCTTCATATTCCGGACGGCGTGATTCGCGAGCCTGCCTCACTTCGCCGCTCTGCAGAACATCGGCAAATGCGGCCTTCGTCGAAACCTCGAAGCCTTCCTCCAGAACACTCTCGAGACGACTCCCGACCACAAGCTCGGCATTCGAATTCCGCTGCGCAGCAGGATTCGCAGCTTTCAGAACGAACTGCTCCTCCTGACCGACCCTTTCACGCTTCCAGATCATCACTCCGAGCGGCATCGCCGCAATCGTGTCTTCAAAGATCCTCAGCGAGTTCTCGGCGATCCGTCGATCGGTGATGTCGACACCGAACAGGATGGTCTTCGCCGCCCCATACTCGAGGAGTTCCGACGCGGACCAGAGAATGACCCGAGACTCACCGTTCGGCCGGAGAAAGCCGGATTCGAACTGAGAAGACTCCCGACGCCCGGGGCGGAACGAAAACCACTTCTGCCAGCTTCCACCGAAGTCATCCACCAGTTCGATCCAGAGTCTTCCGGAAAGCGCGGCACGCGGGACACCTGCAAGCTCTTCCGCCGTGCGATTGACACGCTCGATCCCACCTCTCTCGTCAACGATGACCACCAGGGCACTTGCCGTCTCAATGAGATTCTCGGCGAAAGCCGTCGACTGCCTAGCTTGTTCCTCGGCTTCCATACCAGAGATGAACTGCCCGATCTGGCCGCCAATGTGAGCGAGCAAAGTGACTCGCCCTGCATCCATGTGCATGGGCGACGGAGAAAGAACCTCCAGCACTCCGAGTACCGAATCTCCATGAAAAACGGGGAAAGCCAGAAGTGAAGTGAACCCCGCTTCTGAGGCTTGCTGCCGCATGATCTTCGCGTCAGCCGACAAATCTTCAATCGAGAGTGGGACCTTGTCCGCCCAGACCTGGCCCGGAACCCCGACTCCAATTGGATACTTGCCGTTCAGGCCCGCGAGTTCAGATAGAGAATTCTTCGAGGACCAGGCCTGCGCAGAATGAATGGTGTGTCGATCGTGACTCACTAGCCAGAGAATCGCCGCAGTGGCCTCCAAGCCCGACGCGATCAGTTCGACGGCACGCTTCAGTGCCACGTCAGGCTGACTGGTGCCGGAGAAGATCTGGGAGATTTTGAAGATCACGTCGTCAGGCTGGCTCAACCCTCTTCCAATAGCGATCGAAGAGTCCCGCATCACGCCGCTGAAGAAGATTTCCTTGTCCGACCTCCACGTTCGAATCAGCAGCTCGAGCGGAAATTCATTTCCGTCGTTTCGCAATCCGTGCAGGTGTAGCGGCTTTCCATCCAGCCGTGAGAAACCAGTTTCCGACACCCGCCTCAGGCCTTCTTCGTGAGCCTTGCGGTATCGTTCCGGCATGAGCATGGTGAGGGGTTTCCCCAGCAGCTCTTCCTCGGTGTAGCCGAAGATTTCCTCGGCTCGGTTGTTCCAGAAGACGATCCTGCCGCGACCGTCGGCAGTGACCACTGCATCGTTCGCCTCCAGCATGCCGCCCGGAACCACGAGAGATTCAGCCATGTGCGTCAGCCATGGTAGTTGTTAGCCCGCGTTTCTCACACTCCTTCGTCGCGAGGCGGCGGAGAGTGGCTTGGATGCGAGGCGCACGGGGGTTTCGCGACGTAGGCATAGTTGACACTATGTCGAGGAGAGAAACCGTTGTGCAACGAAGCAGACAGGCCGCTATCCGGCGTCGCAGCAGAAGGAGTGTGAGAAATGCGGAGTAGAGCCGAATCTGTCCTACCTCGCAAGCGCCCTCGCCGAGGCACTGACTTCGAAACCGGCGTCATGAAGTGCGTTTCTTATTGATGCCACGCGCTCGAGAGCTCCGTCCATGTCGGCATGCAGGCAGATGGTTGCGAAGGGGACCGTGATCACCTGGTCTCCCGGCCAGCTGAGAACACTCTGAGTCCGCGCCAACCTGAGCACCTGCGCGGAGGCCTCGTCATTCTCCAACAGGAGTGCATTCCGTTCGCTCCTTGGAACCAGACTCCCATCGGTTCGGTAGCGCCGATCCGCGAAAGCCTCGAGAATCGTGCACACACCCTCCTCACGGGCCAGCCTCTGCACCATCGAACCGGCAGCAACCACCAGCGAGGCGCCCGCTCCTTCCTCCACAATCGCTCCCACAATCGCCGCAGCGATCTCCTCTCTATGGTGCGCGTCGTTGTAAAGCGCACCGTGAGGCTTCACATGCGAAATTTCCATGCCTTCCAGTCTGGCCATGTGACGAAGTGATGCTATCTGCTCCCGAATTGATTTCCGCAACGCCGTGCCTGTCATTGAGATGGATACCCGACCAAAATGTACGCGGTCGGGGTAGGAGGGATGAGCCCCTGCAATCACACCATGGCTGGAGGCCAGAGCGAGCGCGGATCGCATCGAGGCTTCATCACCGGTGTGCCCACCGCAGGCGATATTCGCGGAGCTGATGTACCTGAAGATCTGCCTCTCGACTTCAATTGCCTCTTCTCCGGTAGCTTCCCCCAGATCAGCAGAAAGATCGACAGAGCCAGCGAGGCCAACCCCCCATTCTCCATCCTCCATTCAACATTCTCCATTCATGCAACAGCCTCGTCCGACAGCCGTGAGCCTTGCGTCTCGGGAAGTGCCCAGATCAGCATGGCCCCTGCCAGAAAGAACATTGAATTGATGGCAATGGCCGTTCCCAGACCCGAGTTCTGTGCGACGAGTGCGATGGCGAAAGGACCGGCGGCCGAAGCGAGGCGGCCTATGTTGTAGCAGAAGCCCTGGCCGGTAGCGCGAATCGCAGTGGGGAACAGTTCGGACAGAAGCGCGCCGAACAGCGAGAAGTATCCGGAACCGAAAAAGCCGACCAGAGGGCCGAGAAAGAGAAGCGTCGTCGCGCTTGGCGCCGTGGCGTAGACAGGGACGACGATGGCCGCGGCAATCATGAACATCGTGAAGGCCGGCCGCCGTCCGATCTTGTCGGCGATGAATCCGAAACTCAGGTACCCGGCCAGCGAACCGAGTTGCACCACGATTGTCCAGAGCGCGGACTTTGTGAGCGTCATGCCCGCGCCACCCTTGGCGATGGGAGTCGCCAGGAATCCCGGCAACCATGAGAAAAGCCCCCAGTAGGCAATCAGAACGGAAGAAGTCAGCAGGGAAGCGATGATGGTCTTGCGGCGCAACGGCGGTCGAAAAATGTCCAGCATCGATGTTTTCCGGGCCATTGCAATCGTGCGTTTCTTGGCCTGCTGCCAGATGTCAGGCTCCTCCAGCGATCGCCGAATGAAAAGCGCGATCAAGGCAGGAAACGCGCCGATGACGAAGAGCGCCCGCCATCCATACGATTCGAGCACCAGAGCCGAGAGACCGGCAGCCATCAAAGCCCCGATGGCCCAGCCAGCCTGCATGAATCCGATGGCCTTGGCCCGATGACGATCCGGCCAGGTCTCCGAGACCAGCACGGAACCGCACGACCATTCCCCTCCCATCCCGAAGCCGACCACCGCACGCCAGAAGGCGAGCTGCCAGAAGGTTTGAGAAGTGGCCAGAGCGCCTGTTGCGAGTGAGTAAACGAGCATGCTCAAGGTCATGGCCCGCACTCGACCCATGCGATCCGCAAGCCGACCGAAGACGATGCCACCAGCAGCCGCAGCCACCAGCGCGATCGAGATCAGGGCACCCATCGAACGATCGCTCAGAGTGAGCTCGAGCTGAATGGCCCGAAGCGCATACGTAAAGAGCAGAAAGTCCATGGCGTCGAGCATCCACCCGAGCTGCGCCGCGAACAAGGATTTCCAGGCGTTGCGCGAAATTGGTTCGTTCTGCATTCGCGTGATTATGAATCAGAAAATGCCGGCCCGACGAAGTCAGTGCCACTCCGTAAAAAGTCACAAGCCCGTTTCGAAATCTGCACGAGGGCGGCGGACTTCGATCATCGACATGAGCAACCGGGCATGAGCAACAGCAAACGCTCGACAGCAGCTCCCTCATCCAACGGCAGCGCGCGAAGGCCCTACCGCGGTGCGAACTCCGCTGCCTTCCAGAAATCATTCGTATCGAACAGCACGCCTCGTGTCATTACACGGACGATGCGGCGGATGTCCGAAATGTTCTTCAGCGGATTGCCGTCGATGACGATGAGGTCGGCGGCTGCACCCGGCTTGACCGAGGCGAGTTCGCCCTCACGATCCATCACTCGCGCCGGAATGACGGTCGCAGTTCGCAGCGCGTCGAGTGGAGTCATTCCGATCCGCACGTACAGCTCGAGCTCCCGCGCAAGGGCGAAGCCGAGCACACCGCCGTCCGTCCCGGCCACAATCGGCACTCCGGCGGAGTGCGCGCGGCCGACGAATCGCCTCATCTTCTCCAGCGCCTTCAGCGCGAGTTCCTCTTCATCCGACTGCACACCCACTTTCAGTAGCTGATCGAGCAGCGCGGGCGGAATGCGCCGCGCCTCGGGATCGAGCTGTTCGGGCGGTCCGCCAGGGCGACGCGATCTTGTTTCGTTGTACCCGAGCGTCGGATCAAGCACTGTGCCGCGACGCTTCATCTCCGCGATCAATGCATCGCCGTCAGCCTCGGGATCAAATCGCTCTGCGATGGCCCGGTGCATCGACAGTTTCTCTTTCGTGATGATGTCGAAGAGATACCCGCGCATGAGCGTAGTGACGTGGTTGACCATGTCCAGACCGCGCGCCAACGCTTCCGCGGTAGACATGGTGTTGGGCACGTGACCCGTTACCTTTTTGCCGAGACGGTGGGCTGTTTCGGTGATCGCCGACAGTTCATCCGGCGTAATCGACCTGTACACCTTGATCTGGTCGAAGCCGCGACGCACATAGCTTTCGACCGCAGCAGATGCCTCTTCCGCATTGGACACGATGACGGAGCCGACCGCGTTCGGACCGCTCCCGTCAATGATGCCGGCCAGTAGCATCCGCGGACCGCGCGCTTCGCCTTTCTCGATCGCGCTGCGGATGGCCACTTCGAAGTCCGCCTTGTTGCCGACATCGCGCACCGTCGTAACGCCACTGGCGAGATAGAGCGGCGCCCATATCGGCTGCTCGAAGTGCGCGTGCATATCCCACAAGCCCGGCATCACGGTCTTCCCTCGAATATCAATTTTTTTAAAGTCGGAGGGCACTTTACGGCGACCGCCGGCGTACTCGATCTTCCCCTCGCGCACGAGCACAACGCTGTCGCGAGTGGTCACGCCGCTTTCCAGATCGAGGAGCGTGCCGCCCACGAGCGCCACTGCCCCCGCAGCGACAGGCCTCACGGCCGTCATCTCTCTCATTCGGTCGAGCGCTGCCGCTTCCGCGCTCGAGACGAAGAGGGGCAGCGATGAAATTAGATCCTCGCGCACGACCTGCATGCTGGAGACACCGGCAGCATTGATCACTGCGGCGAACAGCGATTGCTGCGAATCGAGCCAGATCGATGCGTCGTCTTCGCCTCGGACGCGAACGCGATAACGGTCGAGTACGATGCTCTTTCCTTCGCGTTGTACCTTGTCAGTACCGCTCTTCGTTATCTGCGCGTATCCAGCAGGAATCAGCGCGATCCGCGACGGGCGCCCCTGCTTCTCCCAGTAACGAATGAGCATCATCTGTAGCGCGGCGGGGCGGAAGCCAGTGCGGGTGAAAAAGCGAGAGGGCACACGCATGGTGCTGATTTGATCTCGTTCCTCGAGCGACACTGTTCGTCCGCTGATCTGAATCCGCGTCGCGACATCGGTATAGCGATCGAGTTTTCCGTCGAGACGAAACTTGCGGGGAGTGAAATCATGCGAGGTGCTCAGCGACGCCTGGAGCGGCATTGCCGTACCGCGGTCGGCAAATTCCAGATGCGACTGCAACGCGTAACCATCTCCCGTACGACGCAACTCGTACTTCTCCACGCCATCGAGTCTCCCGTTGATGCCGACGCGCAACGTGCCATAGTCGACTACCTCAGGCTTTTGCGCCATTGCTGCTACGGCAAGGAACGGAAGGATGAATGAGAGTGCTCGCATTCCCCATTCTCCCATGTGCCTCTTAATGTGACCAATTCCTCGCGGAGGGGCGGCAATGAAGTCGGTGGGAGTGATGACAGCAACCGAACAGAGGAAGTGCCGGGTGCAGCAGAGAGCCGCATTTACCTGACCTTACTGCGTGGAGCGAAGGAACGACTGCGCCATTGATTTCGATGTCAACGAGGCCGCTGGTTCGAGCCGGTTATCGACAGTGTCAATGAGTCCGTACCTAAGCGCCACTGAGGCGTAACCGCGATCGCTCGGTGAGAGCGTATCGCCATCAGTGGTCGGAATTACTGCACCTGCCTGGGCCAGCGCCTCTGCTTCGCGATTCGTAAAGCGGACGATGGCGCGACAGAACTCGATGCGCGTGACAATGGCTTGACCGTTGAAGGGAACCGCTGCGGTTGTTGCAGTAAAGTGAGGACCGAAGAGCGCGGGCGTGAGTGCGGCTCCTCCTGCAGCGGATTCAGCGAACAGCCGAAAGTGATCGGCCCCAACATCCGAGAAGGTTTTCTCCACCGGCAGGAAACGGGGCTGTCCGAAGGCGGCGAATGCGACGGCCAGCAGTCCCCGATCAATCAGTTCACTGCCGCGCAGCTTCCTGCCGTTCGGGAAAACTCTGGCTCGGACGAGAAGTTCCATCGCTTCGCGGTCTCTGGGGTCCGTGACATCGAGGGTCCGATGCGAGACCGAGACTGCCTGCCAGGAGAGCTGCAGGGATGTACCTGTCACGACTGCAGTTTTAGCGCGGGCCCGCAGAGTCCACTGTCCCGCCTGGGGATAGCGAACGGCCAGACTCTCGCTCGCACCGGAAAGGTAAGGGAGATTCAGCTGCGAAGAGCTCGCCCGGACTTTCCCGGAAGGATCGATCAGGGCGATGTCGAGATCGGCCGGCGAAGGCTGCGGTCCCCATCCCAGCGCCACATGCAGACTCGCCACCGTTTCCGGGACCGCAATGGCAAAGTCCCGAACCTGCTCACCGATACTCATGGCGGCTGTCAGGTTCTGTCGTTGTCCTCGACTGAAAAAAAAGTCGTTCTGATAAAAGTAATTCTTGAGAAGGCTGCCGTAAGGAACTCCTCGGTTCAGAGTCTTGTGAAGAGCGGCAGCGAAATTCACGGTCCCCGCTCCGATCTGCGAACGGTCGTATTGTGGAAGCGGAGTCGCGGTGTTCTGAAGAATCGCTTTCGCTGTCGCGGTGTCGAGCTTTGCATCACCCTCGAACATTCTCGCAAGCAACGCACTGACCACAGCCGTGGAAAACGAAGTTCCGCTCGCTGCGCTGTAGAGGAGCGGATCAAGTCCAGCAGCGATGATCGCACTCTCACTTCCAGCGCCCGTGAGTGTCGTACCCGTCGCTCTCAGACTGATCAGATCTACAGCTGGGGCGGAGATGGTCGGTGCGTACACCAGGTCCCCAAAGTACCCCCGCGATGAAAAGGCGGCCAGCCGCCGCATCCCGTCAGTTCCGGCAACGCCGATCACCCATGGCGCGACAGCGTAAGGTGAGATCGAACCCTCAGTCGGGCCATGATTCCCGGCAGCCATCACCGGAACGATGCCGTTCGCTGAAAGTGCCGCAGTGGCAATGTTCATCGGGTCGGCTGCATCAAAGAATCCCTGTACGCCGAAGCTGCAGTTCACAACCCGAATGTTGTGCTTCCTGGAGACGGCCATCACGGCGTCGAGACCTTCGAGTGCGTACACGAGAGTCAACTGCCCGACGCTGACACCGACGAGATGAGCCGCCGGCGCAAGTCCGCGCACCTTTCCGTTGGCAGCGATTCCCTGACCTGCAATGAGCCCCGCCACGAACGTTCCGTGACCGTAGACCAGATCGGTGTCGGCTTGCGAAGAAAGGATCGGAAAGGAGAACGCGAACTGAGTTCCCTGACCACTTACCACGTGCAGGTTTTCTGCGACTCGACCACGAAGGTCAGGGTGCGTCGCGTCAATCCCGGTGTCGACCACTGCGACTCCGATCCCGCGACCCGTCGTCGCTCCAGCCGGACCGAACGTCTCGCGACGCAGGTCCGCAGCAGAAGCAAAGACCTCATCGGCCAGTGAATCGCCGGCGACGAGCAGATTACGGTTGCTGTACAGGGAACGAACGCTCGTGAACCGTGAAATCAAACGCACCTGGTCACGAGTGGCGTTCACACTGATCATCGGAAGATTGCGCAGTACAGTACCGCCGAAGATTCCAACGGATCGTAACTGCTCGAAGTCCGCTGCAGTGGGATAGCTTCGATAGGTAACGACCACGTTGAGTGAACTGCTGTCAGCAGGCAGGGCCAGCAGGGCCAGCAACTCGAGGTCGATCGACGGTGCCTTCGACTCACTGAAGGATGCCGAGGTCCCAAGAACGCCGCCTCCTGCTTCACCGAAGGTCGTTCCTCCTGCCTCGCCGAAGGTCGTACCTCCTGCCTCGCCAAACGTTGTCCCGCCAGCTTCGCCGAACGTGGTACCGCCGGCCTCGCCGAAGGTCGTGCCACCAGCCTCACCGAACGTTGTTCCTGCGGGGTTGGTGAAGAGAAGACCACCCGCTTCGTTGAAGGTCGTGCCGCCAGCCTCGTTGAATGTATAGCCGCCAGCTTCGCCGAAGGTCGTACCCGACGGGCTCGCGGAGATCAACCCTGAGACACCCGTCACGGCTACGCCTGACGTTCGCTGATAGACGACTCCGGCAGATGCCCCGGACGCAATGAGACTGACAACCGCAAATTCTGCGGCAATCGCAACTCTCCAAAACTGTCCGGGCAGGCTCTTCATTTTCTACTCGTCTTCAGGCGTTAAGTATACGTCCGGCTATTTTCTTCGGTTCAATCATTCGTTTCAAGCTTAGAGTTGTCATCCTGTCCTGTCTTTTCAGCTTCCCGTTCAGGAACCGTACCCAAAGTCATGACTAACGACAAGACGTCGATTCTAACTGCAAAGCTGGCCATTCCGGCCTCGGCTGCAGGATCGCTCGACCTTCCGCGTCTTCTTCCCATGTTTCAAGCTGCTCTCGACCGCCCGGTTTCATTCTTTGTGGCCGGGGCCGGCTTTGGCAAAACCACGAATCTTTCGGACTTCCTGCGGGCAAGCAATACTCGTACCGTCTGGCTCACTCTCGACGTCCTGGATCAGGAGCCGGCCAGGCTGCTCGACTACCTGCTGGAGGGCTTCAGACGGAGTACCGGCGTCGAATCATGGGCTGCCGCGCAGCGGGACCGGGGGTCGCTCCCCGAAACCATGGCCGACCTTTTCATCAACGACCTGCAGGAGCGCGTGGTTGGACGCACAGTGGTCGTGATCGACGAGTTCCAGCAGATTGCCGCAGAGAACAGCGGCAGTGCGCTCTTCGTCAGTCGACTGCTTCACTATCTCCCCGACAACATCCGCTGCTGGATCGTGAGCAGGAATGAACCCCGGCTCCTTGTGCAAAAGCTCAAGAGCAGTGGACAGCTGAAAGTGATCGGAGAGGAAATCCTTGCCTGGGGACCGGACGAGATCCTCGAACTTTCCCGGCAGACAGGGCGGGAGCTCTCCGAAGCCGATGCGGGAAGCATCGCCGAAATGACCGGAGGACGAGCGGCCACCATCAGGATCGTGCTCGAGAACTTCGCTGCGTCCCGCCTGAGCGAGCAGAAAGTCCGGGAACTACTTCGCAATCCTTCTTTAGAGCTCAGACGCTACATTGAGGAAGAAGTCATTGGAACTCTGCCGCCTGCACTGCGGAGCCGTCTGATCACACTCTCTGTTGCTGAGGAAGTGGAAGTCTCGGCCCTGAGTGAAGCGCTGGAGATGCCGGATCTGGAAGACGAACTCTACGAGATCCAGCGTACCAGCAGCCTGCTTCGTCCGTCGCCCACCGCAGGAGCCTTCAGGCTTGACCCGCTGGTGCGCAGCGTACTGTTCCGCATCGCAAGAACAGAGCTCGGTGCCGTGAAGATCAAGTCGATGCAACGTGCGCTCGCCGAACTCTATTTACGTCGCAAGGAGTTGCTTCGCGCAGCGCCCGCCTTCATTGAAGCCGGCGAGCCGGAACGCGCTGCAGAAATCCTCAGCAGGCACGGAGCTGAGCTGTTGCTCGATGGCAAGGCGGGCACCATCCGCCAGCTCGCCAGCGGGCTCGAAGCCGATCTGTTGATCAGCGATCCTGCGCGAGTTCATTACGTCGCACGCGCAGCGCTCCACGAGGGTCGATTCTCCGAAGCAGCGGACCTCTACGAAGCGCTGCTCAAGCAAAAGAAACTGCCGCCGAAGCTCAAGGCCTGGGCACTCCAGGGACTCTGCGAAACGGCCTACCGGCGCAATCGCATGCCCGCGGCGCGTGAATTTCAGAAAAAACTCGCTCCACTTTTCGACAACGCCGAGCCCTTCTGCCGCGTGAAAATGTTGAATGACTTCGCGATTCTCGATTTGCGTAGTGGCCTCTACGATTCCGCGCGCGAGCTCTGGGAACGAGCACTGGCACTCTCATTCGATCCACAGGTCCCTCCGGAGTTCCAGAGAATCGTCCTTCATAACCTCGGACTCCCAACCGCAGCCACCGGACGGATCAAGGCGGCCCGAAGTTACTTCGAGCGACTTACGGCGGGCGACGGCGAATCACAGAAATCACAGGAAGCAGTCGGCTACCTCAACCTAGCCAGGATTGCGCTGATGCAGGGTGACCTGCCCACGACCGAACGTAATCTCGAGCTGGCACTACTAGTCTGCGACAAGTTCAATCTTCAGACCGTCCGCGGCGATGCCATGGAGTTGTTCGGGGATCTCTTTCGCCGTCGCGGCGAACTGAATCGCGCTCTCGAAGCGCTCGATACCGCCGCGGCCATTTACGCGCAGGCCGGCGTTGATCCATCGATGAAAGACCTTGTCGAACAACAGGCCCTGCTTGAACTGGATCGGGGCAACCTCGACCATTCCCATTCGATGATTACCTCGCTGATTCAGCGACGACGTGAAGCCGGGAATCAGCTCTCGCTTCCCGCGCCCCTCATCACGGCAGCAAAAATCCTGCAGAAACTCGATCAGAAGGAGAGCGCCCGCACACTTCTGGGCGAGGCCGCAACGATCGCCCGTGAATGGAACATGCGTTATTTCCTGGCCGAGGCGCTCCTTCTACTTTCCCAGCTGCATGAGACCAGAGCCATTGGCGAAGCCATGGAGAAAGAAGCCCGCGAGATCGTGGCGGAAGAAGGCTACGCTTTCGGAAGTGCGCAGCCCTCGCCGACCCTCGTCGTCGAAGAGGAAAACCGCAGCGACCTTCAGGCAATACTCTTCGGCGCGCCGAACGTTCGTGGTGACCTCGGCGAGGCCTCGTGGCCTTTGCGTAAGGCGCTGAGCATCTTCTGCTTTCTGGTCACATCACCCTCGTACTCTGCATCGAAGGATCAACTTGTCGACGTCTTCTGGGGCGAGGACGACCTCGATGTGATCGAACGCAATTTCCATCCGACCATTTCGTTCCTCCGCAAATCGGTCCGCGCGGTCACATCCGCGGGGAAGAATTTCATCCAGTTCACCGGGGGTCGGTACCGACTCGATCCCCGCTTCAAGTATGGCTTCGACACCGAGATCTTCTCGACCTCGCTGGCCGAGTACACCAGGAGCCTCCGAACCGGCGCTGAAGAGAAGGCTCTGGAGCAATTCGACCGCGCCCTGTCGGTCTATTCCGCCCCATTCATGGATGGCTTCTACGAGTCGTGGGTAATCGCCAGGAGAACGCAGTTCTCAGATTCGCTGCGCCGGGCCGGACTTGATGTGGGCGCGGTTCTTCTAGCCAGAGGTCGAAGGCAGGATGTACTCACCATCACGCGCAGGCTGACGGAAGTCGACCCGCTCGATGAAAGTGTCGGACAACTCGAAATGCGTGCGTTCGCGGCCCAGGGAGACATCACCGCTGTAAAGTCCTCGTTCGATCGGCTCGACCAGGCACTTCGGAAAGAACTGGATCAATCGACGAGTGCGCGCACCCGAGCCCTGCTAGCAGAACTCACGCGCTGAGTGGTGGCGAACTCGTATCCGAGTCCTGTGTGGTGCACAGGCAATCCTGCCTGTGGCTGGACCATTGCTATTTCGTGACGCAGTCGTGTGGCACAGGTAATCCTGCCTGTGACGCGAAGAAGTAAGTTCAAGACCCACTGCTTGAAGTTTCGGTTACGCGGAACGAAATCGTCCTTCGAAGTCAGTACGTCCCGCCACAGGCAGGATTGCCTGTGCTCCACAACCGCCTTGCGTCGCTCTACTCGACTTCCCGTAAGCGATTCAAGAATTCTTCAACCGCGGAGTTCTATCTTCATATCAGCTTCCAGCGCCAATGAGAACGAAATTCAGACTGCAACACAACCAACTTACGACCTTGGCAATCGGCTTTGCGGACGATTCCAGAGAAGGCAGGACTTCCGGAGTCAACTCACTTCGGAAGGCAACGGACGATCCACGCATCAAACCCACCAAATCGCGC
>JBKJUK010000385.1:0-8058 GCA_046590705.1 Thermoanaerobaculia bacterium
TCAAGGACCCGGCCTGGGCGCGTCGAGATCCGGACCTGAGAACGTTGCACGGCTTGCCGGAGTTCGAGCGTCTCTACCCGGCAGGTTAAGCATCTGCCGATCCGCTGCGCGCGAACAGGACTGAATCTTTTCTGCTCCGTCGCCTCGCAATCAGGCCCGTTGATCGCGGGATCGTTCCAATCTCACTGTTCCCGGGTCTCGCCCCGGGCCGTGTCTGAGAAAACCATTTCGTTCGAGGGCACGGACTGACCCGAGGTTCACTTCCGTAGTGTGAGCGATGATCAGAGTGACCTGGGCCTGTTCGAAGGCATTCGATACGAGCATCCGAATGATCTCAGCGGCGTAGCCTCGACGCTCCCATTCCGGAGTCATCGAATACCCGATCTCGACCACTCCGTCGGAGTTGGCCGGGCCGAAGTAACCGCCTCCGCCGACCAGTGTGCGCGGGACGAGATCGTCTTCCGGTCGGATGGCGTACCAGCCGTACCATCCGGAAACCGCATCGCCTCCTGCGATCATCTGTTCGCGAAAAAACTCCATTGCGGAACGGTCGTACTCACCCGGGGGCCATGAGGATGGGACGTGCACTTCCAGCGTCGATCCCAGCTTCGATGGTTCGTTGAGTTCAACATCGAGATGCTCAATCGTCGTTGCCTGAAGAGTGAGTATCGAAGAGTCAATCTGATTCTGGCTGCGCATCGTGCGCATCTTAACGGCGTTGTCTCTCCTGTCGAAGCGTTGTTCCGTTCGATTGCATCCGGCAGTCTAGGCCACGGGTTGCAGCTTGCGGATGCGGCGGATCAGGCGTGCGTCGACCGACTGCATCATCGCGTCGAATGCGGGAGTCGGCCCGCGCCATCGGAGCTCGTCGACGTTCTCGAACAGTGGGGCATCCGTGCGGAGCGTTGCGAGATTCTTGAACAGCATGGCCCGTTCATGACTCTCGCCGAGGACTTGCGGTGGAAAGTCTTCGATATGGCCGTGGCGTGCGATCAGTCTCGCCGCAGTCTTCGCACCGCATCCGGCGACGCCTGGAAAGCCGTCAGCTGAATCGCCGACCAGGGCCAGGTAGTCGGCGATGTGCTCAGGTGATACGCCCCATTTCGCGAACACCGCTTTGTCATCACGAATCTGCCCGCTCTTCCGGTCCACCTGCACGACTCGGTCGGAAACGACGCACTGCGCGAGATCCTTGTCCGGAGTCCAGATGCACACTTTCTCCACTTTTTGGTCGAGTGACGCGAGATGCGCGGCAGATGCAAGCGCGTCGTCCGCTTCCAGTTCTACCATCGGCCAGGTCACGACTCCCATGGCCCGTAGCGCATCTTCGAGCGGATGAAACTGTGCGCGGAGTGCCGGCTCGATTCCTTCGCCAGTCTTGTATCCAGGCCACAAATCATTCCTGAACGACTCGATGACGTGATCGGTAGCAACGCCGATATGGGTCGCGTCGTCTTCCAGCATCTTCGCCACAGTCCCGAGAACACCTGCCACCGCGCCGAGAGGAGGATCGACATCCCTATTTCCTCGGCGAAGCCCGTAGAAATGCCGGAACAGTTCGTAAGTACCATCGATGAGATGAACGATCATGTTTGGAGAAAGTAACTACCTGGTAGCCGCGTCGTACCTCGGAGTCGGCAACCGATCAACCGTACGGTGTACCGCCTGGTTTGTGGATCAGTGCTTCAATGCCGAAGTCCAGTTTACGATGACGGTGACCGGCTCTTCCGTTTTCTGCTCGGGCTGATTGATTAGAAAACGTTGCCCGTCGCTGGTGACGTCGTAGAAAGGGTCGGGCGCAGAAAACATCGGCACCTTGAACAATGCCGTCGCAGCGCCGGTCTTGAGCGGATTCGTGGAGAGGACGGGCGCCAGCATCATGCTGCCGTTGTGGGCGATGTAAAACACCTCTCGTCCATCGTCGCTCCAACGAGGAGCCGTACCCCCTTCCGTGGAAAGGAGCAACGTCTCTGCGGGAAGCGGAAACGAGCCGACGTAGACCTCGTTGCGTCCGGACTCGTTTGAGACGTATGCCACGAACCTTCCGTCTGGAGAAAACCGCATGTCCGACTCGTTGAACGTAGACGCCATGTAAGGAAACGGTTTTGAAGAAGGGTCGGTCGGATGAATCCAGAGATCACCCTGGCTCGAACCATTCACTGAGAATTTTGAAACGCCAACAAACCGCCCATCCTTTGACCAGGCGAGCGGTTTTTCGTGGATGTTCCGGTCGTCGAGAAAGGCCGTCTCCGCTGTTGCGCCAATCGTCTTGCGCAACGTATCGGCCTGAATTCCTCGGTCGCTCCAGTAGAGAATCGTTCTCGAGTCGGGCGACCAGACCGGTGTCGCCTCATGCCATGGGTCGAAGGTGAACCGGCTGCGAACGCCCCGTTCGAGATCGAAGAGCCAGATGTCAGCCGGATCGCCCACTGCAGCCGCCGCTGTTTTTCCATTCGGACTGACTGCAACATCGAAAAATACGCCCGCCTCCGGAGTGAGAGAGCCGACCGTTTCTCCTTTCCGGTTGATCCAGTTCAGTCGCGACCTCGATTCAGTGCCTCCGCCCTGATAGACGAGCATTCGGTCGGAGACCGCGAAAACTGCCTGGAAGAAACCTTTCTCGTATCGCACACCGTCAGCGAGGGGCGACGGTTCTCCCTCCAGCCTCATGGCCTTCGCGTCGAAGCGCTGCGCAACCAGCTCCTGATCGCGCAGATAAAGGAGATGCCCTGCAGCGTAAAGTACGTTGGAGCGGGCGTGCAGCAGTAGGCGCGGCTCCCCACCGTCGATCGAGCCAAGATAAATGGCGTTGGCCCCGCTCGTTGTTTTGGAGGTATGACTTCCTGCGAGGAAAAGAAAGTGTTTCCCATCAGGAAGGAAGAATGGCCAGCGGTGAGTGGTCTCGTTGCGGGAAGCTTCGACCTTCGTCAGTGCGACGGGTCGACCACCTGTCGCAGCCACCTTGTAAATCGGATCACGCCAGTGGGGAGTGAAGAGAATGACGCCATCACGACCCCAACTTCCTCCCCGCGCCTCTCTCACATCACAGATGTCCACCGCGACGCCGCCGTCGACGGAGATCGTTTTCAACTTCTCGTTCTCGACAAAGAATCCGATTTGACGGCTGTCCGGCGACCAGAACGGATAATGCCCGTCTTCGGTTCCGGCCAGAGGTCGAGCCTCACGCGTCTGGAAGTTACGAACCCAGATGCGGGCGATGCCGTCCTTGCCGGGTGCCGTAAAGGTCAGGTAACGACCATCGGGCGAGAGCGCCATCGATCCAGCCCCGGATCCCTCCAGCCTGAACTCGGTTCCTGCCGGCGGTGAAATGGATGCGTAGACCGGCGGATCAGCTTGAGCCGGCTTGAACCGCGCTCTTGCAAAGAATGCCAACGCGGCCGCCGTGGCGAGCGCGGCGATCACCCATGCCAGGTACAGCAGCGTCCGCGCTCGCCTCGAGGGCTTCGCGACAGTAGCGTCACCTGAGGCATCCGCCACTCCTCCTTCAGCAATCACGCGGAGCTGAAGCAAAACGTCGTGCGCACTCTGCCAACGCTCGTCCGGCTCTTTGGCAAGGCAGGTCCTGATGATTCGCTCCAGGGCCAGAGGCGAAAGCGGCTGCAGCGAACTGATAGGTGGTGGATCGCGGTCGACGATTGCCGCGATCAGGCTCGTTCTTGTCTTGCCGTCAAACGCGCGGCGTCCTGTAACCATCTCATAGAGCACCGTTCCGAAAGCGAAAATATCGGTGCGAGCGTCGGCTTCCAGTCCTTCGAGCTGCTCAGGGGCCATGTACTGGAACGTACCGAGAATCGTTCCTTCCGCAGTCAGCGGCTTGTGTTGTTCGGTGGGTGCGTCGGCCGAAATCAGTGGGACCGCGATCTTGGCCAGGCCGAAATCGAGCAGCTTCGCGCCGCCCTTCGTGATCATGATGTTGCCCGGCTTCAGATCACGGTGAATGATTCCCGCGCGATGCGCGCGCGTCAGCGCGTCTGCAATCTGGATTGCGTACTTGAGCACTTCGTGAAGAGGCATCGCGCCGCGCGTGAGTCGATCAGCGATGGTCTCCCCTTCCAGCAACTCCATCACCAGATAGGAGACGTTCTGTGCCGTTGCGTCGGGGTTCGAAAATGAGGCCGTCGATCCGTTCATCGCACTCTCGACGATCGCTTCGCCTACATCGTGCAGCGTGCAGATGTGAGGATGGTTCAACGACGAGATCGTTCTCGCCTCCCGCTCGAAACGTTGCCGGAGCTCCCTGCTGCCAGACATCCGTTCCGACAGAACTTTCACCGCGACGCTGCGATCGAGACGCGTGTCCGTGGCCCGGTAGACCTCACCCATTCCACCGGCGCCGATCAGTTCAACGATCTCGTAGGGACCGAGACGTGTACCCGCAGCGATCGTCATCTGGAGAGGCGGCACCCGACCGTTACGTAGGTACGACGATGACGGTCATTACCGCGGCAAGTCAAGTTTACAAGTCTTCGATTCACGAATGAGCCATTATCGCACCTGCCAGCGCCAGACCCGTCGCATCCTTCGCATCGCGGCCAACTCACCCGCGCGCTCACGTCCGGGAGCTAACGACGAGCGTTAACCCAGCTCATGTTCATCGCCTGCGAGAAAAAAAACGGAGCGCCATGGGGCGCTCCGTTCATTGTCTGAGAGCGAGATCTATCTCGTGACGACCAGCGTCGCGCTCGTCGTGCGCATCAAGCTGCCGCTGGTACCTGTGATCGTCAGCGTGTAGGAACGTTTCGATGTTCCCGAGGCGACGGTGATCGTCATCGTTGACGACGTTCCGGTCGACGGATTCGGATTCGGGGAAAAGCTCGTCGTTGAGCCGGCCGGTTGACCGCTTGCGGACAACGAGACGTCACCGGTGAAGTTCGTACGCGTGATCGTCACCGTGTAGGACGCCGTTCCGCCGCTACGAGGGACGGAGACCGAGCTGGGGCTGACCGAGAGCGAGAAGTCGCTGCTCGGCGGAGGTGGAGGGGGTGCTACCCCGCCAAAGAGCGAGTGCAGGAGCAGGTTCGGTGATCCCGTTCCGGCATCGGTGATCTTGTTCGGTGTGGCGTTGTCCTTCAGGGCCGTAGCGACCGTGGCGGGCGTCGCCGCGGGGCTCCCTTCGAGATATAGAGCCGCCACACCGGCCACGTGTGGAGCGGACATCGAGGTTCCGCTGATCGTATTGGTTGCGGTGTTGCTCGTGTACCACGCCGAGGTGATGCTCGAGCCCGGCGCGAAGATGTCTACGCAGGTGCCAATGTTTGAGAAGGAGGAGCGGGCATCAGTCGAGGTCGACGACGCCACGGTGATCGCCGAGGGCACACGGGCGGGGGTCTTGCTGCAGGCATCTCCCCCCGAGTCGTTTCCGGCAGAAATCGCATAGGTCACGCCGTCAGCGATGGAGTTGCTCACTGCGGTGTCGACACTGCTGTTGGCCCCGCCGCCGAGGCTCATGTTCGCGACCGCTGGCTGGCCCGCGGTGTGATCGGCGGTGACCCAGTCGACTCCCGAAATGACGCCCGACCATGTTCCCGATCCAGCGCAATCGAGCACGCGCACGGCCACGAGCGTTACGCCCTTGGCCACGCCCCATGTCGATCCGCCGACCGTGCCTGCCACGTGCGTGCCGTGGCCGTTGCAGTCAGTCGTTCCGCCGCCGACCGCATCGAAGCCGCTGATGACGCGGCCGGCGAGGTCATTGTGGGTGGCTAGGATGCCGGTGTCGAGGATGTAAGCCTTCACTCCTGCGCCGGTTCGATCGTAGTTGTAGGTGCTGTTGAGCGGGAGGTCTCGCTGGTCGACGCGATCAAGACCCCAGGTGGCGTTGGCCTGACTGGCCAGGGTACTGACGTAACCGTCTTCTTCAACATACTTCACGCGCGGATCGAGGCTGAGCTGCGCGGCCATCCCCTCCGACATCTTGACCGAAAAGCCGCTGAAGGCGTGCTTGTAGACTTGGTCTTTCACGCCGCCGTGCTTGCTCGACAACTCGCTGGCAAGCGCGTCGACGTCGGCGACGCCGGCGTTGAGAGCGACGATGTATTGGTTGGGGACTTTATTGCCAGTCTTCTTGATCGTCCCATCTCCGGCGAATGCCACGCCGCTCAAACCGAACAACAGAACCGAGGCAAATGTCATCAAACGCTTCATATGTTTCTCCTGGATCACTAGTTAGCGAGCGTTATAGATACGTGGTGAACCAAACTCGGGGGATTGAGCGGAGCTTATATCTATACTCGGAGTGTGTCAAAGCGCTGTCAAAGCGTAGACGCTACGGGGGATGCGGGAGGCAGCTCTGCATGACTCCCATTCCGCCCGGCCTCAGGTTCCCGAGAACGGAGGGAAAGTCGAATTTACGAACACACGCTAGAAGGTGTACGCCGCACCCAACTCGATGGTGAGCGGAGGATTCGGTCGGACTCCGACTTTGGAACTGAAGAGGAACTCCGACTCTCCGTACCGTGAGCCGGGATAATTCACTCCTTTGAGCCACACTCTTATCGGCGCGGACGCGCTGAAGTAGGTTGCGTTCGCGGCAAGCCGTTCATATTTCTCGCTGTGCAGGGTTCCCAGGGTATTCAGGGATTTTTCGCCAACCTGGGATGCGTCTACGCCGAATGCAATACGGCCACTTCGAATATTGATCGCACTCGCCATTCCGACCTGCGCGACATACTCGGGAATGTCCGGAAGAAAGACCGCCAAAGGATTCACCGGCGTCGTAAGGCGCGCCTCCACGTCGGAGTAATTCACGAAAAATCTGGTGTCGGTGCCAAGGAAGAACGCTACCTCAAAATCGGTCCCTTCGCGGCGCGACGCGCCGAGACTCTCGAACTGCGTACCCCCTGGAGGGATCCCTCGGATTTCATTGGAATTGTCCGAGCGCCATCTATCCGCGCGTAACTCCACACGGTCGTTTGGCTTCCATGCGAAGCCGAATTCGACGTTCTCCGTCTCGGCGATCTTCACGCGACCGATACTAGAGATGCTGTTTCTCACTTCCGTGCGGGGAGTCGGGGACCGCATTCCCGTTGCGTACTGCGCGAAGAACTCGAGCGTTTCGACGGGAGTGAGGACGACACCGATCTTTGGATCGACTTTGTCAGCTGAGTAGGAATCTACGTAGGTGCCGGCAGCGCGGATATTGTCGTGGATGTCGTATTCAATGTTGGAGTATCGAAGGCCGGTGGACAATTTCAGCCACTTCGCGATCCCCAGGTCGTGCGTTGCGTAAACAGCCGAATTCGTGAGTACGGCATCGACATTGTCCGTTGCTGCGATGATGCGCCGCAGTAGCGTGCGATCCTGTTTCGTCTCCGTGTCGTCTCGCTGCAGCGAAGTTCCCGCGAGAAAGAGTGAAGGCATTCCCCAGAGCGGACCGGCGAAGAATTTCTCCACACGATATCCGAGCGTCGTTCGATCGTCCTGCTGGCGCGTTTGTGTCTGTGTCGCTGAGATCAGCGTGTCATGCCGGAAACGAAGCCACTCGCGGGTCGAGCCGTAGAAGGTCGCGATCAGAGGGCTGGTCGTCGCGGCGCCATGACGATAACGAAGGGCAACCAGCGCCTGATCCAGCCCGCCGCCGTCCGTGAGATTGACGGCATCCTTCTCGTCGATCTCGCCGCGCAGCAGGCGATTGCGGTCGAGATAGCTCGGTGCGTCCCAGTCGCTCGAAAAGTAATGTGCAGTGACCGTGAAATCATTGGCGCCTGCTGGAATGAGGATCTTGTTGAACGAGCGGACGTGCTTGACCGACTGGTTATCGGCATACCCGTCGATGTCGTAGACGTCGATGTTCGAGTAGATGGACACGCGTTTCGGATCATAGTTGCCATAGGTTGCCACGACCCGTTTGCTTCCGTAGCTGCCGAGGGCGAGGCTGACCGATGGCGAGACAACGCCGTCGCGCGTGACGAAGTTCAAACTCGCGCCGCGATGAAAGTCGCCGTATCGCGCAGAGAATGGCCCTCTGATCAACTCTATCCTCTCCACCGCTTCCGGAAATATGGGCGTCATGTCCATCGCCCCGTGAGAGGAAACGAA
>JBKJUK010000013.1:0-7857 GCA_046590705.1 Thermoanaerobaculia bacterium
CGAGTCCTGATGAATATCCGTCGACCCGCACGAACTGCATGTGCGGAGAATTTCTTTGTCAGTTACCGTCACGACGCCGCAGGCATCGCAGTACCAGATCGGGATACGGTGCCCCCACCAGAGTTGACGCGAGATGCACCAGTCGTGGACGTTCTCCATCCAGTTGAAGTAAGTCGATTCCCAGGTCTGCGGATGAATGGTGATGCGGTGATTCCGTACGACATCGATGGCCGGCTCGGCCAGCGGTGCGATCTTCACGAACCACTGGCGCGAGATCATCGGCTCGATGATGGTGTCGCACTTCGCGCACTTGCCGATGGCGTTCTGATGATCTTTCGTTTCTTTCAGCGCTCCCAGTTCGCGCAGTTGTTCGAGAACGAGCTTGCGGGCTTCGAAGCGATCGAGGCCGGCATAACCGTCGCCTGCAGCGGCGGACATTCGGCCGGTTGAGTCGATGACCTGCATCTGCGCGAGCGAATGACGCAAACCTGCTTCGTAGTCGTTCTTGTCGTGCGACGGCGTGATCTTCACCACGCCTGTACCGAAGCTGGGATCGACGAGAATCGAATCCCCGATGATCGGAATGTGGCGATTGGTCAGCGGCAGAATGACTTCTTTGCCGATGAGTGAAGCATAACGTTCGTCTTCGGGATGTACGGCCACGGCCGTGTCGCCCAGCATCGTTTCAGGCCGAGTGGTGGCGACCACCAGAGAGCCCGACCCGTCCGCGAGTGCGTACTCGATGGAGTAGATTTTTCCGTGAGTCTCGGCGAACTCGACCTCGATGTCCGAGATCGCGGTCTGGCATCGGGGGCACCAGTTCACCATGGCCAGGTCGCGGTAGATCAGACCGTCTTCGTAGAGCCGAACGAAAACATGACGTACTGCGCGCGAGAGACCTTCGTCGAGCGTGAAGCGCGAACGCGTCCAGTCGCATGATGCCCCGAGGCGACGAAGTTGGTCGAAGATCTGATCGCCGTACGATTCCTTCCATTCCCAGACGCGTTTGACGAACTCTTCGCGACCCAGTTCGATGCGGGAGATGCCTTCCCTGGCCAGCTCACGCTCGACAACCATCTGTGTGGCGATGCCGGCGTGATCGGTGCCCGGAACCCAGAGCGTATTGAAACCGCTCATTCGTTTCCAGCGAACCAGAATGTCCTGAAGTGTGTTGACCAGGGCGTGTCCGATGTGGAGACGGCCAGTGACATTCGGCGGTGGTATGACGATGGTGAAGCGTGGCTTGTCCGGATCGGCGGGAGGGGAGAAATAGCCTTCTTTCTCCCACAGCGCATACCAATGCGTTTCGATCTCGGCAGGTTCGTATCGTTTCGAGAGCTCGCGGTCGGTCATGGCAAGGGCGGCATTATAGAGGAGAGGGAAGTGTCAGGCAGGAACCGCGTTCGCACACTCTGAACTTCGTCCAGCGCTCGACCTCATCCGCGACGTGTGGAGCACAGGCAATCCTGCCTGTGACTGGACACCTGAAATTCCGCGGACGACTCACCTTGAGCGCAGATTGTGTGGCACAGGCAATCCTGCCTGTGGCGCGGAGAAGTGAGTTTAAGGCCTCTGCTCGAAGTTTCGCACGAGTCGTGGGAGGCGATAGGAGCGACATGTCGGTTACGCAGAACGGAAATCGTCCTTGGAAGTCACTGCGTCGCGCCACAGGCAGGATTGCCTGTGCCACACAACCGCGACCGGTCGCGGTACGCGCCCCTCTACAATGTAAAAAATGCTCACCCTCGGAATCGAGACTTCCTGCGATGAGACTTCCGTTGCCATCATGAATGACGACGGCGCGGTGCGTTGCAATCTGATTGCTTCGCAGATCGCACGTCATCAGCCGTTTGGCGGTGTGGTTCCCGAGATCGCCTCCCGCGAACACCTTCGACATCTCGAGCCTATGATTCGTGAAGCTCTTCATGAGGCAGGAGTGACTCTGCAGGATCTGGGGCTGATCGCAGTGACCAACAGTCCCGGTCTGATCGGTGCGCTGCTTGTGGGAGTGGCTGCTGCGCAGGGTCTCGCCTATGGCCTCAGCCTGCCGTTGATTGCTGTCAATCATCTGGAGGGTCACCTGTTTTCCCCATACTTAAAGGAGACTGGCCCTTCACTGCCACTTCCAGCGCGCTACTTCGGTCTGGTGGTCTCTGGCGGTCATTCTTCCGTGTACGACGTGCGAACGCAATCACTGCAGATTTCCATGCTCAACCGGACGCGAGACGACGCGGCCGGTGAGATCTTCGACAAGGTGGCCAAGGCGATCGGACTTCCGTATCCCGGTGGTCCGGAAATCGACCGATTGGCGGAGGCAGGCAATCCGGATAGGTTTCGTTTTCCGAACCCCAGGTTTAAAGATGAGAGCGCGGATTTTTCGTTCTCCGGACTCAAGTCCAACGCCCTGCGACTTGCACGTACTGAGGGAGTCAGCGCAGATAGCGAACCCGAACTTCTGGCAGACTTCGCTGCATCCTTTCAGCGGGCCATCGTCGATCAGCTGCTCTCGCGGCTGGATACCCTTTGGAAAAGTGGTCGCAGGGGAGAGGATCCTGAAGAGGTGGCGCTCTCGGGAGGCGTTGCGGCGAACAGTGAGGTACGACGGAGACTGACCAGCTGGTGCGCGGGACATGGGATGCGGGCCCGACTGGCGGAGCGCATTTACTGCACCGACAACGCCGCCATGATTGCCTTCGCCGGGCTGCAGCGTTTCCGGGCGGGACAGGTTTCGGATGCCATGAGGGTGGTTGCAGACTCGAGAGGGCAGATCGGGATTCAAGGGTAGGTTCTCATCGGAGAAACCTTTTCTCCGCCGGATCGTCCTATCAATGAAGCAAGCAGTAACCTCCTACCTACACCGAAAGCCCCGCGCGTAACGGGGCTTTCGCGTTTTTGGCACGTTGATGCGAGAGCTTCGCGCCTCGGGGATGACAACACGAGCATAGATTCGCGCCCGCTCTACAGGGCCGGAGGCCCGGCATTGATGACCGACGCCTGAATGTTGTGAGCCCCAGCGGGGCGGCATCGAGGTTCATCGAGTGCAACGACGAATTTCGCTCGCGAGATATCGAGCATGAAACGTGGCACCCGTTGAATTTAGGACGTCGCGATGCCGCCCCTCTGGGGCTCCGGAAATGAATTCGGAGGTTCCGTCCCAGGCCTGACGGCCTGGGCTAGGGCGATGTCGTCCCTCCGGGACTCAGGCTTGACTTAACTCGGCTGGGGTTCACCGCCAAGCGCTCTCCGCGTCCGCAGCATTAACTCGTGAGAGAAGCGGGCCGGACGCAACGGCTGCAAAGCTGCATCTGATGCTCCTGGAGAAACCTCACCATGAAGATCATCATCGCCGGAGGCAGCGGCTTTCTCGGAAAACCGCTCGTGAAAGCACTGCTGAGTAAACACGAAGTTGCGGTGCTCACTCGCGACGCATCCCGCGTCAGAGAAGGTCGGGCCGTGGTGTGGAATCCTGCGGAGCAGGGAGCCTGGAAGGAAGAGGTTTCGGCGGCGGATGTGGTCATCAACCTGGCCGGTGAGAGCATCGCCGAAGGGCGCTGGACCGACGAACGAAAAAAGCAGCTGGTCTCGAGCCGGCTGGACACCACCCGTTCCCTCGTCGCGGTGCTGAGGACCAACCCTCGGCCAGATCGGACTTTCATCAGTGCCTCGGCCATCGGTTACTACGGTTCCCGCGGCGACGAAGTCCTCACCGAAGCATCGTCCGCTGGTGACGGCTTCCTGCCTGACCTTTCGCTGAAGTGGGAGAATGAAGCGTCAGCGGTGGGTGATGCGGCGCGTCTGGTGATCATTCGCATTGGCGTAATCCTGGCGCCTGACGGCGGGGCACTCGGAAAGATTCTGCCGATCTTCAGAATGATGGCCGGTGGCCGGCTTGGACATGGAGGCCAGTACTGGTCCTGGATCGATCGTGACGATCTGATTGGCATGATGGCGTGGGCCATCGAGAACCGGAATGTCTCGGGTATCTTCAATGGCACCGCGCCCAATCCAGTCACCAACGCCGAGTTCACCCGGATCCTAAGCGAAGTTCTGAAGCGCCCGGCCATCTTCCCGGCTCCGGAGTTCGCCGTGCGTGCAGCGTTCGGCGAGATGGCCGACGCCTTTCTAGGGAGTCAGCGCGTCATCCCCGCCCGCGCAATCGAAGGGAAATTCAGCTTTCAGTACGAAGACCTGAAATCCAGCCTGAAGCACCAGATAGGTTAGAGGGCCGGGGTTTGGGGGCCGGAGGCCGGGCCGAAATGTAGGGGCGCGTTGCGCGCGCCCGCTCTCCTGGGGCCTTTGACTCCTACGACGGCCCGGGAGCGGGCGAACGCAGTTCGCCCCTACGTGTCCCGAATGGTCGGTGCAATCAGTTGCCGCCTCGGACTCTACCCCGGGCCCTGAACCCCGGCCCCGGCCCTCACTCCCTTCATCCTTTTGAACCGTTTTCTTCGGCTCGTCGTATTACGGCCAGGTAACGTGGTTGTAAACAAACGGTGAAGTCCTTTAGAATGCGCAACTTCATCGCCTGCTACTTTTCGGCCTTGGAACCGCAGTCTGCCGAGGTCAGGATTTACGCGCTTCAAACAATCAACGGAGGTTACCGAATGAAATTTGTGAAGAAGTTTCTACTAACACTGGTAGCAATTCTCGCGGTGAGCGGTTCATTGCTTGCTCAGGGAACCAGTGGTGTGCTGACAGGAACAGTGACGCAGGACGGCACAGCCCTTCCCGGCGCAACTGTTTCGATCACTTCACCCAGTCTTCAGGGTGTCCGCACCGCTGTAACAAACGATAGTGGTGGGTACAACTTTGGCGCCCTGCCGCCGGGAGAGTACAAAGTCACCATCGAGCTTTCAGGTCTGCAGACCATTACACGCGACGTGAAGATCGGTCTTTCGCAGACGGCACGCGTCGACGCCGCAATGCGTGTCTCTGCGGTATCGGAAGCAATCACTGTCACTGCCAGCGCTCCGGCTGTGGCAGAAACAACCGAGGTTCAGTCGAACTACACAGCTGAACTGATCGAAGACCTGCCAATCGGCCGCACTCTTGTGGCCACTACATCGCTCGCCCCTGGCGTCGTCAACGGCGTCAACGGCCTCGCGATTTCCGGCTCCAACTCGTACGACAATCTCTGGACGGTCAACGGCGCCATCATTAACGAAGGTATTCGTGGACAACCGCACAACCTCTTTATCGAGGACGCTATCCAGGAAACCACCATCCAGACCGGTGCCATCTCCGCGGAGTTCGGTTTCTTCACCGGTGGTGTCATCAACGCCATCACCAAGTCGGGCGGAAATGAATTCAGCGGATCACTCCGCGACTCGCTGACCAACCCCAGCTGGACAGACCAGACCCCGTTCAGAAATCCGACCACTGGCGCGCCGCAGACGCAAAATGTCGACGTTCTGAATGAAGTGTACGAGGGAACGCTGGGCGGCCGCATTCTCCGCGATCGACTCTGGTTCTTCGGTGCCGGCCGTTACGCCAAAACCGAGTCCCAAACGTTCTTCAGCAACAGCGAGAGGCAGTTTCCTGTCACGACCACCGATGAGCGTTTTGAAGCGAAGCTCACAGGCGCCGTGACGCCGCGTCACACCGTGGTTGGCTCCTACCTCGAAGCGCCGGTCACCGTGGTGAACGATTGTTCGGGAGCGGTCGGTGGCTGCTACGATGCTTCGTCGATCAATGCCGGTCGCTCACTGCCAAACGACTTCAAGGCGGCCACCTACAATGGTCTTTTCGGAACCAGCGCGCTGCTCGAACTGAGGTATTCAGAGAAAGGATTTCAGTTCCTGAATTCAGGCGGTCGTGACCAGAATCGGGTCAGCGGTACGCCGATCAGGCTCGTTGCTCCGGGATTCAGTACCCACGTGAATGAGGGGTACTTCTGCGGTTCATGTGGACCGGAGTTACGCGACAACAAGGCCTATGCTCTTAAGGGCACATACTTCCTCTCCACCGGAGCGCTCGGCTCGCACAATATCGTTGGCGGCGGCGAGCGTTTCAATGAGACCCGCCTCTCCAACAACTATCAGTCGCCCACGAACTTCGTCGGCTTCTTCCGTACCTTCGCACCGACCCGTGACGCAAACAACAACGCGCTGATCTCGGTCGGCAACAACGATATCCTCCTGTTCTTCCCGATCCTGAAGCTTTCTCAGGGATCGGATCTGAACAGCACATCCTTTTATGTGAACGACCGATGGGACCTGAACAGCCGCATCAACTTCCAGCTCGGCGCCCGCTACGACCAGAACGACTCGAAAGACAGTTCGGGTAACCCAACTTCTGACGACTCGAAAATCAGCCCGCGTCTCGGAGTCACCTACGACGTCTGGGGCAACGGTCGCGTTCGACTCAGTGGTAGTTATGGAACGTACGTCAACCGTCTCTCCGAGGGTGTTTCCGGAGTATCGGGCGGCGGAAATCCGGCCACCTTCCAGTATCTCTATGGCGGACCGGTCATCACCAACCTTCCTTCTGAACAGGCTCTGACCATTGTCTTCAACTGGCTGGATTCAGTCGGTGGAACAGCCGCTCTGAATAATCTCCCCTGCACCGCGACGCGTACGACTGGATGTCTTCTGGCTCAGTCGGTCCCGGGATTCAATGCCCGTCTGCAGGACACGCTGGTTTCCCCGAGTGTGGACGAATTCACCGTTGGAGCGAGTACACAGATCGGCCAGGGTTTCATTCGCGCCGATTACATCAACCGCACCTGGAACGACTTCTACACTTCGAGGGCTAACCTCAAGATCGGAAGTGTCACCAGCTCTGTCGGTGCACGCGCTGACCTGACCCTGATTGGAAACTCGGACGATTTCGAGCGCGATTATCAGGCGGTTGAATTACAGGGATCCTACCGTCTGCTTCGACGCATCAACATCGGCGGGAACTACACCTACTCGGAGTTGAAGGGCAACATCGTCGGCGAGACCGGCGGTAACGGCCCCGTCTCAACCGGCGGTGATGAGTTCTATCCTGAGTATTTCGGTTTTGCGCAGAACAGGCCTGTTGGTTTCCTCGGCCAGGATCAGACCCACAAGGCCCGCCTTTACGCCAGCGTGGATCTCCCGACCTTCCTCGGGAACTTCAACGTCAGCGCTCTCCAGAGATTCGACTCCGGCACCCCGTACTCAATCGCTGGAACGATCAACCCCACCTTCAACGCCAACTTCTACGGAACGGGCCAACCAGGTGGAATCGTGAATCCAGGTTACGTCAGCGCCCAGACTTCAGTCGGATACTTCTTCAGCGATCGCGGCGAGTTCCGCTTCGATGACGTCAGCGCGACTGATCTGGCTTTGAACTACAACACCAATCCATCGTGGCTGCGTGGTCTCAACGTGTTCGTGCAGGGCGAGGTGATCAATGTCTTCAACGAAGACACCCTGACCTCCTTTGATACCTCGATCATTACAGCTGTCAACAATCCTGCGGCCTGCGGAGCAAATCCGAGCGGTGCAGGATGTCTTAAGAGATTCAACCCCTTCGCTGGTGACACACCGGTTGAAGGCACACACTTCAGAAAGGGACCGAACTTCGGCAAGGCAACCGCTTCGTCGCAGTACCAGCTCCCACTCACGTACCGTGTGTCAGCTGGTCTTCGCTTCTAGTTCTAACCTGACATAGCAGTGCAGAGCGGCGGGCGAAAGCCCGCCGCTTTTGTTTGTGTAGTTCGGTGATTCCGTACCTCTGCTGCCCCGTGCGCAACCCGTCATTCCGAAGGAGCACGCGTGCTCGGCATGGAGCGCAAATGGTGAGCGATTGAGGAATCCCGCCGCTTCTAATGAACGGGTTTCTGCATATCGGTGTGAGGGCTGCCTTTGAGGGCCGGAGGCCCGGCATCGA
>JBKJUK010000113.1:0-5230 GCA_046590705.1 Thermoanaerobaculia bacterium
CCGATGCGCATCGCGTAGTGGCATGTAGCGCTGCTACCGGGTCCAGCGTGACAGGTCAACCAGTGAACGAGGCGTCTTCTCTTTTCGAAGTCCGATGCTATTCTGATCGGCGTGTAAGGCGACTGGTCGCCGCTTGATTCTTCATCGGATCGCGTCACGAAACTTCCGGAACCTCACCAGCGCGACCGTCGAATTCCATCCCGGCGTGAATTTGATCGTCGGCGACAACGGTCAGGGAAAGACCAACCTCCTGGAATCGATCTACTTCCTCTCCACCACAAAATCGTTTCGAGCGACACGCTCGCAGATCCTGGTGAATCGCGGCGAGACGAAAATATTCGTCGAAGGAACGGCCAGCTTCGAGCCTGACCTGCAACGAACACTTTCGGTCGGTCTTGCGGTCGGGGAAGAGCGAAAGCGGGAACTTCTGGTGAATCGGCAGAAGATTTCGCTGAACGACTATCTGGCCGTCCTGCCGCTGTTCGCCTATTCGGCGTCGCGTCTGGAAATCGTCCGCGGTGGTCCTGAAGAGCGGCGACGATTTCTGGATCGCGGCATCTCGTCGATTGCGCCGGCTCACCTGAAGGACCTGACCCGCTATCAGAGGGTACTGCGACAGAGAAACGCTCTTCTCCATGAGATACGTCGTGGCGGCGCCAGAAAAAATCAACTCGACGCCTGGGACGTGGAGCTGCTCTCCTCGGCGGCTCCAGTGGTTTGTGCGCGAAGGAACTACTCCACTCTCCTGAACGCCACTTTGAATCAACTGCTCCGAGAACTCGGCTACCACCTCAACGATGTCGTACTCACGTATGAACCGTCGCGGCTGCACTTCGACAGCGTCTATGACGACGTCAGCGCGCTGCAGGGCCTTCGCCCGAGAGAACTCCACCTCGGCGTCACCCTGGCGGGGCCCCACCGGGACAACCTGCGCATCGAAGTGGATGGCTCACCAGCCTCCGATCTGCTCTCGGGCGGGGAAATGAAGATGCTGGTGCTCCTGCTCAAATACGCCAAGATCCGGATCTTTCTCGAGCGTGGAATCGAGCCTCCCCTGTTCCTCCTCGACGACATCGATGCCGAACTTGACTTTGGCATTCTCGAGAAACTACTGAAATACCTCGTTGGAACCGTTCAGATCTTCACGACCTCGGCAAAAGCGGTCTTTTTCGAATCGCTGACGCTGGGCGCGCACCGACGGTTGACCATGCAGGGAGGGTCGGTTGTGGCATCCTCCGACTTTTCGCCCTAGCGGGCCGATCTGAGGCGTTTCCGTACCGAATTTTCTGCTATGATTAGCCGTTCTCTTGAACGGTTTTTCATTTTCTGATTTTCGAAGAGAACCGACTAGCTGCGATCCCCCTTCCCATCCAGGATGACCTGAGGGGTTTTCCGAGAGCGACCGACCGAATCGATGTTCAACGGAGAGCAGCCTGGGCCCGCTTCTCCGGCCGGAGTAACAAAGCAAGCCATGACAAGTACTTACACAGCAGAAGACATCAAAGTTCTCAAAGGTCTGGACGCGGTTCGCAAGCGGCCAGGTATGTACATTGGCGACACCGACGACTACACCGGGCTGCATCACATGGTCTACGAAGTGGTCGACAACGCCATTGACGAGGCGCTGGCCGGCTACGCCAACAAGGTCTCTGTGACCATTCACGCGGATGACTCCGTCACGGTGGAGGACAACGGGCGGGGTATTCCTGTCGATATTCACAAGGAAGAGGGTCGCTCCGCCGCCGAGGTCATCATGACCGAACTTCACGCCGGCGGAAAGTTCGATAACAATTCATACAAAGTGTCAGGCGGCCTGCACGGCGTCGGCGTGTCTGTGGTCAACTTCCTCTCGGAATGGCTGGAGCTGGAGATCCACCGGGATGGAAATGTCTGGCGTCAGACATATCGTCGCGGGCTCCCGCAAGCGCAAATCGTAATGGGCGAGACTACCTCGCAGACAGGAACGAAAGTTCGCTTCAAGCCAGACTCAGAAATTTTTTCGATTCACGAGATGAACTTCGACACCCTCTCGCAGAGACTTCGCGAGCTCTCCTTCCTGAATTCGGGCGTGGCCATCAACATCTCCGACGACCGCAGCGAGAAATCGCACGAGTTCTGCTACGAGGGTGGAATCGTCTCGTTCGTCGAGGACCTGAATAAGAACAAGGTTCCTCTGCATCCGACGCCGATTGCCATCAGTGTCGAACGCGATGGCGAGCGAGTCGATATCGCCATGCAGTGGAACGAAGGTTACTCCGACAGCATTTACGCCTTCACCAACACCATTAAGAATTCGGACGGCGGCACACACCTGGCCGGTTTCAAGGCTGCGCTCACGCGAACGGTTGGCAAGTACGCGGTCGAGAGTGGGCTGGCCAAACAGCTGAAGGTCGATCTGGAAGGCGACGATATTCGCGAGGGTCTCACGGCCATCATCTCGATCAAGATTCGCGAACCCCGATTCTCTTCGCAGACCAAAGACAAGCTGGTCTCGGCGCACGTGAAGGTGTGGGTCGATCAGGTCGTCACCGACAAACTCGCCGAGTACCTCGAAGAGAATCCGAAGGAAGCGCGCCGTCTGGTCGAGAAGATGACCGACGCAGCGCGCGCACGAGAAGCAGCGCGAAAAGCGCGCGATCTGACTCGACGTAAAGGAGCTCTCGACTCGCAGTCGCTGCCGGGCAAACTGGCCGATTGTCAGGAAAGGGATCCGCAGTTCTCGGAGATCTTCTTCGTCGAGGGCGACTCTGCAGGCGGTTCAGCCAAGCAGGGTCGCGATCGCCGCTACCAGGCCATCCTGCCGCTCAAGGGAAAGATCCTCAACGTCGAGAAAGCGCGTCTCGACAAGATGCTTTCCTCCGAAGAAATTCGCTTGATGATCACGGCCCTCGGAACCGGAATCGGTGCAGACGACTTCACAGCCGACAAGCTGCGCTATCACAAGATCATCATCATGACCGACGCCGACGTGGACGGCTCGCACATCCGCACGTTGATCCTGACCTTCTTCTTCCGGCACATGCGCGATGTGATCGAACGCGGTCACCTCTACATTGCGCAGCCACCGCTCTTCAAAGTGTCGCAGGGGAAGAAAGACACCTACATCAAGGACGAGCCGGCGCTGTCGCGCTTTCTGGCGGGGCGCGTCGCCGAAGTCATGCAGGTAACACCTGAAGGCGGAGAGGCAGTTCATGGAGAGAATCTCGTCAACTTTCTCGCGAAGATGGAAGAGTTTCGCAATCACGCGCGCAGACTCGAGTCTCGCAGCCTTCCGCGTGAAGTGCTCGACGACATTCTCACGCAATCACTGACCGACCGAGTTGCACTGGCCGATGATTCCCGCATGGGCGAGCTGGCCACGAAACTTCGTGAGACCGGCTTTCGCGATGTGAATCTCGAGAAGGACGAAGAGACCGGCCTGCACGCGCTGACCTTCTACCCGCGGAACGGTGGTTCCAGAAAATTCGCCATCAACGCTGAGCTGTTTGCGAACTACGAGTTCCGTCAGGTACTCGCGACCTACGCGCAGATTGCTGCGCACGGAACTGCTCCATTCATGCTCAAGCACAAGGATGACGAGTCCACGGTGAAGTCCATCGATGACCTGGTCGATCGCATCTACGAATCAGCAAAGAAGGGGCTGGCCATTTCACGCTACAAAGGTCTCGGGGAAATGAATCCTGAGCAGCTCTGGGAAACCACTATGAATCCTGAAACGCGCCGTCTGCTTCAGGTGCGAGTCGAGGATGCTATCGCCGCGGATCTGATGTTCACCATCCTCATGGGCGACCAGGTAGAACCACGCCGCGACTTCATCCAGAAGTATGCGCTCGACGTTAAGAATCTCGACCTCTAATCGCCGACGTCCGGCTTCAACGCTGACGTACAGAAGAAAACTATGTCTGAACACATCCTGACGAACGAACAGAAGTTTCCGGTCAACATTGAAGACGAGATGCGCAAGTCGTATCTCGACTACGCCATGTCGGTCATCATCGGCCGCGCGCTGCCTGATGTACGCGACGGTCTGAAGCCGGTGCATCGCCGGATCCTCTACGGCATGTACGAGCAGGGAAACACCGCTGGTAAGGCCTACAAGAAATCCGCACGCATCGTCGGCGACGTCATGGGTAAGTTCCATCCTCACGGCGACAGTGCCATTTACGATTCGATCGTGCGAATGGCGCAGGACTTTTCCATGCGCTACCGGCTGGTGGACGGGCAGGGCAACTTCGGTTCAGTGGACGGCGACAATCCGGCCGCCATGCGTTACACCGAAGTGCGCCTCACCCGCCTCGCCGAAGAGCTTCTCCGCGACGACATCGATAAGGAAACAGTCGACTGGGTTCCCAACTACGCCGGCTCGCTACTCGAGCCGACCGTACTGCCGGCAAAGTACCCGAACCTGCTGGTGAATGGTTCTTCCGGCATCGAGGTGGGCATGGCCACCAACATACCGCCGCACAACCTGAAGGAAGTCATCGACGCCTGCATCATGATGATCGACAACCCGAACGTGACCATCGATGAGTTGATGGAAGCCGTGCCCGGTCCCGATTTTCCGACTGCAGGATTCATCCATGGACGCGATGGAATCCGCCAGGCCTACGAAACCGGACGCGGAATCATTCAGCTGCGCGCACGCGCAGTGATCGAGACTCAGAAGAAGCAGACCGATCGTCAGTCCATCGTCATCAACCAGATTCCCTTCATGACCAACAAGGCCCGACTGATCGAGAAGATCGCCGAGCTGGTTCGCGAAAAGAGGATCGAAGGCATTTCCGATCTCAGAGATGAGAGCGATCGCGACGGCATGCGCATCGTAGTCGAACTCAAGCGTGGTGAAGTTCCCGAAGTCGTTCTGAACTACCTGTACAAGAACACCCAGATGCAGACGACCTTCGGCATCAATTTCCTGGCCATCGTCAATCGTCAGCCGCAGACCATGACCTTGCCGATGATGCTGCGGTACTTCATCGAACACCGAAAAGAAATCGTCATACGGCGTACCCGTTTCGAGCTGCGGAAAGCGGAAGAACGGGCGCATATCCTGGAAGGTCTCACCAAAGCGCTCGACCATCTCGACGCCATCATCTCGCTCATTCGCGCCAGCCAGAACCCGGAAGGTGCTCGCGAGCAGCTGATCAGCACGTTCGAGTTCAGCACCGTGCAGGCCCAGGCCATCCTGGACATGCGTCTGCAGCGCCTTACCGGACTCGAACGCGAGAAG
>JBKJUK010000171.1:0-3634 GCA_046590705.1 Thermoanaerobaculia bacterium
CTTTAAGGCGACTGGCAGCGGAGCCCCCTGATGGATGAGCTGAGTACGACCATCGAGGCCGTTCATTTCCGGAAGGCCATGAGCCATTTCGCAAGCGGCGTCACTGTCGTCACAACCGAGGACGAAGGAGATCGCTACGGTCTCACCGTGAGCGCCTTTTCCTCGCTCTCACTGACTCCGCCGCTGGTACTGGTCTGCATCGAGAAAGTTCTGCGCACGCATGACGCCATCATCCGAACCGGGAAGTTTGCGGTAAACATTCTGGCCGCTGAACAACAGGAGATCTCCAACCGCTTCGCCAGCAAGGTCGACGATCGCTTCGCCGGTGTTCCGACCAGCAGTGGCCTCCTGTCGCTGCCGCTGATCGACGGCGCGCTGGCACATGTGCAGTGCCGGTTGCACGAAGTCCTGCCAGGTGGAGACCATTCTATTTTTGTCGGCGCGGTGATGGGGGCGAACCTGCGCGACGGCGATCCACTGCTTTATTTTCGAAGCAGCTATGTGACGTAGGAAGCGGCCGGGGTCAGGGGGCCGGGGGCCGGGGTAACAGCAAAACCGAGGCGGGCCGGTGGCGGGGGTCATGGGGACGGAGCGAGCAAACCTGTTCGCATTCCCGCGACGTCATTCCGATGAGCAGGCGATGATTCTGCGAGCCTGCGACGTGTGACGCGCGAAGAGGAATCTCCGGTCCGCGCAGACGCGGAGTGACGTGACGACATCTAGGCCCGACGCGAATCGAAATGAACGTCACGACAGATCGCGGATCGGTTTTACCCCGGCCTCCGGCCCCCGGCCGTACTTCAGACCGCCCCACGTGCCGTCCACGTCGCGCGCAGACGGCACATGTACAGGCTACGGCTCGTATTTGCGATTGTGAGTGCCGATTCGCGGGTTGTTGCTGTGGTTGGTGTACTGATCTTCTTCAGCAAATTGCTCGTTGGTGACCTTCTCGGCGATTCGAGAGTCGTCATTGGCAGCGGCGTTGCGACCGCCTCCACCTGCACCACGGCTGCTGGTCTGCTTGAAGCTGGGCGTATCTGCATCGGGAATGGGGCTGCTCACCAGTGTGCGTGGTCGCGGGGTGGCCGCTGGAGCCGCCTTCGGTTTGCTGGCCGTATTGATCTTCGCGGCTTCCGGTTTCTTCGCTGTGGCTCGTGCAACGACCGATTTCACTGACTTTGTAATCGAAGAGACTGCCTTCGCGCCCGCACGTTTGAGTTTACTGGCGACCGAAGTTGCCTTCGACTTCACGGCCACGGTCCTGGCGGGTGCTGCTGCTTTGACCTTCTTCAGCTTTGATTTCGCTGCGGCCGGAGCGGCCTTCACCTGCTTGAGAACGTTACTGACTTTCTTTCCTGCCGACTTCGAGGGGCTGCTGCTCTTCTTCGCAGATGCTGCCTGCGATCCCGATTTTCCGGACTTCGGGCCCTTACTCTTCGCTTTCTTCGTTGCCATCCGTTCTAGCTCCTTTCACTTCGTCGTTGTTGATAGTGCAAAAGCAAAACCGATTCTGCTGGATGTTCTGACGGTCGCGAGTCAGGCGCTCTCGGATGACTCCACCTTACTGCTCATGGCGTCGACCACCGGCCAGGTGGCCTCTCTCCATCCTGTCTGGGACTCTCCCATGAGCAGTCCCGCTGCAGCAAGATAAATGAGCATGTCCCGCAATTCGAAACGCGACGCGAGAGTCTCTACTGATTTCTGGACATCGGTCAGAGTCGGAGTGGTGTACTCGTCATTCTCAATGGAGCCGTTCTCGTGCGGAATCTTCCATTCATCGAGAAACGCGGCCAGCATCTCCTGCTTCCCAGTCGTCAGATACGCCATCAGACCGATCTCCAGCGTCTGCTCGAGCTCGGGCATGGCCATTCTGGTCACAAGCATGTCGGCCTTCTTTTCGGCCGGCAGTTTCCGCATAGCTTCGTCCCGAAAGCGCATCAGCTTTGCCAGGTGAGCGGTAGCCAGAGCACGCGACTGCGCATCCGAGGCTTTCCAGAAAAGAGTGAGAATTTTACGACGCAGGTCGGCGTCGCAAAGTTCGGTCAGGATCCGTCGTGCATTCCATGAGTCAGACATAGCGGCGGATCTTGCCGCAATCGAAGTGAGAGGTCAACGCGGAGCCGCTGGAAAGTGATACGAGCCGTCCCCGAGCCCCGGACCGCGCTGCGCGGCGACGGCGAGAAGAAACAGGATCGCCGTCATTCCGAGCGGCGGGATGGGTGGGCGCGAGGAATCTGCGCACAGGGACCGCGCTTGGAATGACGAGCGCGACCCGTTGCGCGTAGATTCCTCAGTCGCAGCCCTCTCTACGTTAGATACCGAGCACGGCGCGCTCCTTCGGAATGACGTCCCCGATTCCATGCGCGGGCCGTGCTGATGAAAACGTGTCATCGCAGCACATCTGCAACCTTTCCGCGCGCCTCCCGTTACTTGAATGGAGAGGAATTCGATATGCGCGCCATTCTCGCAGCAGCAGTATTGATCGCAGTGACAGGAACTGCCTCGGCAGGAGATGTCTGGCTGCACCTGAGAGTGCAGGAGAATCGCCTTTCCACAAAGCGGGTGGCGATGAACGTACCTTTCGGAGCAGCGTCCGTTCTCGCTCGTCAGCTGCCCAGTTCAGCGCTGGAGCAGTGCGAGATCGAGTTCAACGACGTCTCCTTCACCGCCGCAGACATGCAGCAGATCGTGCGGAAACTGCAGACCGCACCAGCCGGTCAGGCCATTGACTTTCGCTTCAGAGGAGGCACCATGCGCGCGGTTCGGCAGAATAATGTCCTGGTACTGCAACCACAGAATTGGGATGGCGAGATGAGTCTGACCGAGGTCCGTATGCCGTTTCGTCTGGCTGAGGTCGTGGTGGGAACTTCCAATCAACGGATCAACCTCGTTCGCGCGGTGGAGCTTCTAGGCTCGGTCGGGCAGGGAGAAATACTCTTCGCACGTGCCGACGACACACAAGTGCGTCTGTGGGTTGATCGTGATCCTTCCGGCGCAAGTCATCCCATCGGGGAGGTCTTACCATGAACTCAATCTTTCGTCCTGTGGTTCTGGTCTTCGCGATCATGGCAACTTACGCCGTTGTCATTGGCTGGATGGCCTGGGCTCTGCTGGTCAGACCCGGTGTCGCTCACCTGAGCGTGGAGGACCGCCTTCATGGAGAGAAAGTGACCATCGGCATCCCGGCCTCGCTGATCGACCTCTCCGTGCGCGCGGTCTCCGCGGCCGAACTGGTCACGTGGGCTGGCGAACGTGATGTTCCCAGAGTCGGGCCCGTACTGAGAGTACTCGCATCAGACATTGCCCTGGCTCCTGATGTAGTCCTGTTCGAAGTCTTCGATGGTGATGATCACGTGAGAATCAGCAAAGCCGCAGGTGCGCTTTCCCTCGAGGTTCTCAATCCCCGCAGCGACGTGAAGATCGACCTGAGTCCCGAGTCGACGGCGCGCATCCTGCGGACGATCGCTCGTCGGTGACGGTGCCCGGGAAACCTCATCCTTCAATCAAAAAAAGGGGCGGCCTTTAAGCCGCCCCTGACGAGGAGAAACATCAATCCGGTAGTTCGACCTACCGCCGCCCACGTCGCACCGTTCCTTTCACGCCGAGCCACGCGTCGAGTTCGGGAAACGACAAC
>JBKJUK010000178.1:0-4065 GCA_046590705.1 Thermoanaerobaculia bacterium
AGCGGTTTCAGATTCGTCATCCCGCTTCCTTCGGGGACGGCATTCGAAACGTAGACCAGAGCCTGCGGCGCCTGGCCGATCGGAATACGGCCGAGGGACCGATGGCTGATGGTGTCGAGGACCTCGACCGCATCGCCGTTCTCCAGTCCGACGAAGACTCGCGTCCCGTCACCCGAGGGCCAGAGGCCATGGGGCAGGGCTCCCGTCTCGATGGTGGAGATCAGCTTCGGTGTGGAGTCGCGGGTGAAGACTTTGACCTGATTGAGACCGCCGATGGTCACATAGGCGAATCGTCCCGCAGAGTTGTCTACGCACGCGACATGATTCGTGATCGGTCCGGTATCGATGACAGTGCGCACCTCGAGAGTCGTTCCGTCGATCACCGTGACCTTGCCGACGTCCTTATGAGTCATCCAGACATCGCCATCCGAGCAGACATCGAGGTTCGGGGAGAAGGGGCTGACCACCGGGATCCGTTTCTCGATCTGGTAGGTGTCGGTGCGCACGACGTCCACTTCGGCCGTGAAGCTCGACGCGACGAAGGCACGCTTCCCGTCCCGGCTAAAGCGAACCATGCCGGGGCCATCAGCGACAGGCACCTTTCGCTTCTCGGTCATCGTCGCGGCGTCGATCACGGAGATGTGCGACTCGCCGCGCACGGAGGCCCATACTTCCTTCCCATCGTTGGTGAAGAAGGCCTCGTGCGGAGCCCGTCCGATGTATGTCTTGCCACGAATGGCGTTCGTGGCGGTGTCGATGAACGTGAGAGAGTTCGTGGCGATCGACACCGCAACCAGTGTGCGGTGATCGGGTGAAAAGCCGAGACCATGAACATTGCCTTCGCCGCGGTAGATGGGAGATAGCACTTCGGAGCGCGGCGCGCCGAGGACGATGACGCCGATCAGCTTTTGCGTGGCGGGATCGATCACCGAGACGGTGTTCGAGGTCTGGTCGCCGGTGTAGACACGATCGCGAGTGGTCACTGGCGTCTGCGCGAGGAGCGGAGCAGCAAGAAGCCCGATCAACAGAATTGCCTGAAATCTCATGATTGCTTCCTTCCCGGCTTTCCCGGCTGGTTCGATTTCGCGCTCGCCGGGTGCCTGGCCAGCCACAGTTTCATCAGTTGGATTTCATTCTGCTGCTCCGCGATGATCGCCTTGGCGAGCTGCTGCAACTCGCGATCCTTGCCGTGTAGCAGCAATGCCCTGCTCATGTCGATGGCCCCCTGATGGTGCGGGATCATCATCGTGACGAAGTCGCGATCTGGATTGCCGGAGGCGGGGGCCGCCGACATGCCGTGATGCATCCGCGCCATCGATTGCTGCATCAGCGCTCCGAAGCTCGTCGTGTCTACGGCTGGCCTCGGGGATTGCGCAAGCGCGATCGCGGCACCAAGCAACCCGACGAGACCGAGAGTGATGGGAGTGAACCTTTTCTGAATCCGCATTTCACACGCTCCTTCTGCTGCGGTGGCCGAGAACGGCCTACCTGCTTCACTGCACAGCGATTCTGGAATGGATTGCAAAGGCGACTCAGAACTTTGAGCGATGTGGGGACTGAGTCCTCATTCTGAACTTCACTCAGCGAGAATCATTCCTAATTGACTGCGATTAAGAGGAAAGCTGCCGGAGATAAAGACTGCATCGGGGGATACTTTCCAGTGATTCATCCAAGTCCCAGGTCCGATGCTTTCCGCGCTGTGGCCGGATCAGCACCACGCAATAAATATTCCAACATGCAAATACGACGATGTAGAACAGAGTGACCGGCGCGTGGCGACTCTCGAATGCGTCGCGTGCATCGGCGGGGGCCGTTCGCACTTTCATACCTCGAAGGTGTCAGCCGTCATTTCTTCGGCCTGCTCGCAGAACCGGAGCCAGCAGGGACGGGAGTCGAGCGTTTCTAGACTCGCGGCCCACCAGGCACCAGCTGGAGTGCCTGACGGATTCAAGAGATCGTTGCAAGGTGAACTCCGAAACTAAGCACCCTCCTCCGGCTGCGCTATGATCCCGAGATCCGGAGACAGATCTGAAGCAAAACTCTGCACTGGGGAGGCTGGCGCAGCAAGCATGAGCGAACAAGGGGACGACGAGGATCCGACACTCGCCGACGAGGCTGCGACGCCGTTCGGACCGCCATCTGCGCCACGACCTGCGGGTGAACCTACGTTCGCATCGGGGGCCCTGATTGCGGGCCGGTTCCGCGTGGTGCGTTTCATCGCTGAAGGTGGAATGGGCGAGGTCTATGAGACCGAGGATATCGAACTCGGCGGGCGGGTCGCGGTGAAGACGATCCGGCGCGAGATTTCCATGAGTCCTCGCGCGCTGGAGCGATTCCGGCGCGAGACACAACTTGCGCGACGAGTCACACACCCTAACGTCTGCCGGCTCTTCGACCTCGCGCATCACTCGGACGGGAAAGGAGAGCGGATCGCCTTTGTGACCATGGAGTTGCTGGAGGGTGAAACACTCTCTCAGCGACTCAAACGCAGCGGACCGCTTTCTCTGGCTGAGGCGCGTCCGCTGATTCTTCAGATCGCCTCTGGTCTGCAGGCCGCACACGAGGCCGGAGTCATTCATCGTGATTTCAAGAGTCCCAATGTGATGCTTGCCGGCGAGTCGTCCACGCACTCCGTGCGCGCAGTGGTCACCGACTTCGGACTCGCGCGAATGACCGTCGACGATGCCGAGGAATTTCAAATCACACGTGTTGGGGAAATCGTCGGAACGCCGTTATACATGGCCCCGGAGCAGTTCGAAGGTGCTCCTGCCAGCCCTCAGACCGACATCTATTCGCTCGGGGTGGTCATGTACGAGATGCTGACCGGGAAGTTCCCATACGCCGGTGGCTCGCCCGTGGCCATTGCCGTCAAGCGGATCACCGAACCACCAACTCCGCTCCACACGCATGTGCCACAGATCCCGGCGTTGTGGAACGCTGCAATTCTCCGCTGCCTCGCTCGTGATCCGTCCGAGCGCTTCGCTACGGTGACAGAACTCGCATCCGTCATCGCTTCGTTCGACACGTCGGTGGCGCCTCCGCGCCCGGCTCGAAGACCAAGGGGATGGATTACCGCGGCGGTCGTATTGATTGCTGCCGCAACTGCCGGCACGATCTGGTTCACCACGCGGGACAAGCCACATGCGAGAAGCGCTGTATCCTCGCCAGCACCCGCGCCACAGGCTCTGTCCGGAAGAAAATCCGTGGCAGTGCTCGGCTTCAGAAACTCCTCCGCGCGCGCGGAGAATGCATGGCTGTCGACTGCACTCTCAGAAATGCTGACGACTGAACTGGCCGCAGGTGAGGTTCTGCGGACAGTTCCGGGCGAGAACGTGTCCCGTATGAGACGGGAACTCTCGCTCGCCGCTTCGGAATCGCTTGCTCCCGACATGCTGCATGCAGTTGCGCGGAATCTCGGAACGGATCTCGTTGTGACCGGTTCTTATGTGGCACTCAGCGAAGGATCGGCAGCCAGTCAACTGCGCGTGGACCTCAAGCTCCAGGACGCCGCCACAGGTGCGACGCTCATCTCATTCGCAGAATCCGGGAAGTTCTCCGAGCTGTTCGAACTGGTAGGTCGTGCCGGCGCAAAACTGCGCACTCGACTCGGAGCGAGCGTGGCGGGAGCCGGTGCGGGACTCTCCGCGCCTGTCTCACAGCAGGCTGCGCGACTGTACTTCGAAAGCCTCGATCATCTGCGTCTGTCCGATCCTGGCTCGGCACGTATTGCACTGGAAGAATCCATCCGAATCGAGCCACGTTTCCCATTGACGCGCATCGCGCTCGCTCTTGCATGGAAAGACCTGGGATACGACGGGCGCGCACGAAAGGAATCTGCGCAGGCCTTGCAAATGGATCTATCGAAAAGTCTTTCGCGCGAAGAGCGACTCTGGATCGAAGCGAGCGCACAGGAACTCTCCAACGAATGGAAAGCTGCAGCCGAGAAGTACAGGACTCTGCATACGTTTTTCCCCGATCGGGTGGATTACGTTCTTGGACTCGCACGCGCGCTTCGGTTCGACGGAGCACCGGACCAGGCCCTCTCGGCGATTGCAGAATTTCGAA
>JBKJUK010000355.1:0-4894 GCA_046590705.1 Thermoanaerobaculia bacterium
CTGGGGGCCGGGGTAGTAGCTGGTTTCAAAGCCGGTAACCAGCATCCGTGACTAAGTGCGCGAACTGCATGGAAGCTGTCGAAGCCGCCTTCACCCCGGCCCCCAGACCCCGGCCTCCGGCCCCGCCTCTAATCGGCCGTGAAATTGCTATGATCAGCGCAGAGGAGCAAACCCTATGTCAGAAGGTAAAGCAGTGAAGGAAGTGACCGACGCCAGTTTTGAGGCGGACGTCGTGAATGCAGGGACGGCAGCGTTCGTTGATTTCTGGGCGCCGTGGTGTGGACCCTGCCGGATCATCGGCCCGATCGTCGAAGAACTTGCGCCGTCGTATGCCGGCAAAGTTGCCATCACCAAGATCAACGTCGACGAGAATCCGGCCGTCGCGCAGAAGTATCAGGTCAGTTCCATTCCAACCCTGATGATGTTCAAGAACGGACAGATGGTGGACCGCGCCGTGGGGGCCCTTCCTCGCGCCGAACTGCAGAAGTTCATCGACCGGAACATGTGATTCGATTGGCATTGTTCGATCATGGGCGGCTCTCGAGCCGCCCTTTTCATGCGCAGGAGAAAGAATGCTGAGTGAACTGGACGGTCTGATGAATGACCGAGGTATTGCCGCCGTCATTGTGTCGATGCATGAACGGCTCGACCCATCTTTCCGATGGCTGAGCCGAGGCGCGAAGGTTACGCGGGGCTATGTGGTGAAGGCCGCCGGGCGTGATCCGCTGCTCATTCATTATCCGATGGAGCGCGACGAGGCAGCATCCGCGGGTGTGCGCACGGTCTCGATCCACGACTTCAAGTACCAGGAGCTTTTCCGCGCGCGCGACGATGTCCCCGCCGCGTATGCAGAATTCTTCGCGTCCATCCTCCGCAGTGAAGGTGTTCAGTCCGGTTCCGTTGCTTTCTGCGGACAGGCGCCACTGAACCTTTATCTGGAAATTGCCGACGGTCTGCAACAGAGCGGCTACTCACGCCATCGATCGCGTGGAGAAGACCTGCTGCAGCTAGCGCGAAAACGGAAGGAAACGTGGGAGCTCGAAGCAATTGCCGACACGGGCCGGAGAACCGAGGAAGTGGTAGAGGGAGTTCGCGCGATTCTTCGGGAGGCCTCGATTGTTTCAGGCTCGGCAGTCTACCGAGGTAGCCCGCTCACACTGGCCGTTCTCAAGGATTTCGTATCGAGTGAAATCGCGCGTCTGGGCATGATTGAAGATCACGAAACGATCCTTTCGCAGGGGCGCGATGCCGGCGTGCCGCATTCACGTGGAGATCGTGACGCGGTGGTGCGGGCCTCCGTGCCAATCGTGATCGACATTTTCCCGTCTGATCGTCACACCGGATACTTCTTCGATCTCACCAGAACGTTCTGCATCGGAGATATCCCTGCAGTTCTCGCCAGGATTCATGCCGATGTTCTCGGAGCCTGGGAGTTTGCCAGGGACGAAATGCGCGCCGGTCAGCGCGCGGCGGACTCACAGGCCCGCGTCTGTGATTACTTCGAGAAGCGAAAGTATCCAAGCGTCCGTTCGCATCCCACGACCAACGAAGGCTACGTACATTCACTCGGGCATGGTGTCGGCCTCGACGTACATGAAAAGCCATTTTTCGGCCTCAGCGAAACGAATCGGGATCTGATTGAGGTCGGCGATGTCCTCACCATCGAGCCGGGACTCTATTTTCCAGACGACGAAGTGGGCGTCCGCATCGAGGACACGTTCTACATTGCAGAAGACGGGAGGCCGGTTTGCTTCAGTTCGAGCGATCGCATGTTGAAGCCTTGAATGGAGAATGTTGAATGGAGAATGGAGAATGTAACGGCTTAGGTGGGGGATAGAAGGCCTGACTGCTGTAGCTAGTCAGGTCTGCATGTGCGGGAGAATTTGTGGAACGGTGGTTTCATGGCGGACTTCAACGCTCAGCGAACTTTACTACGGCCCCTCGACCCCGGCCCCCGGCCGACCTTTGTTCCAACGCTCTTTTGCTTTTTCTTTTCCTTCGGGGAAGAAAATTACCTTCAGTGCTTCGTGGCGTTCGAACTTGCTCATGCCTTCGTGAAACTGCTGGAGTCCGTCGTACTGCGCCTGCACGATCCAGCTCACGTCCATACCTGAGGCCAGCAGGGAGAGCATGCGCTGCCAGGTGCTGTACATCCGGCGACCGATCACTCCCTGAATGGTGAGGCCTTTGAAGATGATGTTGCTGGTGTAATTGTCGATGGTCACGGCGTGGCCTGCGGGCAGACCGAGCAGAGAGACGAAGCCGCCCATTTTTGTGAGATCGAGACCGAGGTTGATGGCGGAAGGTGCGCCGGACATTTCGAGCAGGACATCCACGCCTCCATCGGTGTCGGACTTCAACTGCGCCTTGATTTCCTCCCCGCTCTGACTACGCGAGTTAAAGGTGTGGAGGCGGCGAACCTGCGTGTCTCTGCCCCATTTTTTCGCCGATTCCAGCGCGGCGTCGCTCACGTCGATTACGGTAATGCTGCGTGCTGCGCAGAATTGAGCGATCGCTGCGCACATGGCCCCGATGGGACCGAAGCCGGTGATGGCTACATCTTTCCCTGCGAGATCGACCAGTTGAGTGGAGTGCACAGCGTTCCCGAGGGCATCGAGGAAGGCGCCCACTTCCAGTGGAACGTACCGCTGGTCGAGCGGTATCACATTGGTGGCGGGAACTTTGACGAAGTCTGCGAACGATCCGTCTTCGTGGATTCCGTAGATTTTCGTTCTGACGCAGATGTGGCCGTTGCCGGATCGACACTGAGCGCACTCGCCGCAGACGACATGCATCTCGGCCGAGACGAACATGCCGGGCCGCAGCTCCGACTGCTCCAGTCCGGGTCCAAGTCGCTCGACGAAGCCACAGAATTCGTGGCCATAGATACGAGGGGGTGTCATCACATTCTGAATGGACGGGTCCCAGTGGTAGATATGTTTGTCTGTTCCGCAGATTGCCGCGGCGCCGACGCGGATGAGTACTTCGCCGTTTCCAGGTTCAGGTGTCGGTCTGTCGACGATCGTGGTGCCATCGACGCCATCTGCGGGAGCGGATTTCAGAACAGCTTGCATAGGGTTTGTCCTTGAAGAGATCGTGCCACTCATTTTAGTTGATTGCTATCTACGAAGATGACAGCAGTACGGGGGGCCGAGCATTGAGGTAGAGGCCTTCGCCCGGGGGCCGCTCCGGGGTGGAGGCGAAGGATCCAGTAGCCGGGCCGGGCCGGTAAACTGTGTCGCATGAACAGGGTTCGATCTACGCTCCAGGTACGTTACAAGGAAACCGATCAGATGGGGATCGTTCATCACTCGAACTATCTGGTCTGGTTCGAGGTCGGTCGCACAGATCTCTGTCGGGAAGCTGGAATCTCTTACAGGGACATGGAGGCCGGAGGTCTGCTTCTGGTGGTTGCGGAAGTCGGTTGTCGCTATCGGAAATCCTTTCTTTACGATGACGAAGTGGAAATGCTGACGAGCATAGGGGAGTGGGGAAGTCGGGGCCTGCGCTTCGACTACGAACTGAAAGCGGCGGGGACGGGCGTGGTGCATGCTACCGGTTTCAGCGCGCACCTCTGGGTCGATTCTGAAACGCGCAAACCGGTGAGGGTGCCGCGGGAGATCGCTGATCGTTTTGCGCCTTTCATTGCTTCCTGAGGTCTGCAGAAGACCGGTGATCAGTATTTGGCCAGCCCTCCCTTGAGGAAGGTCTCCGGCGAGGCAACGAACTGCTGTTTGTTTGCAGCGGAAGAGAAGTAGTAAAACTTCTTTTTGTATTCGTGAATGGGAGTCAGTGTGGACAGCGACACCTTGCTTCCATCAACGGGATCCATGGCGATGGCGGGAGCGTAAGGGAGATCCAGCTTTTTCGCGTTCGGATCGATGACGATTTCGGCGTTGGGCATGGCCGGGTCGGGCTTCGGTTTCCGCTCCGGCTCATAATCGGCGATGGATGGAGGCACTTCGACAGGCCCGAGGCGGATGTCGCTGTTGTCGATGGTTCTGAGTTCGCTCACATTGGTCTGAGCTGATTCATTACAGCCCAGGGCCGCGATCATTGTGAGCAGGGCGAGTCCAGATGTCTTCTTCATCACGCTCCAGCCGATGCAGGGGCTTTGCCAGCGATTCCGTTTAACCCGCATTTCTCACAAGACCTTCGCCGTGACACGACGGATAGCGGCCTGTCTGCTTCGTTGCACGCCAATTTCGCTCCTCGACATAGTGTTGACTATGCCTTGGTCCCAAGATCGCCGTGGGCCTCGCATCCAAGGCACTCTCCACCGTCTCACGACAAAGGTCTGAGAGAAATGCGGGTCAGCGCCTGCGAGCAGGGAGAGCAACCGGGTTCACGACCTGCTGACGGACCGCGTATAATCCGCGGGGTGGGGGTGATGCAGACGGAGGATGCTCTAGCAGTACGAAATACCCGCAGGCCAACCGTCGCTGCCGCGAAGGAGCGATACGTGGCCACCTCGCTGAGGCGGCGGCTAGTCTTGTTCACCGCCCTGTTGATCCTGATCGTGATCGCCATCGGGTACGTGGACTACATTACCGGTCCCGAGATCGGCCTTTCCCTTTTCTATCTCGCGCCAATCGTGGCCGGGGCCTGGTTTGCCGGTCATCGCACGTCGCTCATGGTCGCTTTGACCGCTGCAGCGTGCTGGTTTCTCGCGGACTACCTGCTCCGCGTGTCGTTGCCTTTGTCTCTGTGGAACGGACTTACTCGTCTCGTCATCTACGTCGGCCAGGGATACATGGTGGCCGCGTTGCGTGAGGATCGCATTCGAGAAGCAATCCTGGCACGGACAGATTCGGTGACGCATCTACCAAATTCGAGGTCCTTTCGTGAGTCAGTGAAGTCTGCCATCGTTTCGGGACGAGCAGTTGCGCTGATG
>JBKJUK010000212.1:0-15328 GCA_046590705.1 Thermoanaerobaculia bacterium
GGTCGACGATCAGCGGCCATTCTCAGATCGCACCGATGTGCTGACCTTCGTGACCGAGCCACTGAAAGAATCGCTGACGGTCAGCGGCGAGATCGCTGCGACACTCTTCGCTTCGACCACCGGCAGCGACGCCGACTGGGTGGTGAAACTCATCGACGTTCATCCGCCGGAAATGCGTTCAGATCCCTCCCTGGGTGGATATCAGCTGATGGTCTCCGGCGACATCATGCGTGGACGCTACCGCGAGAGCCTGGAGAACCCGAAGGCAATCGAGCCCGGAGTCGTTTCGCCCTACCGCGTCCGGATGCCCGAGGCGAATCACACCTTCCTGCCGGGACATCGCATCATGGTGCAGGTGCAGTCCAGCTGGTTCCCGCTCTACGACCGCAACCCGCAGACCTTCGTAGCGAACATCGCAAAAGCGCAGCCGTCCGAGTACCGCACCGCAACACACCGAATCTGGTTCACACCAGGTCAGTCGAGCTTCTTGCAATTGCAGGTCGTCAAAGCGTCGACAGTCGCTGTCGCGAATAAGCAGTGATCCGCGGCGAGCAATCCTCTCCGTAAGGGGAGAGGATTGTTGCGCTGGGTGAGGGGCACCATGTCAGCTTCCGCGGAACAGAGAGCGTGACGTGCGCGCGAACGCGTTCCACCTATTCCTCAACTGGACATCGATGATCAGCGGTCAAAAAACCTGACACTCGAGCGGTAGGCTCCGGCTTCACATGTGACGATTGCGATCGCGCCTCCTTACGAATGGCCTGTAACCAGAGATACAAGGAGACTTTTACTCATGGAAACTGAACTCGAGTCGACAGTCGCACATACGGATACCAATATCCGGCCGCGATCCTTCGTCGCGTTGAGCCGATTCGCCGTCGCCAACGGAATGACTGAAGAAGTGAAGGAAGCGTTCGTCCTCCGCCCGCACCTGGTCGACAGCGCTGAAGGTTTTCTACGCATGGAGGTTCTGAGCCCCCTTGACGCTCCCGACGAGATCTGGCTTTTTACCTGGTGGGCCGACGAGCAGAGCTTCCGCGCCTGGCACCGCAGTCATCTCTACCGTGACTCGCACAAGGGCATCCCGCGCGGACTCAAACTTGATCCGTCGGTAACGCAGATGCGATACTTCGAGCAGATTTCCAAATGACCGACACTCGTGTCCAATTTGCGACGGCCCTCCGGGAGAGCCGTACGAGCCTGGCACGAGCGGTCACCGACCAGACCTGGCGCGATGAACCTGATCTCGAGACGAAATACGGAAAGTCGGGATATGAGAAGTGTCTCCAGGATTCGGGATATCACCTCGACTATCTGTCGCAGGCGATCAGTCATTCGTCGAAAATTCTTTTCACCGACTACGTTCGCTGGGCGAGGGTCATGCTCGCGGAAAGAAACGTCCCCGCCGATGACCTCCTAAAAAATCTGAAGACGCTGTCGGCCGCAATCCGCGGGACGTTCAGCGATGTCGATAGCCTGATCGCTGATGACTTCATCGGCGCGGGACTCGAGCAACTCACCGACACGCGTAATGCGCAGATAGCTTCCTTCATTCAGGAAGACCAGCCTCTGGCGGGGACCGCCACTGAATTTCTTCGAGCGCTCCTGGAAGGTGACCGCAGGCGCGCTGGAGATGTGATTGAAAAGGAGTTGAGTCGCGGCACATCGATTCAGGATCTGTACATTCATGTCTTCCAGCGATCCCAGCAAGAGGTCGGGCGTCTCTGGCAGACGAACCGTATCTCCGTGGCCCACGAGCATTTCTGCACCGCCGCGACGCAGAACGTCATGGCACAGCTCTACTCCAGAATTTTCGAGACGCCTCGCGTTGGTCGCGTCTTCGTAGGCACCTGTGTTGGTGGAGAACTGCACGAGATCGGGATGCGGATGGTCTCGGACTTTTTTGAAATGGCCGGATGGGATTCCTACTACCTTGGCTCGAACGCGCCGACCTCGAGCGTTGCCTCGTTTGTTCGCGAGAAGTCGGCCGAAGTCCTCGGGATTTCCGCCACGATTACCTTCCACGTAGAAGAGGTGAAACGTCTGATCGATGTCGTGCGCGGCACAGAGGGCGCTCAGGTCCGAATCATCGTTGGTGGCTATCCATTCAATCTCGAGCCGGAACTCTGGAAGCAGATTGGCGCTGATGGTTGTGCGGTCGATGCGGCAGGCACGGTCGGAATGGTTGAACGGCTGACGGTCGAAGCCGGACAGTCTCGCGGCGGCTCCGCACCCTGATGTCGCTTTCAACTCTCGAACGGCGAAGTCCCGATTTGCGGGTACTGATGCGTGTGCCTGTTGCTCGCTGTTCACGATCACTGGAGAATTGTTGAGCACCGAGCTGGGTCCGGTAGGAGGCAGTGCTCAGAATGAACAGTGCGGTCTGGCCTTGCTTTGCAGAGTGGACGGCGTCATTGAGAAAGTACTGCTCGATCAGGTACCTCTCGCGAACGACGCCGCCGTCGGCTCTCATTTTCGGGCGCTCGTAACTGCTGAGTGCGAAGAGAAGGCCGATCGTTTCCTCCGTGAGATATCCTCGAGAAAGTCCGCCTTCGGATGGGAATTGCAGGTCCGTTCAGGCAGGACAGCAAGACCGCTGCATTTCGGCGGATCTTCTTCGGGAACGTCGCTTCTGATCGTGGCTGCGCGATCCACCGCTGAGCTCACGAAGGTGTACGAAGACGTGAACTCGGTAGACGATGCGTCGGTGGATGACTTCCGTGCGCTCCTGAGAGAGCGCTCGATCGATGAAGCTTCGACTTCGTTCCGGCCGCTCGACATCTATGACGACCTCACGCGCCTGAACAACGAGCTTGCGAACTCACAACGGGAACTTGCCCGACGTTCGGCGGAACTCGAGCGCACCATCGCTGAGAACTCCCGGCTGTACGATGAGGCACAACGGGCGAACCGGGGCAAGGACGACTTCATCGCGACTCTCGCCCATGAGTTGCGATCGCCGATGACCGCGATCCGCGGATGGATTCAGATGCTGCAGAATCACAACCTCAACGAGGAGGAGACGAAAACGGCGATTGATATGATCGAGAACAGCGCTGAAGTTCAGGCGCGACTTGTCGACGACCTGTTCGACATGTCGAGGATCAACACCAGCAAGCTGCGGCTCGATCTACGCCGCGTCGAATTAAGCTCGATTGTGTCCACCGTTGCGACCACTTTTCGTCCCTCAATCGTGGCGTCCGGCCTTCGTTTCACAGTCGATGCCCGGGACACCGAGCTCCAGGTATTGGCCGATCCGGGCCGGATTCAGCAGGTCGTTTGGAATCTCCTGTCGAACGCCATGAAATTTACGCCGGGCGACGGCCATGTGCGGCTCGCTGTCTACCGGTCCGGCGGTGATGCCGCGATCGAAGTGGGCGATAGCGGAATCGGCATCGATCCGGCGTTCCTTCCTCACGTCTTCGAGCGCTTTCAGCAAGCCGAGTCGGCGACAGAAGAATATGGGGGACTCGGGTTGGGTCTGGCCATCGTCCGAAATCTGGTAGAGCTTCACCGCGGCACTGTCTCGGCCTTCAGTGGAGGCGAAGGTACGGGCGCCACCTTCGTGGTGCGGCTTCCGCTCGTTCCGACCACAGCGCAGTTGCCAGAAAGCAGTGAAGGAACTGACTCACGATTGTGACGCGCGTTCTGATCTCACAAGACGACCCGCGATGCGGGCTACGTCTCGAAGACGGCACTGATGCGATCCAGGCCAATGCCCTCGAGAGCGAGTGTCATCGACTCTCTCGAATGACTGCGTCATGAAAGGGAGTCTGACCTTCGCTTTTCGGATTGCTTTCGAAGATTCCGACGGGCGCTGGTCATGGCAAGGGCTCCGCTTCGAGGCGACGTCGAGGTGACTCGATTCTTGTCCCCACTGTCTCCGGCGCCGCGCCACTGCGATTGCTGTAAGCTCACCACTGCCTTGATGCGCTATTCAACAGGCGCGAGTATTCTTGCGTGAGCGGCAGGTAGAGGCCGCCTCTGAAGGAGAGTCAAATGAAATCGTTTCGATCGATGTTGCTCCCGGTAATCATCCTGTCCGCGCTTCCTGCGGCAGCACAGATCGCGGTGCCGCGTCCGAGTCCGCAGGCCTCGGTGACGCAGACCATCGGAACCACGAAAATCACCATCGACTATCACCGTCCCGGTGTAAAAGGACGCGCAATCTGGGGCGGGCTGGTGCCGTATGACGCGGCGTGGCGCATGGGCGCGAATGAAGCCACCACGATTACTTTCAGCGGGCCGGTTCGAATCGGGACGACTGAAGTGCCCGCTGGCAAATATTCGTTCTTCGCGATTCCCGGACGTTCGAAGTGGACCCTGATCCTCAACAAGGACCCGAATCAATGGGGTGCTTATGGATACGATGCAACCAAAGATCTGGTCCGGCTCGATGCGACTCCTGCAGCCGCACCCCAAGCTGAATGGATGCGCTTCACGATTGATCCGGTCTCCACGTCATCTGCGCTCATCACGCTGAACTGGGAGAAGCTCAGCGTGCCGATGACGGTAGATGTCGATGTGGCGAAAACGGTCTGGAGCAATATCGATCGTGAGCTCGCCAGATCGTATTCATCTGCCGCCGATTTTGCGCTCGAGCGGGGCGAACGGCTGCCGGAAGGACTCGAGTGGATTGATCGCTCCATCGCTGCCGGCGAGTCGACGTTCAATCTCTGGACCAAAGCACGCCTGCTTCAAAAAATGGGCAGAGCGGCTGAAGCGCTCCCGATCATGGAGCGCTCACTCGCACGTGCGCGCACCGACAAGATGCCCGCTGACTTTATGCAGATTCTGGAAGGAACACTGAAGTCGATCCAGGCGGACGTCGCCAGGAAAAACTGAGAAGTCCACGAGGCAGTTGTTCGCCACGGGCAACTGCCTCGTCCCCTCGCTCTCCTGATTAAGCAGCTACCGTCGTACGCCGTGTCTGCCGAAGTAACCTTTCCAGGCGGACCGTCGTCCCCGGCGTTTTCCGCTCGAGCGAATGCGGTGGGGCGACGCGAGGTTTCTGACTTGCGCCGCGGACGAAGGCCTAACCGCAGAGCGGTCACATCATCAATTGCCAGACAGCTGTTTGAATGGCACAGGGGCGGCGGTGACCGTCACCGTTATCCTCGGAGCCGAGCCGCGAACCATCTTTTGTGGTGCGCCCAGATACTGCGACAGGCGGGGATCCCAGAACCATTCGCGGACGATGCCGAACGTTCCTGGTTTCTTGCACTGAATGGACACACGCGCGGATGTGGGCCCGCCAGAGTACGCTCCCATATCGTAACGAGGACCACCTTCCGCGACGTCGGCGATTTCCATCATCCTGGCGATCGGACCGAGCGCCACGTGATCCAGGCCAGTTCCCTCGAGAGCCAGCGTCAGAGTGTCGCCTGATTGACAGGTCGGAGTAGCGCCCTTTCCTACGATCTCCATCCTGGTGATCTTGCTCTTATAAGCCTTGATCTTGAAGGTTTCCTGGCCGCTGAGGAACTTGATCGTGATGGTCGAGTCGTCGAGATCCGGCGCGTTGTTCGCCGCCACCAGAATTTCAACCGCGCTATTCGTCCCGCGAATACGGTCGCCGATGTTGACCACAAAGGACGAGTCACTCGATTCGACGTCAGTGCAAAGATCCATGAATTGCCCGATCACGCGAATGGAGTTTCGTGTTGAGTCGACGAAGACCGGAATGGTGTCGCCAGGTGAGAATTCGTCGCCATGCACACGAATCTTCGAGATCCCGGCCGATGCCGAAACGGGCACTAGCAATGTGGTGGCAAGAAGGACGACGACGAAGCTGAAGTATCGCATTTTCTCTCCTGACGACTGTTCGGGTGTGTGGAAGTCGTCAATATTAAACCATCCTCTGCGGAGATCCTATCGGCGCTACCGCAGTTCGATGATGCCCTGCTTGAGGAGTTTGTAAAAGATGAGCAGGGCATCGGTTTCTCTCATCGGGCTGATTTTCACAAGCGATCCGATGTCCCACATACCGTTGATGCGGGAGAGGATGAATCCCTCGTTCGGCGCGAAGTTCATATTGGTCATCTCGTCGAAGGTTTTCGCCAGCGTGGGAATGCTGGCGTCATGAATACCCGCTTCCTTCAGAGTCGAGCCCACGACTGTCTCTGCACCTTTGAAAGCGTTCTTCACCTTCACACTTTCCGGCTCGAGACTTTGTGCCGCCTTCAGCAGTCGCAGACATTTCTCGAAGTCGTCTTTTTTCAAGGCGGCCTGTGCTCTCGAAACGAGAGCCTGTACTTCATCGTCCGGTTCGACTTCCAGATCGACCGCGACACTCTCCGGGAACGGAGCAATGTCCTTTTCCGACAGCCGGATTTCTCCACCAGCTACAAACTCGAAGATCGTTCTGCAGACCGTGAAGTCAGACGAGCGGCTCTCGAGGATGATCTCAGCGATGCTTCGGTGTCCATTGATGCTCTGAATGATCACCCGCTGCGCGTCCGACAGGACGGACTGATCAATGGCCTTCTCGACGACTGGAACCAGATGATTGCCGCTGATCCGCGTTTTGATGCGGCTCCATTCGTCGACGCGCCGCGTTCCTTCCATGATGATGCCGGTGACATCGATCTGCAGTGGCACCATCTCCATGTCCGGTAGTTCGTCGTCTACGAAGTGGAAGTCGCCATCTTTCCAGAGAAAGATGCCGTAGATTTCTTCTTCCACTTTCAATCGCATCAGGCGCAGCAGGTCCGACTCACCGATGGCATTGATGTTCACGAGAATCTTTCCAAGCAGAACGCGCGTCTGCGCCTGCACTTCCATGGCTTTCTTGAGTTCGGCCTCGGAGATGAACCCGTAACTCATCAGGAACTGCCCGAGGTATTCCCGTGGATCGTTGGAAGCCGAAGCGATGATTCTTCCGTTCCTGAAAAAGACTCTCTTCTGAACCGCCGCCGAGGTGACGAAGAGTGTTCCGGTCTTCTGCGCAAGGCTGAGCCACTGCAATAGATCGCCGGGCACCATTGAGGAGAGACTGCCGGTGATGCTTTTCTGCTTCGACAAGGAAACGAATTATATGCGCAATGCTCCCAGCCACTTTCGCCGCTCTCCCGAAGCCGGAGCCGTTCTGCTTGAAGTCCTGTGTCCAAACGGACCGCACTAGACCTGACAGAGTGTGAACGTCGCGATGCCGCCCCTCCGGGACTCAAGACAATGTCGACGGGTCCTGTTTCCCAGGCCTCACGGCCTTGGCTACACCGATGCCGCCCTCCGGGCTGGAAAGCCAAAACCTGTCGCGCTTCTACCTAACCCGCCTTCCTCACACTCCGTCTGATGCGGCGGTGGCTAGCCGCCTGTCCGCGCTTTCAGTCGCGCATGTGAGGCGGGACCGCAGTTCGCTTCTCCGGAACAAATCGTACTCCCGCGCAAAATGGGCTGTTGGCATCGTTACTCACGACAGATGCAGACCGTCTCGAAGTGCTGACGGCATCGTTCAGATAGAATCGAGGGGAACATGGCCGACAAAGAGAAAAAACCGGACGCAGACAAGAAGTTCGAGACGACCTCCGGAATCATCGTCTCCCCGCTCTATGACGCGACCTCCCTCCAGGAGAGAAAGTTCGACGCCTCCAATGACCTCGGACAACCAGCCGCGTTTCCGTACACCCGCGGAGTCCAGAAGTCGATGTACCGCGGCAGGTTCTGGACGATGCGGCAGTATGCCGGGTTCTCTACCGCAGCCGAATCAAACGAGAGATACCGATATCTGCTGGAACGGGGCACGACCGGCCTTTCCGTCGCGTTCGATCTTCCGACGCAGATCGGCCTCGATTCCGACGATAAGCTGGCCCGAGGCGAGGTCGGCAAAGTTGGTGTGGCCATTGACTCGATCGATGACATGGAGACGCTGCTCTCCGGGATTCCGCTCGACAAGGTCTCTGTCTCGATGACCATCAATGCTCCGGCGGCCATTCTGCTGGCCATGGTGCTGGTGGTCGCGGAACGTCAGGGAGTGGCGTGGGACAAACTGGGCGGCACGATCCAGAACGACATCCTGAAAGAATATGCAGCGCGCGGGACGTACATCTTTCCGCCTGCGCCTTCGCTTCGCCTCGTGTCGGATCTGTTCGAATTCTGCTCGCAGCAGGTGCCGCGATGGAACACCATCTCGATCTCCGGTTACCACATCCGGGAGGCTGGTTCCACGGCCGTGCAGGAAGTTGCTTTCACTCTGGCCAACGGACTGCAGTATGTGCGAAGCGCTGTCGCCCGCGGCCTGCAGATCGATTCATTCGCTCCTCGCATCTCCTTCTTCTTTAACGCCCACAACAATTTCCTCGAGGAGATCGCGAAGTTTCGTGCTGCCCGAAAACTATGGGCCCGACTGATCAAAAAGGAGTTCTCTCCTACCGATCCGAAATCACTGATGTTGCGCTTTCATGCGCAGACGGCCGGATCCACTCTCACTGCGCAGCAGCCGGAGAACAATGTGGTTCGTGTCGCTTACCAGGCCATGGCTGCAGTGTTCGGCGGTTGTCAATCGCTGCACACCAACTCACGCGATGAGGCGCTGGCTCTACCTACTGAGGAATCGGCCAGGATCGCGCTTCGTACGCAGCAGGTGCTGGCTTACGAGACTGGCGTGACGGATTTCGTAGATCCGTTCGCAGGCTCATATGCCGTGGAGAGCCTGACTCTGGACATCGAGCGCGAAGCGGAAGCTCTGATCGAACGGATCGAGGCGATGGGTGGTGCACTGGCCGCGATCGAGACTGGTTTCATGCAGAGCGAGATCGGTGACGCCGCGTACGTTGCTCAGCGCGCGCTGGAAGAGAAGCAGGCCATCGTGGTCGGAGTCAATCAGTTCGCCGAAAGCGGGGCGATTCCGCTACCGATCCTGAAGATCGCGGAATGGGTCGAGCCCGAGCAGGTGAACCGACTACAGGAATTCAGGAAAAGCCGCGATGACGACGCCGAGGCGATTTCGCGAAGAACATTCGCGTTGCAGAAGCTCGATGAGGCGGCGCGCTCCGAGCAGAATCTCATGCCGCTCATCGTCGAGGCCGTTCGATGCAGTGCTACGCTCGGCGAGATCGTCACCACGTTGAAAACTACGTTCGGGGAGCATCGTGATCCCGGCTTCTGAACGAGTCCTTGTGCTGGTGCGCCTCTCCCTCGGGATCTTCTTTCTGATCCTGGGAATCATCGGGCTCATTCTTCCGGTCGTGCCGCAGACGATCTTTTTGTTACTCGCGGCCGTTCTGCTTTTCCCGAAGCATCCTACCGTTCGAAAGCTGTCGACGAAATTCGGGCCGCGCTTCCCTCGACTCTTCGCCCTTCTTCGCCGATTTGGCGTGGACACCGGTGCAGTTGCGGAACCGGCGCACGAGGACAGCACATCGCCCCGTTCACCGGCAGATCCTATGTAGTCTTTCCTCTCTGCATGGGCGCACAGGTAGTCGTGTGGATCAATCTTTATAAAAAATCAGGGCTTGTGTGGCACAGGCAATCCTGCCTGTGACGGGAGACAGTAGTTCTCGGCCTGATCAGTTCGGAAGTCGAGAGCTCCGAACTCAGTGCATCCAGTCACAGGCAGGATTGCCTGTGCCACACAATCGCTGCCAGTCGACCTGATGTTTCTTTACCGGACCACGAAACCCAGAGTAGAAACTTTGGCTACCGACGGATCTTCTGGTGACGCGAACCTCGTGACAAATGCGGGCCGACCCCGAAACCGCAACTATAATGCGCGCCCATGATCCCTGCGCGACTCATTCTCGAAGACGGTACCGTCTATACCGGTGAAGCGTTCGGGTCCGTTGCGGCGAGTATTGGTGAGGTCGTCTTCAACACCTCGATGACCGGTTACCAGGAAATCTGCACGGACCCCTCGTACCGCTTTCAAATCGTGGTGATGACCTACCCGCACATGGGAAACTACGGAACATCTCCGGTTGCCGAGCAGAGCGACAAGCCACAGGTGGCAGGTCTGGCCGTTCGCGAACTCTCCCCGCCCGGTTCACTCAACTCGGACTGCGTCTCTCTCGAGTCCTACCTTCACACGCACGGCGTGGCTGGCATTGCAGGGCTCGACACACGCGCACTGACGCGAAAAATCCGGTCGGCCGGCGCAATGCGCGGGATGATCAGCACCGACAGCACCCTTTCCGATGTCGAGGCCGTGCGTCAGATCAAGAACGCGCCTTCGATGTCCGGACTTGACCTGGTGCAGAAAGTCACAGCACTGCGACCCTACGCCCTCGATCAGAAGTTCAGCGGACAGCCGAAGCGTCGCATCGCCGTCTACGATTTCGGCGTGAAGCGCGACATCCTCAGACGCCTCGCTGCCGACGGCTCGGAGATCATCGTGTATCCCGCCACTACCCACGCCGAAGAGATCCTGAATGCCGGCTTCGACGGCGTGGTCCTCTCGAACGGTCCCGGCGATCCGGAACCGGTGACCTACGCGCAGGAGAACATACGCAAACTGATCGGCCGGGTCCCTCTTCTCGGGATCTGTCTCGGACATCAGCTTCTGGGCATAGCCCTCGGCGGGAAAACCTTCAAACTGAAGTTCGGCCATCGCGGCGGCAACCATCCGGTGCAGGAGATCTCCAGCGGAAAGATCGAGATTACCGCGCAGAATCACGGTTTCGCAGTGGACGCAGAGTCGCTCCCAGCGTCCGAGATCGAACAGACCCACATCAATTTGAACGATGGAACTCTCGAGGGCTTCCGACACAGAAGCCACCCGCTGATCGCCATTCAATACCATCCCGAATCAGCGCCCGGCCCACACGACTCCTTCCACATCTTCACTGAATTCGCAGCTCTGGTGGACGAAGTCAAAGCGCGGTCGTGAGATCGGGATGAAACGACAAGGCCGGATGCTCGGCGCAGAGTCGACCATGATGGTGAGAACTCGTTGAACCTTCCTCTCCGCATCGCCTGGCGATACTTTCGCCGCCCCACCGACAAGCTCGTCTCTGCGGTAGGCATCGTCTCCGTACTCGGTCTGGTCATCGGCGTGATGGCGCTGGTGGTTTCGATGGGACTCATGACCGGCTACCGCGAGGATCTGCAGAAGAAGCTTCTCGGAGGAAACGCAGAGATCTACGTCTACGCGCTCAGCGGGGCTGAACGCCCGCTCAGCGGTGCCCGCGGCCGAATCGCTGCTGTCCCGGAAGTGCTCGACGTGGCGCCGGTCATCTTTCAGCAGGCCCTGGTCTCATCGGAGAACTTCTCCACTGGCGAGCAGGTGATGATCAAAGGCATCGAGGCCAAGCGAGCCCGCACTGCCACCATGCTGAGTAAAATCGTAGGCCCATCGGGCACGTTCAGAGATTCGGATGGCATCGCAGGGATCAGTCTCGGAAAATATCTGGCGCAGAAGCTTGGTGTGCAGAAAGGCTCTTCAGTCTTGCTGACCGTGCCGACGGAGAAAAGTGGTTCGTTTCTTCCTCGCACCGCTACCTTCCCGGTTCATCACGTTTACGAGACCGGATTCTTCGAGTTCGACGCGCACTGGCTGTTCCTCGATCTTTCAGAGGCGGCCAGCCTTGTTGAAAAGACCGATCCGAACCTTCTCGAAGTGAAACTGAAGCCGGATGCGGATCTGAATCTCGCAATGCGCAAGATCGACAATCTTCTCGGCTTCGGCTTCGCGGTTTCAGACTGGCGCTCCATGAACAGGCAACTCTTCTCGATGTTGCAGGTGCAACAGCTCGTTCTATTCATTGTGATCGGGCTGATCGTCTTCGTTTCGACGTTCAACATCGTTTCGACCCTGATCATGACCGTACATGAAAAGCGGCGGGAAATCGGGATGCTGATTTCGATGGGGGCCGAAGCAAGAACGATCCGCCAGATTTTCGTCTGGTACGGAACTCTTGTCGGAATCGTAGGCACAGCCATAGGAATCTTTCTTGGCGTACTGCTCTGTTCCATTCTCACGAAGTTCGAGCTGGTTTCGTTTGGACCAGAAATCGCCGAGGTTTACTTCGTGAGCTCGATCCCATTTTTGAACCGCCCGCGTGACCTGCTGGTCATTGCGATGTTCGCGGTGATGGTGTCGTTCCTGGCGACTCTCATCCCGTCCACACGCGCAGCGCGACTGAAGGCCGTCGATGCCATGCGATACGAGTAGGCGATCGAAGTTGTGTGAGTTCGGGCCCGGGCCTCCGCGCTAACTTACTCGAGGAATTGTGTAGGGGCGCGTTGCGCGCGTCCGCTCTCCGGTGCACTTCGCGAACACGGACGGGGGAGCGGGCGAACGCAGTTCGCCCCTACGAGGGAGACCTTGTCGTAGGTTAACGCGTTGGGGGTGCCGGGGCCCTTCACATACGAGATGCGTCCCGGCAGCGGGGCCAGACTAGCCGGGATCACCACCCGATTTCTCACAAGGTCTGCTGCAAAACGCCAGGAGACTGCAGTGAATTGTCAGGTCGCGGAAAGGTCTACAAGATCGAGAGCTTCGACTTCTGACTCGAGAAATTCTCCAGCGATTCTCCGGAAACGCTCCGCCGCGTCGGTCACGAGGAACTGACGAAACGGCGCGGTCCGATCCTGTCGTTCGGCCGTGCTGCTGCTGAGCAGTTCGACCACGCTCATGGCAGTAGTCTCGGCGGAATCCACGATCGAGACATCCTCCCCACAGACCTGCGCGATGGTGCTGCGCAGCAACGGGTAATGCGTACATCCCAGGACCAGCGTGTCGATTCCTTCGTCGAGGAGTGGGCGCAGATACGACTCCGCAACTTCGCGAGAAACCCGCGTGTTGGCCCAGCCCTCTTCGGCAAGGGGAACGAAGAGAGGACAGGCTGCTTCAATCACGCGAAGCGACGGGTCGAGCCGATGTATGGCGCGCGTGTAGGCTCCTGAACGCACCGTGCCTTCGGTGGCAATCACACCCACAGAGCCGCGGGTCGCCGCTACTGCTGCCCGCGCGCCAGGCTCTACGACACCAATGACTGGAATGGACAGGCGAGCCTGCAGTTGCGGCAAGGCCGCCGCAGTGGCTGTGTTGCACGCGACCACCAGCATCTTGATGTCACGACGCAAGAGAAAGTCTGCGGCTTCGATTGCGTAGCGCTCGACCACTGCCGGCGACTTCGTCCCATAGGGCACGCGCGCGCAATCCCCCAGATAGATCAGCGACTCATGCGGAGCGACGCGGGCAATCTCCCGCATCACTGTGAGTCCGCCCACACCGCTGTCGAACACTGCTACGGGGCGGGAGTCCCCAACTCTACTGTTCGGTGCCATCAGATTGCGCGCCGATCCCTTCCCGTTTGATGTTGTACTGCTCGATTTTCTTGTAGAGATTGGAGCGCGGCGTGTCGATCGACTCTGCGGTTCTGGAGACATTCCAGCCGTTCTCACGAAGCTTGGCGAGAATGAAACCTTTCTCGGCTTCATCCTTGAAGTCCTGCAGCGTGGCCATTTTCATCGATCCGGCGATGATCTCTTCAGGAGCTCGAAAGAACTCCGCGGGAAGGTCGGTGATATCGACATTCTCGGATGGGGACATGATCACGATGCGTTCCACCAGATTGCGAAGCTCCCTCACATTCCCCCGCCACCTCGCATCCTGAAGCGCCTTGCGTGCAGCATTCGTGAAGGCTTTCGGTTTCACGTTGTGCTCGAGTGCGAACATCGAAGCGAAATGTTCCGCGATCAGTCCGATGTCGTCCTTCCGCTCACGCAGTGCGGGGGTTCGAATCGGAATCACGTTCAAACGGTAATAAAGATCCTCGCGAAAACGATTGTTGCGAATCTCCTCCGCGAGTTCCTTGTTCGTGGCAGCGATCACGCGAACGTCGACGTTCACCACGCTGGCGGAACCGACCGGCTCGACCTCGCCTTCCTGAAGTACTCGCAGCACCTTGGCCTGCGTCCGCAACGACATGTCGCCGATCTCATCGAGAAAGATCGTTCCGCCATCTGCTGCGACGAACTTGCCGGTCTGTTTTTTGACCGCGCCTGTGAAGGAACCCTTCTCATGACCGAAGAGCTCGGATTCGATCAACTCCTCAGGAATCGCCGCACAGTTGACCTGCACGAAGGGCATCTGTTTCCGAGACGAAAGACGATGAATCTCACGGGCCACGAGTTCTTTGCCCGTTCCTGATTCACCCTGGATCAGAACCGTTGCCTTGGTGGGAGCAGATCGCTCGATCTGCGCGCGCAGAGCCTTGACGGGCTCCGATTCGCCGACGATCTGGTAAATCTTCTCATCGCGCTCGCGATACTCGGAATTCTCCTCTTCGAGCTGCCCCTGTCGAATGGCGTTTCTGACAGCGAGAAGCAGACGATCACGGTTGAGCGGTTTCTCGAGGAAATCGAATGCACCGAGCTTGGTGCACTCCACGGCCGTGTGCACGTCGCCATGTCCGGAGACCATGATCACCGGGCTGCGCATCTTCAGCGTTCGAAAGTTCTCGAGAACTTCGAGTCCGTCGAGAACGGGCATCTTGATGTCCAGCAGCACGCAGTCGTACGGAATCCGAGTGGCCTTGTCGATACCATCCTGTCCTGATCTGGCCTCATCGACTTTGTAGCCCTCGTACTCGAGCGTCATCCGGATTGCTTCACGGATGGAAGTCTCGTCATCGATTACCAGGACTCTTGCAGCCATTCAATCTCCTTGGGTGTGAGCCCGCACCTTACACCGGCCAGAAGTCTGTGGCGTAATCTCTTGCAGACCAGGCCACGCTCAAGAGCAAAGGTGACGCCACCAACAGCTCCCGGATACTGCGAGCTCAGGCGCCCATGGCTCGAAGAGAGATTCGTTCTTTGCGCCACGTCATTCCGAAGCAGCACGCCGAACTCGCTCGTGCACAGGACTACGAGTGCGACTGAGAAATCTACGCGAAGGGTTCGCGATCAGCATTTACAGCGCGGTCCCTGTGCGCAGATCCCTCGCATCCACCCGTCCCGCCGCTTCTGAACCTCCTCCAAGGGAACGAGGCGGTTCATTCATGTAAAACAGGCGCGCAGCGACGATCGCGGGCTCGGGATGCCATTGCGCGTTCGCTGCTCGTCTTCATCGCACGCCACATGCGTTGGCCTCACAGGGCCGGAGGCCCGGCATCGCTTTAGCCACGGCCGTGAGGCCGTGGAACACGCGCTCTGCGCCTGCTTCTGAGCCGCGGAGCGGCGGCATCGCGATTTCCCGCCCTTCGGTACGAACCACAATTCGTACGCATCGGTCCAACGTTGGCGTAACGTCGACGATCTACTCGATCCCGTTCGAATCGATGCCGCCCCGCCGGGGCTCCGAGGGATGTCGGGTGCGCTACATCCACGGCCTCACGGCCGTGGCTTCAGCGATGCCGGGCCTCCGGCCCTCTGAGGGCGGACATTGCTC
>JBKJUK010000339.1:0-10591 GCA_046590705.1 Thermoanaerobaculia bacterium
GCCGAATCAGACCCAAGGTGCCTGAAGGCTGGACGCTGACGCCAAAGTCCGTCGCTGTCAGTCTGCAGAAGAAAGGAGAGCGGGCTACGGCAGAGTTTCTGATCACCCCATCGGCAGGCGAATCGAGCGGATCACTCTCTGCGGTGATGGAGGTTGGAGAGACGGTATTCGGCAGAGGTTTGATCTCGATCGCCTACGATCACATACCCCTGCAGACGCTGTTTTCTCTTGCTGAGACGAAGCTGGTGCGGGCCGACATCAAACGCACAGGTCAGCGAATTGGCTACGTGTTGGGCCCGGGTGATGAAGTTCCCGAGGCGCTCAGACAGATCGGCTACACGGTGTCCATGATCAGCGATGAGGAACTTGCCAGCGGCAACCTGACTGCATACGACTCGATCGTTGTCGGCGTGCGTGCCTACAACTCCCGCGAAGGTTTGAAGCAGTCGGCCTCGAGGCTTCACTCCTACGTTGAGAACGGTGGAACGATGGTGGTGCAGTACAACACCGCCGACGACACGCTCTTTCCAGGCTTTGCGCCGTTGCCGCTGAAAGTCTCGCGTGATCGAGTCACGGTCGAAGAGGCCCCGGTGACCCTGATCGCACCTGACCATCCGCTGCTGTCGAAGCCCAACCGGATCACCGAGAAGGATTTTGCAGGTTGGGTGCAGGAGCGGGGACTCTACTTCGCGAGTGAGTGGGATCCGAAATTCACTCCGCTGCTCGCCAGTAACGATCCGGGAGAAGAGAGTCGTAAAGGCGGGTTGCTGGTTGCTCGCTACGGAAAGGGTCTCTTCATCTACACCGGCTATGCCTTCTTCCGGCAGCTTCCGGCGGGAGTGCCTGGAGCGTATCGACTTTTCGCGAATCTGGTCTCTGCAAAATGATCGAACCGGAAGCTGATCATCAAGTTGAGGTGCCTCCGCCAATCGGCGGCAGCTGGCGCAATCTTTACGCGGGCGTTCTGATTACCCTGGTGCTTCTCATCGCGGCTTTTTATCTGTTCACCAGAGCCTTCGCTTGAGCGGAATCGACTGGATCGTCCTCGCGGCGTCGCTGCTCTTCATCGTACTTTACGGCGTCTGGAAGGGCCGGAAGATGCGCGATCTCGATGGGTATCTGCTCGCCAATCGCGAGATGCGCTGGTACACAGTTGCTTTCTCGATCATGGCCACGCAGGCCAGCGCCATTACGTTTCTCTCCACGCCCGGCCAGGCCTACACCGATGGTATGCGCTTCGTTCAGTTCTACCTGGGACTGCCGATCGCCATGGTCATCCTTTCGATCACTGCAGTCCCGATCTACCACCGACTGAAGGTCTACACGGCCTACGAATATCTGGAGGGTCGCTTCGACCTGAAAACGAGATCGCTGGCCGCATTTCTCTTCCTTGTGCAGCGCGGACTTTCCACCGGCATCACCATTTACGCTCCGGCGCTCATCATCTCCGTGTTACTTGGATGGAACGTCAGTCTGACGACGCTTGTAATCGGCGTTCTGGTGATCATTTATACCGCTTCGGGCGGTACGAAAGCCGTCTCCTGGACTAACTTTCATCAGATGCTGATCATCCTCATCGGGATGGCCATTGCGCTGGTGGTGGTGGTCTCGTCACTTCCGGCTGATGTCGGCCTCGTCGACGCACTGCATGTAGCGGGAAAGATGGGGAAGCTGAACGCTATCGACTTCAGCTTCGATCTGAATAATCGCTACAACTTCTGGTCTGGACTGATTGGCGGACTGTTTGTTGCGCTCTCCTACTTCGGGACCGATCAATCGCAGGTGCAGCGCTATCTGACGGGCGAGACCATCGCTCAGAGTCGCCTCGGACTTCTGTTCAACGGACTGGTGAAAGTCCCGATGCAGTTCTTCATTCTCTTCGTCGGCGCCATGGTCTTCGTTTTCTATCAGTTCGTCACGCCGCCGATGTTCTTCAACTCCGTCGAGACCGACGCGGTAAGGAGAGGTGGACTCGCTGCGGAGTATCAGCAACTCGAGAAAGATCACCAGCAGGCCGCAGCATCGAAGACGCAGTCGGTACGTACGCTGATCACGGCAGTGCGCGGCGGCTCAGATACTCAGGTTGCAGCGGCCGAGGCGGAACTCGACGCTAGACAGCTGCAGGTCACTGAGATTCGAAAGAAGGGAATCGAAGTCCTGAAAAGAAACAACCCGGCCATGGAGGCGAACGACACTAATTACGTCTTTCTCACCTTTGTGATCCGTTTTCTTCCGGCAGGACTGGTCGGTCTGGTGATGGCGGCGATTTTCGCCGCTTCGATGGGTTCGACGGCCTCCGGACTCAATGCGCTGGCCTCGACAACCATCGTCGATGTGTACAAACGGAATGTGGTGAAGGATGCCAGCGAGAAGCATTACGTGAACGCCTCGAAACTCGCCACCATCTTCTGGGGAGCCTTCGCGGTGGCTTTCGCACTGTATGCAGACCGACTGGGGTCGCTCATCGAGGCGGTGAACATATTGGGATCACTATTCTACGGAACGATTCTGGGCATCTTCCTGCTGGCATTTTATATATCCAGAGTCGGCGGCAACGCGGCGTTCGCGGGGGCACTGGCCGGTCAGGTAATCGTCGTGTACTGCTTCATGTTTACGAAGATTTCGTTCCTCTGGTACAACGTGATCGGCTGCCTGGCGGTGATTCTTTTCGCCCTGCTGCTACAGCCATTCTTCCGGAATGGAGCTGATGAACGTAGAACGCAGAACGCAGAACGATGAAGTAAGAAAACGGTCGCCACTGAGACCTATTGTGACGCGCGGGCCGGGTAGCGGACGCGCAGCAGCGCGTCCGCTACCCGGGTTCGCTCATCGAACGAATGGCCCAAAATTCAGCTCAGCGCGTCACAGGCAGGATTGCCTGTGCCACACATGTCTCTTCTCTTAGTTCATCACAAGATTGAAATATGGGTTGTTAGCGCTCGCCCCATACGAGGTCGGTGTAGGGAATCACAGGCAGTATTTCCTGTGCTCACTTTCTGCGTTCTGCATTCACTAGAAACACTGCGTCGCGACCGATACCTAAATTGGGTGTTTTAAGTCGTGACGGCCTGCAAAACCTGCAACGGCAACGCTTTTGCTATGAGAGGCCCGGGTGGGCGGCGGATGAATGATGTGACAGAACCACAACAGCAGCGTCGTGCGTTGGTTGTCGATGATGACGTCTCGATCCGGCTCATGCTCACCAAGATCCTTCAGCGAGAACAGCTCCTTGTCGACAGCGCGAAAGATGGTGTCGATGCCCTCGAGAAAATCCGGGCTAATCAGTACGATCTGGTGTTCCTCGACCTGATGATGCCTCGCCTGGACGGACTTGGAGTGCTCCGCTACCTGCGGACCCACGAACCCCAGGCCCTGAAAACGGTCATCGTCATGACGGCTTTCAATAAGATCGCAGATGAAGTCTACGGCGAGGACATGGTTGGACGGGTTGTGTCAAAGCCTTTCGACATTCACGTGCTGATCGAGAACGCCCGCAAGGTGCTCGCCGAGCAGGAAGCGAATCGCGCTGCAGCGGGCGACGAGACCAACGCTTCCTGAGTGCGCTCGAACACAGGGCAGCCTGCGCGCTGCTGCGCGCCTCTACGCTATCCCGTGTCCGCGCAACGAAACGAACGGGAAACGCCGCCACGTGCGCTAGTACAATGCGCTCGCTGCGAATCTGATAAGCGAAGGGGAGTGCATGTCGTACGAGAATCTCGAAAATCTCAAAGTCGAACAACGTGACGGCATTCTGATTGTCACCGTCGACAGGCCAAAGGTCCTGAACGCTCTGAACGCCCGGACCATGGATGAACTTTCCTCGGTGTTTCTCGAGGCCAGGGGAGATGAGAGTGTCCGGGCCGTGATCCTTACAGGCGGTGGCGAAAAAGCGTTCATTGCAGGAGCGGATATCAACGAGCTGGCCTCGCTCGATGCGGTGGTTGGAAAGAAATTCGCCGAACGGGGACAAGCCGTGCTCTCGCAGATCGAGCAATTTCCGAAACCAGTCATCGCAGCGATCAATGGATTCGCTCTCGGCGGAGGTTGTGAGGTTGCCCTGGCGTGTCACATTCGTATCGCCTCCGAAAACGCACAGCTCGGCCTCCCGGAGGTTTCACTCGGCGTGATTCCAGGATATGGCGGAACGCAGCGGATGGTCAGGCTTCTGGGAAAAGGAAAAGCTCTCGAGTTGATCTGCACGGGCGATCGAATCGGAGCCGAGGAAGCGGAGAAGATCGGACTCGTGAATAAGGTCGTTCCCCCTGCCGAACTGATCGAAAAGTCGGAAGAGATGGCTCGAAAGATGGCCTCGAAAGGACCGCTGGCCATACGAGCTGCCATCGAAGCGGTGAACAGCGGAAGCGACATGCCCCTCGACGAAGGCCTCTATCTCGAAGCAACTCTATTCGGCACGCTCTGCGCAACCGAAGACATGCGCGAAGGAACGAAAGCATTCCTCGAAAAAAGACCAGCGGATTTCAAAGGAAAATAGAAGCAACGCCGACCTGTTTCCCAACGTGAAAGAAACCCGAAGTTGAAAACTTCGGCCACTCTTGCCCTCAGGACACTTACTGCGTACCGACCCCAGATCCTGGCTACTGACCTACTGGCTGCTGACTACTGCACTACTGACTACTGCCATAAAAATGCCCTCACCGCTGATCTACGACTGGAATGTAAACGGCGCACAGCCTGTGGCACCCTCTCGCCCGGTTGCTCTGAGTGACGAGACGCTTCGGGATGGTCTTCAGTGCCCCTCGGTTCGCGATCCGGACATTGATCAGAAGGTACGCATTCTTCATTTCATCAGTCAGCTCGGGATCCGCTCGGCGAACATCGGGCTGCCGGCGGCCGGACCCTCGACATCCGCTGCAGTCGAGGTACTGGCCCGGGAGATCGTCGGCAGCCGCCTCAAGATCCAACCCACCTGTGCGTCCAGGACCAGACTCGAGGACATCCGCACAATCGCCGGGATCTCGCAGCGCACAGGCATCGCCATCGAGGTCGGCCTTTTTCTGGCTTCCTCTCCGATTCGGAAATTCGCCGAAGGAAACAGCGACGACGAACTCGTTCGACGTACCAGCGAATCCGTAGCCTTCGCAGTCTCCGAAAATCTGCCGGTGATGTTCGTTACAGAGGACTCGACCAGAACCAGTCCCGCTCAGCTCGAGAGCCTCTTCACTGCGGCCGTTCACGCCGGCGCGTCGGGCGTCTGCGTCTGTGACACCGTTGGCCACGCCACGCCGTGGGGAACGCGCAACGTCATCGAATTCGTGCGTGCGCTGATTGACCGTTTGAATCCTGCAGTGCGAATTGACTGGCACGCGCACTCTGATCGTGGTCTTTCACTCATCAACTCCATCGCAGCGATCGAAGCTGGTGTGGATCGGGTCCACGGCTGCGCGCTGGGGATCGGGGAGAGGGTAGGGAACACATCACTCGATCTTCTACTGGTCAATCTGCATCTGCTGGGCTGGCTCGAATCGGATCTTCTGTTGCTCGGCGATTACGTGCGCTTTGTCTCCGAGGCTACTGGAGTCGAGATTCCAGCTTCGTATCCTGTGTTTGGTGCCGATGCATTCAGAACGGGGAGTGGTGTGCACGCCTCTGCACTCGTGAAGGCCAGCACACTCGGGCGCGCCGATCTCGGTGATCGGCTCTTCTCAGCGATTCCAGCAGCCCACTTCGGACTCGAACAGATCATTGAAGTCGGGCCGATGTCAGGAATGTCCAACATCCTGCACTGGCTCGCAAGCCGCGGCTTTCCGCTCGATGAAAGTACAGCCGCAAGGATTTTCAGCGAAGCAAAGAAGTCGCGAACGGTCCTGACGGAGGACGAACTGCTGCGCTTCGCGTCGCAAATCTGACGCGGGAGATTAGCGACTGCATCGATCATTCCCCGGGCTCTCCATCGATGCTACACCGTGTAGGGGCGGCTTGCGGCCGCCCGCTCCCCCCGGCTTTCATGAGTCAACGCGCACATCGCAGGACTGAGCTCCAGGTCTGAGTATCTCGATCCCCTGCTATACTCCAGCGTCTGCCCGAGTGGCGGAATTGGTAGACGCAGCAGACTCAAAATCTGCCATCCTTCGGGGTGTGCCGGTTCGATTCCGGCCTCGGGCACCACTCTGTTGTGTCCTTCGGGAAGCAGCCGGGGTTTTCCGCTTCCTTCAACGCCTCTGTTCGTCATTGATCGGAGGAACCAGTTCATCACATCGAGAAGCGCACGACGGGGAACCTAACCCTTCCACCGAACGTCAAAGCAGTTGAACGTGCAGATGTTCCTATGGAAGAGATGCGGACTAGAGAATGACGCAGCAGAGTGACATCGGAGAATCGACTGTTCTTGGCCGGCGTACTCTGGTTGCCGACATGCCACCCCTGGCGGTCGCCTTTCGCTGGATTGCCGGACTCGCTGGATTCGGCCTGCTTGGAATTCTGGCCTCGCTTACTCCTCCGCAGATCAACTCTCGACATTTTTTGATCTTCGCCGTGGCCATCATCGTGGCGGAGATCTTTCTCCTGGTGCGAGTCGGTCCCGGCTCATATTTTTCGATCTCGCCGGCCTTTCTCTTCGCGTACCTTCTCGTGGGTGGAGGGCTTGCCGCTGCGGCGCTCGATGCCACGGCCAGACTGATTGTCTTTTACGTGCAGAAACTTAGACGGAGGAGTACGCAGACCCCCCTCTACGCACTCTTCAACATCGGCCAGAACGTGCTCTCCATTCTCGCGGGCACACTGGCGGTCAGGATCGTTCTGGGAACGGCCACGTTCTCGACCCCGATCCGGACGAATCAGATCGAGTCGCTTCTGATTTTTGCCGCGACATATGTTCTGGCGAGCACTCTGCTCACGAGCATTCTGGTTCTGTCACGTTCCGGTTTTTCTGACCTGCGGACTCACCTCTGGCCGCGAAGCACTCGATGGCTTCTAGTCAGCGTGGCCACCACGCTCCCTTTCGCCATCGTCCTCACAGTGCTTGCACGCTCTCTCGGATATTCGAGCTCGTCGATCCTGGTTTTTCTGGTGTTGGCAGGAATTGCCCTCATTCTGCGTCTGAACGTCGATCTACGGAAAGGCAACGACGACCTGAAGGCCATCAATCGAATCGGGAATTTGATCAATGCGACTCTCGAACTGTCGAGCCTGTTCAAGATCATCGCGCGGGAAAGTCGCAAAGTGCTTGCATGGGACGGTTTCTTCATCGCCATCGGGGAGAAAGAGAGCCCTGAAGTTCAAATCGTTTTCATGTCGGGTGGCGGAGACGAGATCACACAGCGCAGCATCCCGAAGGGAGCCGGTCTGACAGGGAAGGCCATCGCGACCGGAGAGCTCATTCACTACGAACAGGATGAACGCACGGAGCAGATCGTGGAAGACGACACTCTGCGTGGACCGAAACGACCACGTTCGATCGTCGTCGCGCCGATGAAGTTCGGTGAGAGAGTCATTGGGGCGCTGTCGGTGCAGAGCTTTCAGCCGGATGTCTACGGCCCTTCGCAGCTGCGTCTGCTGCAGACCATGGCCAACCAGGCGGCCATTGCAGTCAGAAACGCCCAGCTGTTCGAGAGTGAACAGAAGGCCAGGACTGAGCGTGATGAGTTTCTCTCCCTGGTCACGCATGAGATCAAGAATCCGCTGACATCCATCCGTGGCTATGCCGAACTCGTCGAACTTTCAGCACGCGAGGCAGAGCTATCGAGCGCGGTCGAAGCCGTTGGCGTCATCAAGAGTGAGGCGCGTCGCATTTTGCGTCTCACTGAAGACCTGCTCGACGCTTCGAAAATGACAGCCGGTCACTTTTCGGTGATCATGGAAGAGACCGATTTTCCAGCGATCGTGCGCGAGATCGTGCATCGATACTCCGGCACGGCTAAGCAGCCCATCAGTCTCGATGTGCAGGAGCCGATTCCTACGATTCACGCCGACCCCGTGCGACTGACTCAGGTTGTTGAGAATCTGATCTCGAATGCAGTGAAGTACTCGCAGAGCCCAGACACGAAAATCGATGTTGACCTCAGCGTTGATCTGACGCGGGTCCGACTGTCGGTGCGCGACGAGGGAATCGGGATCGCGCCCGAGAAACTTCCGCTGGTCTTTGACCGCTTCTACCGCGTGGAAGAAGACGGTCGCCAGGTGAAAGGCACTGGGCTGGGGCTGTTCATCACTCGCGAAATCATGCGCATGCATGGAGGCACCATCACTGTTCAATCCGAACTCGGAAAAGGGACGGTTTTCACGATCGAACTGCCCACTGAGCGGCGCACCGTTCTTGCCGAGATCGCCACTCCGTGCTGACACTTCTGATGAACACAGAACTCGGAACGCAGAACGATGAAGTAAGAAGGTGATGCGATTCGCGATTCACACTGGTCGCGACAGTTGCTACCAGTTCCCAGCTTCTTTCTACTGACTATTGTCTCCTGAGGTCCCCTGCTCGAATAATCCAACACCCCTGCTGTTTCCAACCAGTAGCGCCGACCGAACGTACACTCATCAGCCAATCGGCATCGATCACTGATGAAACGTCTAGTGCAGCTGGGCCTGGCAAACAAAATTGAGTTCGAGTGAAGGTTCTCTGATGAAAAGCAGATTCCTCTTGATGGTCACGATCGCGGCCGCGTTCGCCTCATCTTCGAGTGCGCAGTTTTCCAGCGACAGTGATCGAGTAAAGACCCTTGCGGGCCGCTACCTGAAAGTGGAAGCGGAGCGTCCGCTTCCAGCTGTCGATCGCAGCGAGCTGAGCGCGGCGGGAGTCAGTGTGGTAAGTGAGAACGGCGGGCTTTCCTACGTGCTGCGATCCGCTCGACCCCTTAGCGAGATTCTCGCCCAGCCCTCGATCGCATCCGCATCAGAGTTCGACCCCGAACAAAAGGTTCACGCCTCGGCCCTCCGCGCTGCTCGCTCTATGCGCGCAAACGTTCCCGTCGAGATCATTTTTCACCGCGACGTCGACTTTCAGCGCGCACGACTGATGCTCTCCAAACATGGTGCGCAGATCGCCAGTCCACTGCAGACAGATTTCCAGCTCCCGAAACGGATCAGCGCCTGGGTTCCCGCCGGCAGCCTCTCGAAGATTGCAGCGGAGCATGAAGTGCAGCAGATTGGCGCCAGCCGTTTCAGAATCGGTGTCGAGAATTCTACTGCTGCAACGCTTTCCTTCGTGACACCACTGTATGAAGCTCCGTACGGCCTGAGCGGAGCGGGCGTGACCGTCTCAGTGTTCGACATCGGCAACGCAGACGCTGCCCACAAGGAGTTCGGTGGACGGCTCACGACTCACGACGCGACCTCTACCGAACAACATCCTACCCATGTCGCCGGCACTGTCGGCGCATCGGGTCTGAATACTTCAGCGAAGGGTATGGCTCCGGCCGTGAAGATCGAGCAGTACACCGTCGGTGCAGGGTATGGCTTTCTCGAGTCGAAGAGGAGCGCCTTCCCTAAATTCGCCATTCGGTCCGACAACAACTCCTGGGGGTTCGTTCTCGGGTGGCAGTTCAATTCGAATCGCGGCCTTAACTGGGAGTGGCACGTCGACACCCAGGAGTACTTCGGGGCCTACGACTTCGGCACCGCTGGTCTGGACGCGGTCTCGCGAAGCACGGGAACGTTGATTGTCTACTCGCAGGGAAATGACAACAACGACACTGGCCCGACCTCGGCCCCGTTTCTTCACTATCACGTCGATGAGAATCCAAAAGACGAAACGGCCTTCTGCTACTCGACCAACGGAAGCGGCACGGATTGCCCGGTCAACTGCAAAGTCTGCGAGAAAGTGAAACATCCCGCCGACGGACCCTTCGACACCAGCAACACACTAGGGAGCGCAAAGAACGTGCTGGCGGTCGGAGCTGTGAGCGTGGGAAAGAATATCGCTTCGTTCAGCTCGCGAGGACCTTCGAAAGACGGACGCGTGAAACCGGATCTCGTGGCCAAAGGGGTCAGTCAGCTTTCGTCGATCCCTGGAAACAGCTACGGTTCGATCAGTGGGACCTCGATGGCCGCGCCGGTCGTTACCGGGATCGCCGCGCTGCTCACCGAGCAGTGGCGCAAACTCGTGGGACGCGATCCATCTCCGGAACTGCTCAAGGCCTTGCTGATCTCAGGAGCTGAGGATCTTGGGCTGCCCGGCCCCGACTACACCTTCGGCTTCGGACTCGTGAACGCAAAAGCGTCAGCGGATTTGATGAGAAGTGATGCGGGCAAAGGTGACAACATTCGGCAGGACGACATCACCCAGGCCGCTGCAGACGAGTACCCGGTCACCGCAGTTGCCGGCCGTCCGCTGCGCGTCACACTCACCTGGTTCGACCCCGAGAATTCTCCTTACCCAGAGAAAGTGATCATCAACGATCTCGATCTGTCGATCATCGATCCGACCGGAGCAGAACTCAGTCCGTGGGTCCTGAACAAGGATCTTCCGGCCGATGCTGCGACCCGAGGTGTCAACAAGGTCGACGTAACTGAACAGATTGATGTCGCCAGCCCGCTGGCGGGCCAGTACCGGGTGATCGTGAAAGGCAGCAAGGTGACCACCACCACCCCCCAGTCGTACACATTGGTCGCCAACGCCGCCATCGGTGCGGCC
>JBKJUK010000018.1:0-11159 GCA_046590705.1 Thermoanaerobaculia bacterium
CCTGCGCGCCCCCTGATTTGAACCGAAATTCGTTTCGAGTACCGCCGGGTTGACGACCGCCCTGGCTCATTTCGTGGTTGCATTCAATTCTGAGGCATTCTTCTTTACACTGAGGCCGTGACCGACATCGAGAGTTCGACAGTACCTCCCCGAACCGATCCACCAGAAAACGTACCCAGGCCGAAGAGCTCACGCCGAAAGTCCAGACTGCTGCCGCTTTTCGTGGCTCTCGCTTTGGGCATCCCCAGCGGATTTCTTTTCGCTCGGCTGATTCGAATTCCGATGGTCTCGAAGCTCGATGACTTTCGCCCGAACGTCATCACCCGGCTCTACACCCGCGACGGGAAAGTATTCAGCGAGTATGCGATTCAGCGGCGCATCGTCATACCGAAGAGGGAAATGGCGCCAGCGTTGATCCAGGCCATCATCTCGACCGAGGATTCGAACTTCTTCCGCCATGGAGGAGTGGATCCGAAGGCGATCCTGCGTGCTGGAATCAAGGATCTCATCGCCCGGAAGAAAGTAGAAGGCGCTTCGACACTGACACAGCAGCTTGCCAAGCAGCTCTTCCTTACTCCGGAGAAAAGCTTCCGCCGTAAGTTCAACGAGATATTCCTCGCCGTGGAGATCGAAAAGAACTTCACGAAAGACCAGATCTTCGAGATGTACGCCAACCAGGTCTACTTCGGCCATGGCGCCTACGGTGTCGAAGCCGCGTCGCGTCTCTTCTTTGGAAAACATGCCAAAGACCTGACCGTACCCGAGGCATCGGTGCTGGCCGGGATCATCCGGCTTCCTGCTTTTTACTCACCGTATAACCGGCCGGCCAACACGATCACCCGTCGCAATCATGTCCTTCGCAGAATGCTCGATCGGAAGTTCATCACCAGCGAGCAGTATCAGCAGGCGCGCCTGACTCCCCTAATTCTGGGAACGTTCAAAGATGAGACGCCGGATGTCGGTGCTTACTTCTCAGAGGCTGTGCGCCAGCATCTCGAAAAGAATTACGGAGCGGAGAATCTTTATCAGAGCGGTCTTTCCGTCTGGACGACGCTTGATCTGAAGATGCAGGTCGCTGCGGAGAAGGCCCTCCAAGCGGGTTTGCGGCGGTTCGACCGCCGCCGGGGATTGCGCAGGCCTGCCAGGAATCTCCTGAAGGAAGGCGTCGAACTGTCGAGCTACAAAGATCCGCTCTGGGAGACTCCGCCGGAAGCTGATGTTTTGCGCCCGGCCGTAGTGAACGAAGTCACATCGAAGGAAGTGGAAGTTCGGTCGGGCACCGAGACGATCCAGCTGAATCCGTCAGCCTGGAGCTGGACACGCAGAAAATCTCTGGTCGGGTTCCTGAAGCAGGGCGATCTGATCTCCATTTCCTACACGATCGATGCGAAGACAGGCGAGAAGCGCTGGAGTCTCGAGCAGATCCCACAGGTGCAGGGTGCGCTCGTGGTGATGGATGTGAAGAGTGGTGAAGCACGGGCGCTGGTGGGCGGATACGACTACAAACTTTCGAAGTACAACCGAGCCATTCAGGCGCAGCGCCAGACCGGCTCGATTTTCAAGCCCTTCGTCTACGGAGCTGCCTTCGAGAAAGGAATGACTCCGGCAGACACGCTCTTCGATTCGCCGATCGCCATTCAGGTGGGAAACCAGACGTACGCGCCGCGAAACTACTACGGTCGCTACGCAGGAATCGTCACGATTCAGCGGGCGCTGGAGCTGTCGATCAATGTTCCGGCCGTGAAGGCGTACCAGATGGTCGGCGGAAGCAGCGTGATCGATCTCGCTAGACGTTGCGGAATCACCTCGCCACTTCCAAAGTATCCTTCGCTGGCGCTTGGAGCCGGTGGAGCGTCTCCGATTGAGATGACGGCCGCCTACAACGTCTTCGCGAATCAGGGCGTCTATACCAAGCCACGTCTGATTCGAAGGATTACAGATTCCACTCAGAAAGTAGTGGAGGAGAATTATCCAGAACTCTCAGAAGCCACGAGCGCACAGACTGCCTATCTGATGACGCACGTGTTGCAGGGAACGATCGACAGAGGGACTGCCTACGAAGCCCATCTCCTGCCTGGTGCACTGGCCGGGAAGACAGGCACCACCAATGGTTTCACCGATGCCTGGTTTGTCGGGTACGGACCCGACCTCACCGTCGGGGTCTGGGTGGGCTACGACGATCCTTCGCGGTCTCTAGGAAGTGGCGCGACCGGAGCCGACATCGCCCTGCCGATCTGGAGTGATTTCTTCACCCGCATCAACGCGCAGAATCTCCGCGGTCCGATCAAGGAAAAATTCGACGTGCCGCCGGGCATTGTCATCGTTCCGATGGATCTGTCGAGTGGGCGCCGTGGCTCGGGTCCATGTGGAAAAGTGATCGAAGAGGCTTTTGTGGCTGGCACCGAACCAGACCGCGATTGCAGCGGTGGCAGCGTCGCCGTGAGCAAGCTTCCTTTCTACCTCCAGCGTCCCTACTACCAGGCCAAGGAGTCAGAGCCCGTGCAGCCCGCTGCCGACCCGAGCGCTCGCCCGGGTGAGGGGAGCGAATCGCCTGCTCCGCAGTCAGAGGCTCCGCCTGGCGCGGGAGAGCCTCCGCCCGCCGTTCCGGAGACGAGCACTGCACCGCCTCCATCCTGACCAGTGAAATGACACTGCAGCGCAGTGACAGGGACGGAAGCAGGTGGTCGAAGTTTTCAACTTCGGGCTCTTTCTCTCACATAGAATGAGATCGCCGCGCCACACATGCATTTGAGCTCGGAATTGCTCACAAGAGTTGTTTAACATTGCAACGAACAACCCCACGAGTCGTCAGGCCGCTTGTGAACTTCGAGCAGACTGTCGGCGTAAATTGTCCCCGCTGTACAGGAGGATGGCCACCCAGATCAGTGTGAAGGCAACTTTTCGCTCGAAGGCGAAGGGCTCTCCGTATACCAGAACGGCAAGAATCACCTGGATGGTAGGAGCGATGTATTGCAGCAAGCCGATCGTCACCAGGCGGAGGCGCTTCACCGCGGCGGCAAACCAGAGCAACGGAATCGCAGTGACTGCACCGCCAGCCATCAGGAGAAGATCCAGCGCCAGCGTATCGTTACCAAAATGGAGAAGGCCACGACGCCACTCAAGAAGCAGGTATCCAAGAGCGATCGGCAGCAGCAGAGCCGTCTCGATTGTCAGACCTTCGACTGCTCCCGGAGCTGCGAGCTTCCGCAGCAGACCGTAAAGTGCGAATGAGAAAGCGAGTACCAGCGAAATCCAGGGAAAGACTCCCGCCGACAACGTCAGCCACAACACCGCACCGCCTGCCAGGCCGACGCTGATCCATTCGGGTGCCCGTAACCTTTCTTTCAGAAACAGCGCTCCCAGGAGAACACTCACCAGCGGATTCATGAAGTATCCGAGTCCCGCTTCGACCATTCGCGAATTGGTGACGGCCCAGATGTAGACGTACCAGTTCACAGCGATCAATACCGTCGAGAATGAAAGCAGAAGAAGCGTGCGGGGGTTGTCGACGATTGCGCGCATGGCAGGCCACAGGCGGCGGATCGTGACCAGTGCTACGAGAATCACGAACGCCCAGACAATGCGGTGGGCGAGAATTTCGAGTGGGGAGACGGAGGAAAGCAGCTTGAAGTAGATCGCAGCAAAGCCCCACCAGGTGTAGGCGGCGATGCCGTAAATCAATCCTTCCAGTGAACTCTTTTCGTTAGCCCGCATTTCTCACAGAGGTTCTGTCGCGGGCGAGGAAAGCGGCCCGCCTGCTCGTTGCACGACCTCCTTCCTCCTCAACGTACTCGTATTCGCCGCGACGGTACGGTGAAACTGACCAGCCGCCGCGATGTGCTACTCGAGACGAAGCAATTCGCGGATCCGTGGAGGAAGTGCGGACTCCATTCCATTCCAGGCATTCTGATTTCCAGAGATACGGGAGGAGCCACAGCTGACAAAGAACTGTTCGGCCTTTCCACTCTTCAATGCGAATGTGAGCCGGTAATCCGACATGCATCGGCTGCGCGGCCCGAGTGAAAGCTTGAAGCGGGCAGCGTCGACGATTTTCGCCACCAAACGTGGATCGTCGATGGTGCGCGATGGCGCCGGCGGTGGCATCACGCGCTCAATCTCGATCTTCGTACTTTGATCGAGTCCGAATTCGCGAACCATGTCAAGACCTGCGGCCGTCCCTGCCGGGGCGCTGGTGTCAGTCTCCGCAGTGGTGTCGATCGTCTGGTGACTGGAACTCGGCCTGCACGAGATGAATGTGACGGCGATCAGGACAATTGCGGGGAGTGTTCTCATGACCTGATTGTAACGAAGCAGGTTCAGAATGCATCCGAGACTCTCGGTTATGAAAGCATTCGCGCCAACCAGCAGGCCGGCCAGTTACCTTCCACCGCCGCTCCAACCGCGAGGATGGCAATCCCGATCGACACCAGGACCAGAGAGGCCGCCATCACCCGTCTGAATTTCGGATCCTTCCAACGGTACTTTTCAATTCCCTTGGAAAGGAAAATGCCCACCATCCCGGCCAGTACGTAAGCCGCGACCTCGAGTATGAGGTGCGGCGTGATGCCCACCACGACCGCAGAGATGGTCTTGGCCGGAGTTCCTATACCGAGGGCGATGGTGGACTGCGAGAGGTAGGAGTAGCTGAGCGCCCAGACTGAGGCGTTCCACGTGAGGATCAGAAGTGCCCCTCCGGTCCTGTAAACGATGGAGATGACCAGGCTGAGTAGAAAGATAGAAAGATTGTGACGAAACAGCCTCTCGAAGGATCCGAAATCGACTCGGGAGAGATCGAGTGCGGGAAGCGGGGAGAGCGCGAACTGTGAGTTGAATACGAGTCGTAGCGTATCGGGCGGAAGCAGCCACGCGATCACACTGATTCCCGCCAGACACCCCGAGAACATCGCTACGATCCCCAGCAGCAGAGCTGAATTCGCTTTGTATGGTGTGACCCGCTGCTCCCAGATGTCTCGCCGGTTCTCATCGAGCAGTCTGGAGAAAGTCTCCTGCAGACCGAGCGTGATCAGCATCACAGCGATTAGACCAGCCGCCGCGGAGAATATGACCCAGGCCATCGAAGTCCCGATGATGGTCGCGACAAATGCCTCAACAAGGATGAGCGCCACCCGTGGTCGCTCTTGCTGGCGATGAAGAATATCGAACGGAAACAAATGTAGTCCTGGTGTTTTGGGAACGACTGGGATGGTAACATCCCGGTTCTTCCCGAACCGAAAATCAGCAGTCGACGAGCGCGCACTGCATGACGCTGTGTGCGACTCATTCTTCAAGGAGGGTCCCCGATGTCCATTCGCGTGATCGGAGCAGCTGCCCTGGGTTGCATGCTTTTCAGTGTGTCGGCGTGTCAGAAAGCCAGCGACAAGAGCGTCTCATCACCAGCGGTGCCATCCGTTCCTACCGGTCTGGCAACGGGACTCGGCGCGAAGGCCTCGGCCCTTTCCGCAACAGGTGGTACCTACAACGAGAATCCAATTCTCCGACCGGCGGGCGCGACCGCCATGTCGACCAGTGGGGTCTCCGACGTGTTCGGAACGCTCAGCGTCGAGAACTTCATGGGAACCCAGGCGAACCTGACCTGGACCCACGAGTCCGCAGCAGGGTTCCGCCAGTATCTCCAGCAGTGGTACACCGCGAACTATGTTTATCAGGATGGATCTGTAGGAACGTGGCAATTCCACGACGTGATGAGCGGTGATAACTGGGACAAGTGGACTTCAGGTGGGACAGACTACGGAATCGACGGCGTGTTGATCGCATTCCACTCGAGCCATGGAGGTATGTCGGCTGACGGAACGTTCTTCACCTCACTCGGCACTAACTGGTCTGGTCGTGGATGGAACGCCCTCTCGAGCTCGATGACCCTGGGGGGCAATGCGGCCGGAGCTCTGGGCAGTGAGCGCCTGCGTTACCTTTTCTGGGATACCTGCTTCGGGGTGCGCATCAGCGGCGGACAGAATCCGTACCGTACATGGGGTGGTAGAGCGCGTGGCATCCGAGAGATCTTCGGCTACGAAACGACCTCGGTCGACAACCCGAACTACGGCAAATTCTTCTGGGAAGAGTACAGCAAGGGCAAAGCGAATTCGTACGCTTTCCTCGATGCCAGCTGGCGCATCAACACCGGTCAGATCCCTGTGGCGATGGCTTTCGGCGCTACGTCCGCGGAAGCCTCGAACAGGCTCGAGACCGAGCGCGGTTTTGCCTGGGAGCCGGTCAGCAACGCATGGGCCGCCTGGCGCTGGTACGGTACTGCCGCTGCCTCGGATGCTCCGGCAGCGATGAGTGTTCCTACCCGGGTCATGTCGTACCGCTCGCAGAGCAGAGATAATTCCAGCGAGGATGTTGTCGCTCTTGCCCGGACGCTTGGCGTGAACGCGGAAGCGAAGAACGTGGAGACACGTCCATACGGACTGAAGGTGATTCAGACGAAGGGGCTTACGCTTTCCATCGAGCCCGATGGTGACTTCGAGATGGAGATAGCGCGTGATGACAACGCCGCCAGTCAGGCTTCGATGACGCTGTCCGACACAGATGTGATCGGAAGGGCAGAGGCGCTGATGCGCCAGTTCAATCTGGATGCAGGCCAGGAGTTCAGAGCGGGTGTCGTTCGCCATCTCAATGAAGCAACGGCCACCGAAGCCAATCCGAACGGAGTGCAGGTTCGCATGGTGAACAAGACCGTCGTGTTCGATCAGGTGCTCAATGGAATGCCCTTCATCGACGCCGACGCCGGTCATATCGCCGTGACCTTCAACAGCAAAGGGGAAGCGGAAAGAGTACGCAGCAGCGTTCGTGTTGTCGACGCGGCCAATGCAGCCAGCGTCCGGGCGTCGTCATCGAGATCCCTGAGCCAGGCCCGACAGCTGGCTCTGGCCTCCGTCGCGGAGTTGCCTTCCCCGAACGGTCCGGCCTCTCAGAACGCATACCAGATCATTCAGGGCAGCGAAGAGATCGGGTATCAGATGATGAATGATCAGGCCACTCCCGTCCTGCGCGTTCTCATCAGCAATCCCAGGTATCCGGATTCGCGTCCGACCGAAGTCTTCATCCCGCTCGCTGCAGTGGGGGGAGATCAGGCCACCGAGTAAAACAGACATCAACAGAGTGTCAGGCGAAGTGAGGGCCTGACACTCTGCGCTGTTGACGCACTCCACCAGTGCCCTGCAGGGTGCGCCAGCCACGAGACGGATGCCGCAGGAAATGTTAGGCTGTCCGGAGCCGATCCTGAAGATCGGTCCCTCGTCCTGTAAGGACCCGAAAGGAAGGAATATGTCGAACCGCGGAAAAGCACCCAAGCAGATCACCTGGATCATCTGCCTCATCCTGTACATCATTGCTCTGGTCTCGCACTTCGGCGTTCTCAACCTCGGCAACGGTCTCGGAGACTGGGCCTGGATCGTCGGCTTTGCGCTGCTGCTCATTGCGGTGCAGGTCCGTGATCTGTAGCAGGTAATCAGTTCCTCAACAGGAGAGACGACATGCTTGCCGAATTCCGAGGCTTTCTGACGAAGACCAACGCGCTGGCACTGGCGGTGGGAGTCATCATCGGAGCGGCGGTAAGCAGCGTCGTCTCGGCCTTGTCGTCAGACATCCTGATGCCGGTCATCGGATTGTTCCTTCCGGGCGGAAACTGGCGGGAGGCGCGATTCGTTCTCCGAAGCACGACCGATGCGAGCGGGAAAGTTGTCGAAGCCGCGATTCTTTACGGACACTTTCTGGGCGTCCTGCTCGACTTCCTGATCATCTCGGTGGTCGTGTTCTTCATTGTGCGCGCACTGGTCAGGCCTGTGCCTGAGAGCGCGCCGGAATCGATGAGCAAGTGCAGTGAATGTCTGGAGATGATTCCGGCCGCCGCTCGTCGATGCCGTGCCTGCAGCAGCGAGCAGATCCCTGACGTTGCGTAGCAGGTGTAGTGCCGGCATCCGGCTACTGACTTCCAGGCACTCGAGAGTCGCGATCCAACTCAGCTGATGGCGCGCGAGTTCCCCGGCTGATGGACAGGACATGACCGACAAGTAGTCGATCAGCGATCTGACGTACTCAGTCGCGCACGAGTTTGCTGATGATATCGACCAGCTTCTCGCGAGTCAGAGGCTTCCTCACCCAGGCGTTCGCGCCCGAGCCGGGCAGCATGTCTTCCAGTGAACGCTCGGGAAGGTCTGAGATCAGCACGATCGGTATGTCCCGTTTGTTCGACTGACTTTTCAACACCTCGGCTAGCCGATTTCCCTTGATGCTGGGAAGGTTGACGTCGAGAAAGATGATGTCAGGGGTATTTGCTGCGAGTGTGTGATTGAATTCGATCCAGCTGGACGCGGTGAGCACGATGCTACCTTCGCGCTCGAGCAGTGCTCGCGTGAGTTTCAAAACCAGCGGGTTATCGTCGAGGACCAGAACAGTTTTGTTTTGGATCGACACGGCCATTTAACTCTCTCCCTCGCAACTGATGTGGCACCTGCTGACTTCTGATCTCGCAATGATACAGTTTCCAGCCGAAATACGTTAAACATTGGAGGACGCATCGTGGACGAGACGAAACCGAGTGAAGCGCAGACCCCGGGCGAAGTGGGCGGTCCACAGGTCACGTATGAACCTGTACCTGCCAGCGGTTCCTTCACGCGTCCCGCCGATTACTACTCGAATCCGACTCCACAACCGGGAGAGAAGAAGGGCTGTCCCAAGTGGATTCCCATCACCTGTGGACTCTTCGGTTGCCTGTCGCTGCTGATCATATTCGTTGCTGGATACTACCTGGCCCGCGGAGGCGCTGCAAAGGCGCTCGACTTCACATTCGGTCAGGTGGAAGGTGAGCTGGTTCGCATGATGGGTCCTGACGTTCCGCCACAGGTTCAGGCCGAGCTGCGTTCCGAAATGTCTCGCTTCCGGGCCTCGGTGCGCGCAGGTCGCATCAAGCTGACTGACCTGACACCAGTCCTCAACGATGTGAAGGACGTGACCTCAGACCAGAAGGTCGAGGGGGACGAAGCCGCGAGAATTCTCAAGTCTCTGAGAGAAGTGAACCGTAAGGCCGAAGGGGCGACTCGGCCTTCTGACGGGCCGACAGCTGGATGAGTACGTTCAAACTGGTTTCGCCCTTTGAGCCGCAGGGCGATCAGATTGCGGCGATCGAACAGCTGGCCTCGAACTTAGAGGCCGGCGTGAAGCATCAGGTCCTGCTCGGAGTGACCGGATCCGGCAAGACTTTCTCGATTGCCAAGACCATCGAACGTGTGAACCTTCCAACCCTGGTTCTCAGTCACAACAAGACCCTCGCGGCTCAGCTGTATCAGGAGTTCAAAAACTTCTTTCCGGAGAATCGCGTCGAGTACTTCGTCTCCTATTACGACTACTACCAGCCCGAGGCTTACATTCCTCAGAGCGATCTTTACATCGAGAAGGAGATGACCCGGAACGACGAGATCGACAAACTTCGCCTTGCCGCAACCAAATCTCTGTTCGAAGCTCGCGACGTCATCATCGTCGCCTCTGTGTCCTGCATCTACGGTATCGGTGATCCCGATCTCTACTTCGGCATGTTGCTCTCGTTCGAACGCGGTGAGAGCAAGCCCATGACACGCTATCTGCAGCGACTCGTGGAAATGCAGTACGAGCGAACCCCATACGATCTGAGCCGCGGTCAATGGCGGTTACGCGGTGATGTGCTCGAAATCTGGCCAGCATACGAAGACGACGCCGTAAGGGTAGAGTTCTTCGGAGACGAGGTGGACGCCATCTCCCGCATCGATCCGGTGACTGGACGAGTGATGGAGAAGATGGATCGCCTCGCCATCTATCCTCGAACCCATTACGTCACTCCGCGTGAACGCCTGATGACGGCCATGACCAACATCCGTGAGGAAATGGGTCAGAGGGTCGACGAGCTGCGCAGCATGGATCGCCTTCTCGAAGCTCAGCGGCTGCAGCAGCGCACCATGTTCGATCTCGAGATGATGGCCGAAGTCGGGTACTGCAACGGGGTCGAAAACTACAGTCGTCACCTCTCGGGCCGTATGCCTGGTGAACCGCCGCCCACACTCATCGACTACCTCCCGAGGGATTTTCTGATGGTGATCGATGAGGCGCATCAGACCGTTCCACAGGTCCGGGCCATGTGGGGAGGAGACCGCGCCCGGAAGGCGAATCTCGTCGAGTACGGCTTTCGACTTCCCAGTGCCATCGACAATCGTCCGCTCAGCTTCGCCGAATTCGAAGGGAAGATGAATCAGGTGATCTACGTATCTGCTACGCCGGGACCGTACGAACTGGAAAAGAGCGGCGGGCTCGTCGCCGAGCAGGTCATCCGCCCCACGGGACTTCTGGATCCTGTGGTTGAGATCAGACCGGTGAAAGGACAGGTCGACGATTTGATCGGCGTGATCCGCGAAGTGATCGCGCGCAACGAGAGAATCCTCGTGACGACCCTCACCAAGCGAATGTCGGAAGATCTCTCCCGCTACCTTCTCGAACTAGGGATCAAGGTGAACTACCTTCACTCTGACGTGGAAACTCTCGAGAGGATCGCCATCATCAGGGACTTCAGGCTTGGCGTCTACGACGTGCTGATTGGAATCAATCTATTGAGGGAAGGGCTCGATATTCCGGAATGCTCCTGCGTAGCAATTCTGGACGCGGACAAGGAAGGTTTTCTCCGATCACAAACGTCGTTGATTCAGACCATCGGGCGCGCTGCCAGAAACCTGAACAGTCGAGCGATTCTGTACGCGGACAAGATGACCGATTCGATCAAGGCCGCCGTTAGCGAGACCGAACGGCGGAGAAAGATTCAGGGCGACTACAACATCGAGCACGGCATCGAGCCGGCCACCATCATCAAGGCCATCGATTCTGATCTGGTCAAGATGTCCAACCTCGACTACTTCGACCTGACCATCGCCAAGGCCGACCGAAAGTTCGATCTGGTCGCAGACGAAGATCTCGACAAGACCATCACTAAACTGCAGAAAGAGATGAAGGACGCCGCCAAAAATCTCGACTTTGAAGGCGCAGCAGCATTGCGCGACCGAATTCGCGAGTTGAAGGAATTGCGGATATTCGTGTAGCGGAAGTGGATTGCAACCGTGCTCCCGCGAGTTGCGAATTTGGCTGTCTGACGGTACGCGGTTGTGTGGCACAGGCAATCC
>JBKJUK010000038.1:0-11924 GCA_046590705.1 Thermoanaerobaculia bacterium
ATCGGCTGAACCCTCCCAGTACGTGGAGTTCAGATGGTTGAGGAACAACAGCTGCTCGCCCGTGAGAAAGAGCGTGAAAAGATCCACGCCGAGAGGACCAAGTCCAGTGATCTGCACTTTTCGCTGGCGATCGACCACGATACGCGCCCGAAAGTTCTGCGAGCGACCGGCCCCCGAGGCGCGTACTTCAACGAGACTGTCGAATCCTTCGAAATCGGCCCGCTGCTTCTGCAGTGCTACCCACATCTCCTCTCTGCTGTCTGCAACCAGCGGTTTGAATGAGGCTCGATGCGTGGCGGTGCATCCCGCCGAGAGCGCCAGGCAGAGCAAAAGCACGGTACGCTTCAACGATTGGCCGTGCCTTTCTCGAGCTCCTCGAGCTTGGCCCGAATCCCGGTTTCTTCTTTCGCGCTCGGCTCCAGTTTCAGCGCGGCGCGGTACCTTTCGATGGCGTTCTGCCGGTCACCTTTCTTCATGTGCACGTCACCGAGATGTTCCTGCACCGTCGGATCGGTAGGGAGGAGTTTGATGGCGTCTCGCAGGTACCGCTCGGCGAGATCGAGCTTCCCAAGTCTGAAGTAAACCCAGCCGAGAGAATCGAGGTATGCCGCATTACGCGGCTCGATCTTGACTGCCTGCGTCAGCATGTCGGCGGCCCGCTGCAGATTCACACCTCGGTCAGCCCACATATATCCCAGGTAGTTGAGCGTCGGTGTGTGGGTCGGCTTCAGACTCAGGAGTGAGAGAAAGATCGTTTCGGCCTCCGCCGTTTTGCCTGCGCGCTCGAATGCCGATGCCAGCTGAAACTTGAGATCGAAATCATCCGGACTCTTCTTGAGCAGTGACTGAAGAATGTCGATGCTACGCGAGTACTGCTCGAGTTGCGCGTAGGTCTCAGCGAGTGAAGCCGAGATCCGGCCACCGCTTTTCAGTTCTGCTGCGGCGATCTCGTCAGCGCGAGTCGTGTTCCCGGAGCGCACGAGAAACTCGACGAATCGGGCACCGATCACGGGGTCTGCGGCGAACTTCGCTCGAAGTTCCTCGAGAAGCTGCACTGCATCCGCGTATTTCTTTTCGCGACGGTAGACGTCGAGGGCGACGTTGATGGCCTGGTAGTTCGGACCTTTCGGCCCGATCAGTACTTCTTTCGCCGAGGTCAGTGCTTCGTCGTAACGTCCGCTCTGGTGAGCGATGGCTGCAAGCTGCGTACGCGCCATGATGCGCGCGTTATCGGGCAGTTTCTCGTTCAGGAGCAAAGCCCCATAGCTCTTGGCGGCCTCTTCGAACTTACGCTGCGACTGCTGATTCATCGCGTAGCTCAGCATCAGTTCCGGATCATCAGGATTCTTCTCGAGAAGTTGTCGGTAGATTGGCTCGGCATCTTCACTGCGATCGAGTTCTGACAGGGAGTCGGCCAGCATGAAAAGCGAGCGTGAATCGCGTGGATCCACCTTCGTGATTTCCTCGAACTGCTTGCGAGCCTCTTCCGTTCGCCCTGCTCGCAACAGGAAGAAGCCGTACTGACGCTGCAACTCGATATTGAGCGGATCCGACTGCACGATTGGCGTGAGGATCTCGGCAGCCTTCCCGTACTCGCGAGTCTTCTGATAAATGTCCACGAGTTGAAGGATGGCCGGACCGTAGGACGGATCTCCGGCGAGCACTGTTTCGAGGTATTTCTGCGATTCGTTCCCTCGTCCGAGCTTGGTGAGAATTTGTGCGTAGTTGTAGTTGATGATCTTGTTCTGCGGCGCGTTTTCGAGAAGAGCGGCCACGACTTTCTCAGCCTCGGCGTAACGCTGCAGACTGCCGAGAATCTGCGCGACCGACATGCCCGTCGCCAGATCGTCGGGAGCAAGATCGAAAGCCGCCTTCAGGTGCACGAGCCCCGCTTCGAGCTTGTCACCACGGCCTCCGGACTGCTCCAGATAGAAGCGACCGAGCAGCTTGTGCGCATCATAAAAGGTCGGGAACTGCTTCGTCAGCGCGACGAGTTCGGCCTCAGCCTGTGTAAAGCGGGCTGCCTCATAAGCGACATTGGCGCGTTCGTAGAGAAGCACGGGATTACCCGGATTCTTCTCGATCACCTGCGTGAGAAGCAGGAGTGCACGATCGAACTTCCCTTCATCCGCTGCGAATCGCGCTTCCAGAAATGAAGCTGGATCTACTGAGAACTCCTGCGCCGTGATCTCCCGACTGGTCAGGAAGAGCATCGTGAGCGCCAAAATAAGTCTTTTTGTCATCTGTCCACCTGTCTTCTGAACAACACGAAACGGAAAGCTCTTTCCGGGTTGCAGCATTTATTGTACGGCTGACACATCATACGAAGTCGTCACGGCCAGGCGTGGCCGCGTATCAAATACGATTGATCACGCCGGTTGGTGTCGGCTGGGGGTCAGGGATCGGTAACGCTCTGCACTGGATCTTGCCGGAAGGCCGCTGTACGATACGAATACGGAGAACACGATCTGTCACTCGAACGCGTTGAAAACAGACCCGTTCCATTAATCGTCGGTGAGATTCTCGCAGACCGCCAGAGCGGTACGCTCGCCATCGTGCACGATGGACTCCATCGCACGCTGTTCTGGGCGAACGGCGAACTGATCATGGTCTCCTCGGCGAATCCGGACGAATCGCTGGCAAGCTACCTGATGCGTACGAACGACATCTCACTCGCCGACGCCCAGACACTCGCTGCCGGTGAGCCTCACGAAGCAGCAGCGCGTCTCGAAGATTCCGGCCTGCTCACTAGTCAGCCGAGACAGCAGCGCCTTCGCGAATGGCTGGCAGCGCTGACCATTCCGCTCTTCAATCTTCCTGAAGGAACGGCCATCGTCACCCATGAGGAGCCCCTCGACCCGATCAACAGAATTTTTCTTCCCTCGACCGAGGCTCTGGTGCTCGAGGCCATTCGCTCGATCAGTAATGGACTGGTGATTCGCAAGAGCCTCAGCGATCTGAAACGAGAAATCGTCGCGGTGCGGGAGCCACGCATCGCGATGGAGTTCCTGCCGCTGAACGTGCTCGAACAGAAGGTCCTGAGCGAGTCACTCGAGACACAGACCATCGAAACGGCGCTCAGACGCTACCCTGCCGATTCTGCGGCAGTGGCCAAAGCGATCGTCGGACTCATGGCGGTAGGACTGGTGGAAGTCGTACAGGAGAGGCGCGCCGAAACCGGACCGAGTTTCGAGGACACGCAGAAAGACATGATGTTACTGGCGACGATTGGATCTGACGATCAACGGTCACTTCAAGTCGTGCGTCGTGCGCGTGAACTTCCGTCGATCGATCACTACAAGGTACTCGAGGTTCCGAGAGCGGCTTCAAGAGCGCAGATCGTCGCCCGAGCTGAAGAGTTGAAGGCGCGTTATCTGAACGCCGCCTATCCGCCGGTCGTACACGAGTACGTCACCGCAATTCGGAATCGAATCGAGGAAGCCTTGAACGTACTGACTCATCCCCTCAAACGTCCCGAGTATGATCAGGTGCTCAGCGCGGCAGGCGGTGGAAATGTCGATCAACAGATCGCGCAGCAGCGTCTGACACGCCGGGCCATGGCCGAGCAGAACTACAGGAAAGCCGACGAACTGCATGTTCGCGGCGACTACTACGGGGCCATCATTCTGCTGCGTCAGGCGGTGGACTTCACACCCAATCACGACAAGGCCTGGTATCTGCTCGGTCTCTGCGAACTGAAGAATCCACGTTGGCGTCGCAAGGCCGTGGAGTCGTTTCAGAAAGCACTGGCCATCAATCCGAACGACATCGCCATCCTGCTTTCGATGGGCGATCTTTACCGCGTTGAAAAGATGTATTCGCGCGCCGAATCCTGCTACGAAGACATTCTGCGCATCAACCCCGATCACGTGGAAGCAAAGGCCAGGCTGAAGAAGCTGAAAGGTTGATCGGGAGCGTGAGCGCGGCAAGCACACCTGTGCGCGGCTGACCAGGTATCTACACGCGTCGGCTCGAATTGCGCGATCAAATTTCCGGTGGCTCTGACCAGTCCGGGAGATCCGCCTCGCTCATCCCGCTCGCCAGCAAAAGATCCCTGACGCTCTCACGAACTTCAACCGGGGCATCGTAAAGATCGACTTCGCGCAGGGCCAGGAGGTAGTTCGGCGAAGACGCAGCGCGCGCTACGAGATCCTCGACGACATCCTCGCCGAACAAAGCCAGCGCATCCTCGAGCGGCCCGAGCGCAATCGACTTCAGCTGATCCTCGGACGTAGCTTGCTCGACGAACAGAGTGACCGCATTCCAGGCACTCTCGACATCGTCACCATGCACCAGGTCATCGAGAGCGGCCCAGGCTGCAAGGCGGACTGTTTCGTTTCCCCGCAGGTAGTCGTTCACCAGACTCTCGAGTTCTTTCTCTTCCACGATTCTCCTCCCACTCACATCGATCATGACACGGGATGAAAGCGCCCACGAGAAGCGGTCCGCAAGCGTTCAACGTCCTCGCGTCGCGTCACGGACAGCGGAATCGTCTGCGAAGCGGACTGCAGGAGGCCCTCCGATGTCAGCGCTGCTTTCTCGTGAATGGAGCGGTAGAGCGCGGCGATCACCGTCTGCTCGATCTCCGCGCCGCTGAATCCCTCAGTAGATCCGGCGATGAGGTTCACATCGAACCGATCCACCGGCTGATTCCGAAGCTTCAAATGGATGCGGAAGATTGCGGTGCGCTCTTCCTCTGTTGGAAGATCGACGAAGAAAATTTCATCGAACCTGCCCTTCCGCAGCAGTTCAGGCGGCAGCAGCGACAGATCGTTAGCTGCGCCGACCACGAACACCGGCGCAGTTTTTTCCTGCATCCAGGTCAGAAACGAACCGAAGATCCGGCGCGACAGTCCGCCGTCCGAGTCCGACGAACCCGCCGAGGCAAACAGCTTTTCAATCTCATCGATCCAGAGAACAGCGGGAGCCATCGCTTCGGCCATCTGGAAGGCACGCCTGAGATTCTTCTCCGACTCTCCAATGAACTTGTCGTAGAGGCGCCCCGCGTCGAGCTTCAGCAGGGGAAGTCGCCATTCCCGGGCGATGAATTTCGCGGCGAGTGATTTGCCGCAGCCCTGCACACCGACAAAGAGGACCCCCTTCGGCGCAGGCAGATTCATTTTCTTCGCTTCAGCAGTGAACCCGGCCTTTGTTCTCGCGAGCCACTCCTTCAGTAGCAGAAACCCTCCCAGATCGGAAATGTTGTCGCCTGCCGGGAAGTATTCGAGGACGCCGCTGTCCCCGAGAAGTTCCCCCTTGCGCTGCAGTAGAGAACGAAGATCGGAAGCGTCGAGTCGCCCATCCTCCACCACGGCGCGCGCCACGGACTGTCGGGCCTGATTGGATGTGAGTCCGGTCAACGCGTCGAGCAGTTCTCCCATCTCTGTTGCATTCAAATCGACGGACACTTTCTGCCTGGTACGAAGTGAATCAAGAACCGCCCCGATCACTTCACGCAGTTCTTTCTTTCCAGGAAGGCGCAGATGCAGTCGTACGGCCTGATGAGATAGTTCGGCCGGAAGTTCCACCGAGACCCCTGAAATGACGATCGTGGTACGGCGCGAGCGGAAGGAGTCGACCACTTCGCGCAGCAGACGGCAGGTTGACGGCTGCGAAAGGTGAGGCCCAAGGTCCTTGAACTGAAAGACTGCGTCATCACCAAATGACTCGACGTACCTGATGGCCTGCAACGGCTCGGTCGTGCCATCGATCTCCGAGTTCTGCGGGAAACGGGTGAAGCCGCGTACGACTGACCATTCGAAGAATGGCAGGCGCAGGTCTGCGGCCGTGGAGGCCAGCATGCTTCTGATCCGCTCTTCTTCGAGACCCTCGACGAGGATCAGGGAGTGGAATGACTGCACGAGTTTCTTCAGATCATGAATGGAAGCGTCAGACATGAAGGCTCCGCGTGGGTTTTTCAGGCGATGCAATGGTTGACATCAAGAATCGCAATTCCAAACTTCAGATTACCAATCGTCGACGACGTTCTGTTTCTTCACCCGGCTGGGCCACGGGACGTGGCAGGCCGTCCCTCGCAATCGTGGACATCTCCGACGCGGATACGGACGAGCTGAAGAGAAATCCCTGCACAGCATTGCAACCCTGCGATCGCAGAATCTCGACCTGGGCCCAGGTTTCCACGCCTTCTGCGATGACACTCATGTGGAGTGCATGCGCCATGGCGATGATTGCGGCCACGATTGCTGCGTCGCGCTCAGGCTGTCCGGTGCCCTGAATGAAGCTTCGATCGATCTTCACGATGTCGATAGGAAACCGGTTCAGATAGCTGAGCGACGAGAAGCCAGTTCCAAAGTCGTCGATGGCGATCGAAACGCCCAGACTTTTCAGCTCTTGTAGCAGTGTCACGGTATGTTCTACGTTCTGCATGGCAGCACTCTCGGTGATTTCAAGCAACAACCGTGACGGATCAAGCCCGCTGATGTCGAGCGCACGGCGTACCACGTCGAGAAATCCAGGATGATGCAGTTGCACAACTGATAGATTCACTGCAACGTAAATCGGCACTGCCCCCTCTTGTTGCCAGGTCTGCGCCTGCCGGCAGGCCTCGGTCATTACCCACTCCCCGATCGAGAGAATGAGCCTTGTTTCCTCGGCCACGGCGATGAACTCCTGCGGGCCGACCAGCCGTCGATCACGCTGCCACCGGACCAGAGCTTCCGCCCCGGTCACCCGATTACTCTGAAGGTTCACGACCGGCTGGAACTGCACGACGAACTCGTCGAGTTCGAGGGCGCGACGCAACCGGCTCTCCAGCGAAAGACGCTCCATGGCCCGTCGGGCAATGGCAGGTCCGCACAACTGAAAGTTGTTCTTCCCCAGTTCTTTCGCCAGATACATGGCCATATCGGCATTCTTCAGCAGCGCCTCAGCATCCTCTCCATGATTCGGGTGGATGGCCACACCGATACTCGTGGAAATGAAAACCTCGTGTCCATCGAGAATGTATGGCTGATTCACTGCTGCGAGAATTTTCTGCGCCACGATTTCATTGTCGGTGGCCTCGCGCAGGTTCAGAAGAAGCGTGAACTCGTCACCGCCCAGCCTGGCCACCAGATCGTCGTCACGCACGGCACCTTTCAAACGTCTCGCGACAGCCTGAAGCAACTCATCGCCAACACTGTGACCCAGCGAATCGTTGATGAGCTTGAAGCCATCCAGATCGAGAAACATCACCGCCACAACACGGGCACGCGCCGGGAAATCTTCGATGGCAGCATCGAGCCGCTTCCTGAACAGTATCCGGTTGGGCAGGCCGGTGAGCGCATCGTGGTACGCCTGAAATTCGATCTGCTCCGCGCGACGGCGATCACTGATGTCGATGGCGATGTACACGATCCCGACCGGAATCTGATGATCGTCGCGCAGGAGTGATGCCGACACACCGAGTTCCATTCGCTCGCCATCTTTCCGTCGCCAGAGCATGGCTCGATCTCGAATGGTCTGACCCCGCATCAGCGTGTCGGACGCGTTCCCGAAGTTGAGCGGACTCTCGATGAAGTTAGACATGTGCATGCCGACAATCTCACTGTCCCGCACCCCGAGGAGTGCCGCTGCAGCACGGTTGGCGACTCGGATGTTTCCTTCGAGATCGACAACCAGAACCGCGCCCTGCATGGTTTCCAGGATCTTCGTCGCGGCGAACGCAGGCGTCAGCTCCACCAGCTGGTAGCGCCAGATGATTCGCGCAGCCATGGTCAGAAAGCCGGCGATCGCCAGGAATCCGAAAGGGTAGAACCGAACTCCGAACGAAGGCAGATAGTCGATGACCCCTGCGTAGCCGACGCCAAAAGCGATCATATATGAGCGAAGGAGTTCTTTCTGCTCTTCCGAATCGGCGTCGCGGTATGCAGTTCGATAGTGCTGCATCGTCACCAGAAGCACGCCCCCGAACCAGAGCAGGAATAGCAGCCCGGCCGGGTTGAGGCGTGGGTAGAATCCCCAGCTGTATTCGTAAACACCCTCGAGCATGAGCGGTGTCGCAGCCAGCGTGATCGCGAAGGCCAGCGACACGAGCCACACCAGCGCGACTCTCAGATGATGGGCGCGGTCCTGTCGTAGCAGTGCACTCTGGAAATGATGGACCGCCGCTGGAATGAACGGGATTCCGACATACCCGATCCGTGCCCAGAAGAGTGCGGAGGAAGCATTGGTTGAACAGAACATGAACGAGAAGGCGGTCAGCCAGATGGCCACCGTCGAGGTCATGATCAGAAACAGGTAACTGATCTTCGATCCCTTCTCGCGGGAGATCACAGCGATCCCGAGAGAGAGCATGGCGATCGCGACGACGGAGGTCGGGAGCGCAGCAAGTCGGAACGAGAGATCGTTCATGCAGGTTGAGAGATTCTCATACTACGACGCGCAACGGCGAGCTTTGCGAGGTCGGATCGCCAGTATTGAACCAGGAGTAGCCAGTAGTTAGTAGCCAGTAACCAGTAGGCCGGAGCCAGCTTGATCACGTCTGCACCACCGTTATTGTCGATTGGCTACTGGCTCCAAACTACTGGTTTACTGACTACTGGACTCAGGCTTACTCAAGAGGGCTTAACCGCACGTCATTCCGATGAGCACGAAGCGCCAGAATGCAGATTCGCGATGTGCCGCGCGAAGAGGAATCTTCGGTCCGCGCCGCGATGATCGAACGGTTCGCCCGCGTCTGCGCGGAACGGAGATTCCTCTTCGCGGCTACAGCAGCGCGTCGATCGCGATCGCGCGGCTCATCGGAATGACGCCGCGGAGGGCCTCGAGCTACCTGCTACTGTACCCAGGCAACCTACTGGTTACTGGCTCCTGAAATACTGACTACTGTCCATTACGCGATCAGCTGCCCCAGCACATACGGAAGAATTCCGCCGTGACGGTAGTACTCGACCTCGATCGGTGTGTCGATGCGTACCGTCACTTCGACGTCACTGGTCGTGCCATCAGCTCTCACCACGCGCAGAGTTGCCTTCTGCATGGGCCGGATGTCGCCTTCGATTCCGAGCAGCGAGAACGACTCGCTGCCGTCCAGTCCCAGGGTCTGTGCAGACGTGTCCTCAGCGAACTGACAGGGCAGCACTCCCATCCCCACCAGATTACTGCGGTGAATACGTTCGAAGCTTCTGGCGACGACCACCTTCACGCCCAGGAGGCTCGTCCCTTTCGCGGCCCAGTCTCGAGAGCTTCCGGTTCCGTACTCCTGTCCGGCGAACACGAAAAGCGACGTACCCGCGGCCAGATACTTCACCGATGCGTCGTAAATGCTGAGCTGTTCTTTCGTCGGCTGATACGTCGTGACGCCGCCCTCCGAACCAGGGACCATCAGGTTCTTGATACGAACGTTGGCGAAAGTCCCACGCACCATGACTCGATCGTTGCCGCGACGCGAGCCATAGCTGTTGAAATCTTCGACCGCCACGCCGTTGTCGGAGAGATAGCGGCCGGCCGGCGACGAGGGCTTGATCGATCCGGCTGGACTGATGTGGTCAGTGGTTACCGAATCGCCGAATATGGCCAGGGCACGACCCCCTTCGATGTTCCTGATCTCACTGGAGCCCTTGCCGAAGTCGGCGAAGAACGGCGGCTCCTGGATGTAGGTCGACTCCCGATCCCATTCGTACACGGAGCCGGTGCTGCCGGGAATCTCGTTCCAGAGTGGATTCTGCTCGGAGAAATCGCTGTAGAGCCGACGGAATGTCTCGGGATCCATGGCGAATCGCAACGACGCTCCGATCTCTTCGGCGCTGGGCCAGAGGTCACGAAGATAAACAGCGTTGCCGTCGCTCCCCCAACCCAGCGGCTCCTTGCTCATATCAATATCGACGCGACCGGCCAGCGCGAAGGCCACCACGAGCGGAGGACTCATCAGGAAGTTTGCCCGGATGTTCTGATGCACACGCGCTTCGAAGTTTCGATTTCCGCTCAACACGCTGGCGGCGACAATGTCGTTTTTCACGACCACGTCTTCGAGGCGCGGATCGAGTGGGCCGGAGTTACCGATGCAGGTCGTACATCCATATCCGACCAGGTAAAAGCCGAGCTGATCGAGGAAAGGCTGAAGTCCACTCTTGTCGAGGTACTCGGTCACTACGCGCGATCCGGGTGCGAGTGAAGTCTTGACCACCGGACTCACGCGCAGACCACGCTCCACTGCTTTCTTCGCCAGCAGACCCGCTGCCAGCATGACGCTCGGATTCGATGTGTTGGTGCAGGAGGTGATCGCAGCGATCAGCACATCGCCATGCTGAATTTCCACCGAGGCCATCGGAAACTCTTCGGCCGGAACTGCATGAACACGATCAGGGGTGGGACGGTTGTTGACCATTTCGTACTCAGTCAACTCGCTCGTATTCCTGGCCTCGGCTTTTCGCGCGAGGCTGCCTGAGTCCTGCTCGCCACCACCGGTCAGCGGCTCCGCGTTCGGCGATTCGTCCACGCCGATGAGAGTCCGCACCCGCTGTTTGAGTTCGTCCTTCGATTTCGCATAACCGTTCTCGCTGAGCGGCTTGACCAGCAGGTCGGTGAATGTCGAGCCAATCGCATTCAACTCGATTCGATCCTGAGGGCGCTTAGGACCGGAGACGCTCGGCGTGACGCTGTCGAGGTCGAGTTCCACCACTGCGCTGTAATCGACCTCACCCTTCCGCGGGATACCGAACATCTGCTGGGCCTTGAAGTAGGCGCGAAAGGCATCGACCTCTTCTGATGTGCGGCCAGTCGCAGTCAGGTAGTTGCATGATTCTTCGTCGACCGGGAAAAAGCCCATGGTCGCTCCGTACTCCGGCGCCATGTTGGCGATCGTGGCGCGGTCAGGCAGTGAAAGCGATGCTGCACCTTCGCCGTGATACTCAACGAACTTTCCGACCACTTTATGTTTGCGCAGCAGTTCGGTCACATGCAAGGCAAGGTCAGTCGCAGTCACACCGGTGCGTAATGCGCCGCTCATGTGCACTCCGACCACGTCCGGCGTGAGGAAGTAAACCGGCTGCCCCAGCATTCCAGCTTCCGCCTCGATTCCACCGACGCCCCAGGCTACGATTCCCAGGCCGTTGATCATGGTCGTGTGCGAGTCAGTGCCGACCAGCGTGTCGGGATAGTAGACGCCGTCCCTGTGCAGCACGCCGCGAGCGAGATACTCGAGGTTCACCTGATGCACGATGCCGATGCCGGGCGGCACGACGCGAAATCCGTTGAAGGCCTGAGTTCCCCACTTCAGGAACTGATAGCGCTGCCGGTTCCGCTTGAACTCGATCACCATATTCTGCTGATACGCGTCGGGCGTGCTGCTGAAATCGACCTGGACCGAGTGATCGATAACCAGATCCACCGGGACCAGCGGCTCGATCACCTTCGTATCTTTCTGCATGCGAGCCACAGCTGAACGCATTGCCGCAAGATCAACGAGCAGCGGTACACCAGTGAAATCCTGCAACAGAACCCTGGCCACCATGAAAGGGATCTCGGCAGTTCGCTCGGCGTTTGCCTTCCAGCCGGCCAGCTCACGGATGTTGGCCTCCGAAATCTTCAGTCCGTCGAAATTACGGAGCACGGACTCGAGCACAATGCGGATCGAGACCGGCAGTCGCGAGATCTTGCCGAGTCCTTCCTTCTCGAGTTGCGGAAGTGAGTAGAAGTGGTCGTCTCGCCCTGAGCCGGAGTCGAAAGCCTGGTATGTATTGAAAAGGTTGTGAGGCATAGTCCTCTTCCTGCAGATGAATTTTTCTTTCGGGATAGCGAGTGAAACGGCGGCCCGCTCCAGCGAAGCTGACCGTCCTTGCTGAACCGAGGCAGAATCCCCGAAGGCGCAGCCCGGCCTGGTTCAGTTTATCAGCGGAGAGCGGAAACCGAATGGAGAATGCAGAATGCAGAATGGAGAATGCAGGATCTGGCCGAGGGAGTGAACTGTGTGGCAGAGGCAATCC
>JBKJUK010000123.1:0-7520 GCA_046590705.1 Thermoanaerobaculia bacterium
GTCTCATCGTGGTGATGATAACGCAGCCAGCCGCCCCCACATTGCGGGGCTCCCTCCTGTGTTAGGAGCTAGGCTCGTTGCTTGGGTCCGAATCCAGGGATGTTCCCCAACCTCCACCATCATCGGCCGATGGTCACTAGGGCCCTTCAACGCGTCGTAGAATCCGACCGACACCTCGCGAATCCGCGGGATCCACGCTTCGGGAATGAAGCAGTAGTCGATATGAAACGGACGGGTTTCCTTCCAGAGGTGATAGTGAGTCGGCTCCTCTGCGGCGTCGGGCCGCGAAAGGCGTGATACGCGCTCACGAGTCCGAACTCCTCGCGCAATCTGTCGACCAGGTGATTGTGCCGCCGTGCTCCAAATCGCGCGTGACTGTTGAAGTCACCTGCAACGACCGACGGCGCTGCCTTCAGGAAATCACCATAGCGATCGAGCGACCGCTCCAGCGAGCCGACATAGTTCGGACGCGGCATCGTCCAGATCGCCAGAAGATGAAACGAAGTGGGCCCGCTGATGCGGACTGGCAATCCGTCCGCGTCGGTCGCCAGAACATCGACCGCAGCCGTGACGCTGTAATCACCTCGGCAGACCACCCCGATACTCTTCGTCTGCTGCACCTGCTTCCACATGAATGCTCGCGACCTGCGCTCCCTGGATCGGCGTCGACCTACGAATAAGACGGTGGGAAGTGTGCGTCTGACCCAAATGCTTCCTCCAGCGAGTGCAGGTGTCTTCGAACTGAAACACCACACGTCGAGAACTTTCGAGGAGTCGGCTGCGAGTAGGACGGCAGCTCGCTTCTCCTCCTTCGTGGACCAGTCGATACCCAACACGAGTGAACTCGTACTCATCCCAGGAATCGATTCTCGTTGTGCCATGCGAGGGCATCGATGTGTGGTCGATCTCGCATGTCTTGCGGTAGACGTATGGAGGTTCCGTGTAACGCGTAGTACTCGCGGCCGTTCTCAAACTCTTCCTTGATCTTTCGACTTACTTCGAACCGGTACTCCGGCGTCACTGTTACGTAGCCGCTATCGAACAGCTTGTGAACGTCAGCGCGGAGGAGAATTCCGTTGTTCCTCGAGTGCTGCTCCACGAGGCTGTAGTCTCGAATATGAGCGGCTTCGAGTGCAGGCAGTGTCTTTTCGCTCGTGATGGCGCATCTGCGACCATAAGAGTCGAGAACGGCAATCCGAAAGCTTCGCTGTCCAAGGCGGGGGCGAACGCGACTCGCCTCGCCGTATCCGGCAACGGACAGCTGCCCATCTGTAGAAATCGTATTGGCGGACCAATGGTCATACATGCCCGCTCGCTGAACGCGTGACTGGCACTCGAGCCAGACCCGCTCACCTTCACCTTTCGTGAGGTCGTAGGACTTGCCCTGAACGATGGGGCCGGCGTAGTCGTCCGGAACACGAATCCAGTCCGCCTCCGCGAAGAACGTCGGCTCGTGTATGAGAATGCAGCCGATCCAGAAGTCCTGCTTCAAATCAACATCGAGACCGAATCGACCGCGGATCCTCGCAAGTCGCGACCGCATTTCACCGAAGGTCGCTGCTCCGTTCGCAGCGCCGTAAACCTGCCAGGCCATCGAAACAGGAAGCGACGAGAAATGCGCGAAGTACCCGAACCCCGCGATCGCGTGATGAGGCTTCTTTAGTTTGAAAAAGAACGGCTCGCCAGGCTGTAGGGCTTTGAATGAGGTATCAGAACCAGGTTTCCAGAAGTTCACCTCGTTGATCGGAGGCTCAAAGCCGCGCAGGTAGGAGTACCAGTCGTAGTCGGTATTCCCTACGTAGCCGCGCATGTCATTGATTATAGCCGCGCAGACCGGTCCGACACGCGCAGCGTGTCGTGCGTGAGCGGTTTGTGAACGCTGTTAATCAACTGCAGGAATCGTCTCAGAGATCTGATGCAACCTCACACTATGGGTAGTCGGCGAAAATCGTAACGAGAACCGAAGACCGAAGATGTGACCTCGCTACCCTTCGGAATCGTTGCAAACCGAGGTATTCTCGGAGTCGCGATGAACAGCCGTTTTGAATACCTCTATCGCGACGCCTCGAACTACAAGCGGTGGCGGAGTGTTGTCTTCTCCGGAGCGCCGACCAGAGCGCTCGAGTCGCGTATCCGCGCGAGCCTTCACGACGGCGAATGGTTCATCGCCAATCAAGTGAGACTGCCCAACCTCTTCTTCCTTGATTTCCCGGTTAATGACGACGACCACTGCTGGCACGAGTTCAGTGCGATCGAAGCGACCGAATTGTCGCCTGACGACCCACTGCAGCGGGCCATCGCCGGCTTCGCCGCCGAACTCGCCGAAGCCCACCACGTCGGCTGGCGCCAATTCGCGCGAACGTGAGAAAGCGCCGTAGGAGCGCCGGCAGGCGGGCGGCCGCGCTCGCACTCTGTGACGACTTACGAAGAGCTGCAACAAAGCGCGGACCCCATCACTCCAACTCCTGCACTCCCGCCTCCCGCAGAAATCGATACGTCGCGTCGTAATACTCTGGCGGTCGCGTCGCATCGCGACGCTCGCCGGGCGGCACGAAGATCACCATCCCCTGACGCGCGCGTGTCAGCAGTACGCGATACGCATTGAGCAGATACCGTTGATTGTCGCGGTTATTGACGTTCTGCCACTTGCTGCCGCGAAAATCGTGAAAGCCCCAGCCGCCGGAGTGATAGCGAAGGTCGCCGTCCCAGTTCACGCAGGTCCAGTCGAGTTCCAGCCCCTGCACCTGAAATTCCGTTGCAGCGTCTTCGAGGTAGTAGCTCGAGCGGGTGTCATTACGATCGTTCAGGAACCAGTGCACCGGATCGATATCGACACGCACATCGATCGCGTGCGGCTTGAGCCGCATCGCCTTCGACGAAGCCACGAGACCGAATCGCTCCGAGCCGCGCGCGTGATCACGAACCCATTCCTTCGCCGCGTCGAGATCTCGCGTGATGACGAGCGGGTAACGCTCCGCTAACTCCTCATAACTTCGTCGCGCTGTCGCGATATCACGATCGAGCAGCGCCTTCACGAATGCAGAGACATTCTCGGCACGGAACGATCGCATCGAGACCGACAGATGAAGGCAGTCGTCGAGGAACGTGTCAGGTCGCGATCGCACCAGGTCCACCGCACGACCTGCTGCGTATTCGCTGTCGGTCAGGCGAGAGGAGATGTGCATGCGCCAATGCGGAAACGACGCTCGCACCGCATCCAGCCATGAGTCGATGCCTGCTTCGCCGGTGTTGATCTCTTGGCCGCCGCCGACAAGGCAAACGACCACTCCCCAGTCCTGATGTCGATCGAGATAGGAGATGAGAAAGTCCGGCTCCGACTGATCGAAGCCTTCGATGCCTTTCTTGCGCCGCATGAAGCTCTCTGTCTGCTTGCGCGTCCATGCTCGCTGCGCTTCGTCGAACACCGCGACGTGCTCCGCCGGCGGATTCGTTTTGTCGACAATCGCTTCATCCCGGAAGTGATGCACGTTCTGAATGAACTGCTTCACGCTCTCGCCGACTTTTCCCTTGCGCACCTTCACGCCCTGCGCCTTCTGTCGTTCAACCTCGTCACGCGTCAGCGCTTCACGCAGCACCGCCACCAGCGGACCATTGCCCGACAGAAACACTGCTGGATCGTTCGCATGCTCCTCGCGGCGCCGCGTCGCGACATTGAGTCCGACTAGGGTCTTCCCCGCACCCGGCACGCCGGTCACGAAGCAGATTACCTTCCGCCGCTTCTCCTTCGCCTCGGCGACGATCGCCTCGATGTGTGTTGAAGTGAGACGAAGATTCTCCGCGCCTGCGTCATACCGAGCAATGTCTTCAACCGAATGCTGCGCGTACAGCGCCCGCGCCGCTTCTATGATCGTCGGCGTTGGTCGGTAAGGCGATATCAGCCAATGCTGCGCATCGATTTCCCCTCCACGAAAGCGCGTCAGCGCTCCCTCGATGATATCGCGCAGCAGCGACGGCGCCGCCGGAACCGGATGACAGACGCCATCACGATCCGAATGCAGCGCGAATCCCCGCGGCTCGGTCGCCTCCGTGGCAATCGCGATCGGCACGATTGTCAGCCTATGACTCGCCTCATGAAAGTTTTTCAGGTCCAGCGCGTAATCCCACACCTGCTCGATCGCCGCCCGGTCCACGTGCGCCGCACCAACCTTGAACTCGATCGCGAACGCGATATCGCCGATCAGCACCACCGCATCGATACGCCGTCCCATGCGCGGAATGCTGAACTCGAAGAAGACTGCGCCGTCAATCCCGCGCAGTTGCTCGCGGAGAATGCGAATCTGCCCCAGCCACGCATCCCGCTGCGTCGTCTCGACGGAGAAGGTGCTGCGGCGCGTCAGCTCACCGAGGATAGTGTCAGAGGAGATGCTGAGGAAAGCCGCGAGCGAACTCGCGTACCACGCACGTCGCGAAGCGTCAACTTGTGTCTGAAGTTCGAGAGCCATGGACCAGATGATGCCAGGACGGCCGCGGAATCTCGAGCAATGAAACCGAAGCCAACGTCTGACCCTGAGGCCTCCCTCCCTGCCATCCGACATCCGTTGCGGTTGTGAATCCCGTCTCGGCCCTCGCGGCAATCATCCCTTCGCGCGATAGGCTGCCGTCCAAGTGTTGCGCGCTGCCGGGTCTTTTACTACTTCCGATTCCAGAGGTATCCCCCATTTAAAAAGTGGTCGCCCTGCGGCATGGTCGGGGGCAGCTGGAAACCTTCGTATCGCTCGCAAACCGCATCGTGATCGAGAGGGATTCTTTAGGGTCAGATGCACACTTTCCATGATCTTATTGTGACTCTCGCGAACGCGACGATCGGGTCCCATCTTCAGTCGCACCTTCGCTCTGAAATTAACGAGTCGTTTAATCTGCCGCTGGCCAGTACACCTTCACCAGCGCGATGAGCGCGCGTCCTTCGAGGTCGAAATTGTCGTAGTGCGTGACGACGAGGCGGGCGAGTTCGTCGAGGTCTACGAGTGTGGCCGGTGTGTTCGAGCGCTCAGCTTCGTACTTCGCTTCTTTGGTGAATCCGCCGGTGCTGACGTAGAGGCCACGGTCGCCCGGGCGCAGGCCGCCGAGGAAGCTGCGAAGGTCCTGCGAGCCGATGGCGGTCTTCGAGCGGTGCTTCACTTCGACTTTGATCCGCGGCTCCTGCAGACCTAGGCCGTCGGGTGATGCAAGAACGTCCACACCGCGGTCGGGTCCCTTCTCACTCACGCGCGTCTTGAACCCCATAGCTCGCAGAATTGCGGCGGAGAGCTCTTCCATTTCGGCGTCGTCGAGTCGGAGGATCTTATCTTTGATCAACTCGTGGGCGCGTTGCTTCGTATCGTTCTTGGTCGTCTCCAGCTCTTCGCGCTCTGTAGCAAGTTCGGTGATGGCCGCACCTGCAGGATTCTTCGATGCACTCACGAGTTCGTCCCACACTTCATTGGTGACGGCGAAGAGCGAGAGAGTGCTCCCGAGGGAGTTGCGCGACGCGACGCGCAGCGCGTCACGCGAGACCTCGCCGGTCCAGCGAACCTTTCGCAGATGGTCGTAGTCACCGATCACACCCGGTTTGTGGACGTAGTCGCCGTCAACGGTCCCGAGAAAGTAACGACGTGATGGCGGATCGTAGGTGACGACGTTGTCGCCGATCTGCATGACGGAACGGAACTTCCGCAGCATGGCCACGGCGTTGTGCACCGCGCCCGGTTTCTCCCCCGGATTGGCGCGTTCGTATGCTTCGCGGATTGCTTCGGCGGTCGTCGCGTTCGTCAAATCGCCTGTATGGCCAAAGCCAAGCGCGACGTAACCTTTCTTAAAGTCTTCAATCAAGTCTCCGCCACTCGCGCGGATAAGCCAAGTGTTAGGCATGATGTCTCCTCACGTCTTGCGACTCGCGCTGCATGTCGAAAAGCTTCGCTGCGCGTTCAACGATACATCTTAGCGGTGCCTGGCGTAATCAGCACCGATCCCACGGCGGTCTCAGGAGCCGCAGAGACGGTTTGGCACCTCTCGCGCTTGCTCACTACTGCGAGGTGACGAACATGCCAAAGGCGACCAACTGCCTCTTGAACGATCAGCAACTGCAAATAGACGACGCGCTTCAGTTGCGCCGAGGGATGGAGAAGTCGCCGTCATTTCGGTGCGTCGAGTGCGGCAAGCCGGTGCGCGCTCATTCGCTCGGCTCGACCGGTCAGGCTGCGCACTTCGAGCATCTCGAAAAGAATCGAAACTGTTCGCGCAGCGGTTGAGCGATCGAAGGTCGGACTGATTGCGTACGATCCCCCGCGCTGGACGCTCAACCGGACACCGGTTTCACTCTCGACGACGGTACATGCTAAGAATCACTGGTCAGTAGCCGGCGCCGAAGTTCGCGACGACTGTCGGGGGCTTTCTCGTAGCGCACCCCTGAAGTGATGGGCTTAGCATAATGGTGGGAGGGAGCATGGAGAGATTCTCGATCAGGTTGCACGCTGAAGGGCGTTTAAATGTATCGGTGGACGTGCCGGCAGAACTGAAAGCGGCTGCGAAAGTTGCCCTGGAACACAGTTGCCGGATCACACCGCATATCGATCGTACTCACCTCGCCGAGATTCTGGTCGAGAGAGGCGTCTCAGCGATCGACGCGGCCAGAATTGCACAGAGTGCAAGTATCGATGACGATACGTCGACCTTCCGTCCGAGTGACGCCCTCTGATGCCACCCGATTGAGTCGCGATTCGATTGCCATCGCCAAAACATCTTCTGGAATGTGAATGACAGTGGCCGCGACACTTCATCTTTCTGGGGTGCATCTGGTTCGTCGGGCGTTTTGTTCCGGTGGCTGCGCGCTTTGCGCTTACCTCCGGCGCGTTGCGTGTGCGGGCGAATCGTTAGGTGCGCGGTCGGTCACGGTCGATGCGCGGTCAGTTGATGCGTTACATTCGCGCGTTCGACGCGTTACGTGTGCGGTCTCACGATATGTGGGGCAAAAGCTGGCCGGCAACGCGCCCCTGTACGACTCAGCGTCCATGTCTCTTAATTTACGTTTCTCACTGAAGCTAAAATAGCCGGGGTCGTTATTTCAGGTTCGCCATGCCTCGTCGAACAACAGGAAAATATCTCACCGTCTCGACGGCCTCGGAGCGATTCAAGGCATTCGTCCCGGCGGCTCTGCCACCCAGGCCGCCGGTGGTCTGGTCGCCTGAGCTTCGTCGCCGCTTCGATGATGCGCTTCTCGCGCTCGGCAGGCTTGATGCCGTTAGCGCTCTCCTCCTCAATGCGGCATTATTGCTCTACAGCTTCGTCAGAAAGGAAGCGGTGCTCTCGTCGCAGATCGAGGGGACGCAGTCATCACTGGCCGACCTGTTGTTGTATGAAATCGACGAGCAGCTATCCGTGATGTTCAGCAGATCATTGCGCAGAGAATCTTTAGTACGGTGAGTCGCTGTTTCTAGAAACATGCTGAAGCCAATTCGTCGAGAACGATTCGCGAACCTGATGGTCGGATGACAGTGATACGGCAGTTGAACGGAAGTCGCGAT
>JBKJUK010000185.1:0-8446 GCA_046590705.1 Thermoanaerobaculia bacterium
CTTGCGAAATGTGCAGCGCGAAGAGGAATCTCCGTTCCGCGCGGCTCATCGGAATGACGCGCGGACGTCCCTCGCCTACGTGGAAATTCGTAGCAGGACGCTACGACACAGCAGCAAGCTGTCGGTGGTGATGAGCCAAATGCGTGGTCACGAGCTGCAGTCCTTCGAGCGGCGAGAGTTTCCCGAAGAGGTGATGTGACAGGCTGCAGTCGGCGTCGCCCTTTCTCTTCTGAAGCAGCGCTTCGAACTCGTCTGCCAGCGTTGAGAATTGCGCGATCGCGGCAGTCTGATCCGTGTTCGTCACAGTCGGCTTCACCTCGCTGGGAGCCTTGGCACCTTTCGGGAACTGACCTGTCCTTAGGATTTTTCTGAGAAACGCGAATCGCAGAAAGCGCTGCATCAACCAATTCGTGCGCGGGCGCATCCCGCTGCCGCGATTCAACTCCCGGAGTGCGCCTTCATAGACCAGCCGCAGATGCTCTGTGATCTCCGCTGGCGACCACTTTCCATCGGCGAGAGGCTTCAGCCACCGGCCCTCACCAACCGCAGCAGCCGTCATCGCGTACTCAGCCGCGGTACTGCTGTGCTTCGTCAGCTCGCCCGACCACATTTCACTCATCGCAGAATTCATACGTCCTCCAGGCTCTGATCATTCGCTGATTCTAGCCGCGATCCGCGAAACCGAGTGGAGCACAGGCAATCCTGCCTGTGACGCGCAACTCCGGGCGGACATACCGACTCCCCAGCGAGCAATCGCGTAAAATGGAACGATGCCGACCAGCCGCCTCGAAGCATTCAGTGATGGAGTCATCGCCATCCTCATCACCATCATGATCATTGAATTGCCCGCCCCCGAAGGCAGCAGCCTGGAAGCGCTTCGTCCAGGCATTCCGGTTCTGATCGCATACATCCTGAGCTTCCTGATCCTCGGCATCTACTGGAACAATCACCACCACCTCTTCACTGCAGCGCACGACGTGACAGGCGGCGTGCTGTGGGCCAATCACCATCTTCTATTCTGGCTGTCACTGATCCCTTTCGTCACCGGCTGGATGGGAAAAAGCGGCTTCGAGCCGGTACCGACCGCGGTGTACGGGGTGGTGCTCTTTTTTGCCGCGGCGGCCTACTTTATCCTTCAGAACGTGATCATTCGTCACGAGGGACGCGACTCTCCGCTGGGACGTGCGATCGGCAAAGATCTCAAAGGCAAACTTTCATTCGTACTGTATGCCGCGGCCATTCCACTCGCTTTCGTCCATCCCTGGATCAGTGGAGTCATCTTCATCACCGTGGCACTCATGTGGCTTCTGCCCGACCGCCGGATCGAGCCGGTGATCCACGAGATGCAGGAAGCGGAGACCAGCGCCGCCGGGAAAACTGATGAACGCAGAACGCAGAACTCGGAACGATGAAGTAAGAAACAAAGCGTGTGTGGCACAGGCAATCCTGCCTGTGACGCGCTGAACTGGTTAGAACCCGTATCTGCCTCTTTCTTACTTCATCGGTCTGCGTTTATCAGATCCCCGTTACCATTGCAGCCGACAACGTCCGCGCGAACTTCCGCAGCAAAGGAATCGTGTAGAACTCGATCGTAAGGCAGGCGCAATGATCATAGGGATTCCTCGAGAGATTCATGCAGGTGAGAAGCGTGTCGCAGTCACACCAGAAGTGGCGACGCAACTCGGCGCGCTCGGCTTCTCCGTCCTCGTCGAATCCCAGGCTGGCATTGCAGCAACATTCGATGACGAAGCGTACCTGCGCGCCGGCGCAACCATTGCGATGGACGCCGATGCACTCTGGTCGCAGAGCGACATCGTCCTCAAAGTTCGTCCGCCTGCATCAGATTCGAGGACCGGACCGAATGAGGTCGAGCGAATCCGTCGGGGACAGACTCTCATTTCGTTTCTCTGGCCAGCACAGCACCCTGCGCTGCTCGAGGGACTGGTGCAGCGCGGTGCGACCGCACTGGCCATGGACAGCATCCCCCGCATTTCGCGCGCACAGAAAATGGACGCACTCAGTTCGATGGCCAACATCGCTGGCTACCGCGCTGTCATCGAGGCCGCGCAACACTTCGGACGCTTCTTCACCGGACAGATCACGGCCGCAGGAAGAATCCCTCCGGCCAAGGTGCTGATCATCGGGGTCGGAGTCGCGGGACTCTCCGCGATCGGTGCGGCCAAGAGTCTCGGCGCAGTGGTAAGGGCTTTCGACACGCGGCCAGAAGTGAAGGACCAGGTGAAAAGCCTCAACGCCGAGTTCCTGGAGTTGCACTTCGAAGAGGAAGGCGCAGGCTCCGGTGGCTATGCGAAACTGATGAGCCCGGAGTTCATCGCCGCCGAGATGGCCCTCTTCGCAACACAGGCAGCGGAAGTCGACATCATCATCACCACCGCGCTCATCCCGGGACGCCCAGCGCCGAAACTGCTCACCGCCGCGATGGTCGCATCGATGAAACCTGGAAGCGTCATCGTCGATCTAGCCGCAGAGCAGGGTGGCAACTGCGAACTCACCGAACCTGGTCAGGTGATCTCGACACACGGCGTCACCATCATCGGCTACACCGATCTGCCGAGTCGTATGGCGGCGCAGGCAAGTCAGCTCTACGGGACGAATCTCCGGCATCTGCTCACCGACATGTGTCCTGCGAAGGATGGTCTGCTGGTGGTCAATATGGAGGACGAAGTCATTCGTGGAGCGACGGTAGTAAATGATGGCGTCCTCACCTGGCCTCCTCCGCCGCCGCGCTTGTCCGCAACTCCGCAGAAGAGTGCGCAGACCTCTGCGAGTCCCGCCAGAAAGACGGTTCACGGCAAGTCGCAGGACAAGACCACCCGAGGCGGACTGGCCGTTGGTTTCGGAGGGTTACTGGCGATTCTCATCGCTCTCGGCATCTACGCGCCCCCTTCATTCATGCCGCACTTTCTCGTGTTCGTGCTGGCCTGCTTCGTTGGTTACATGGTGGTCTGGAACGTAAAGCCGGCCTTGCACACACCTCTGATGAGCGTGACCAATGCTGTGAGCAGCATCATCATCGTCGGTGCCGTTCTGCAGATCGGCTCATCGAACGTGTGGGTCTCCTCCATCGCTGCGATCACCATCGCTCTGACCAGCATCAACATCGTGGGAGGCTTCGCCGTCACACAGCGAATGCTCCGGATGTTTCAGAAGTAACGGGGACGATATGGCCGCCGGACTCGTCACCACCTCTTACATCTTCGCAGCGATTCTTTTCATTCTCGCTTTAGGCGGATTGAGCAATCCTGAAACCGCACGCCGCGGCAACAGGTACGGCATGCTGGGAATGGCTATCGCCGTGCTCGCAACCATTCTCGGGGCGGTTACGGCGAACTATCACCTGCTCATCGGCGCGTTGCTCATCGGTGCCGCGGTGGGACTGTTTCTCGCCCGACGAGTGCAGATGACGCAGATGCCCGAGCTCGTGGCCATCCTCCACAGTCTGGTCGGTCTGGCGGCGGTGCTGGTGGGATTCGGAAACGTACTCGAACCTTCGCACAACCTCACCGGCGTCGAGCAAACCATCCACAGCATCGAAACCTGCGTCGGCATTCTGATCGGGGCAATCACCTTCTCCGGCTCTTTGATCGCCTTCGGCAAGTTAAACGGGCGCCTCGGAGGCAAACCCCTAACACTCCCCGGCCGTCACTGGATAAACCTCGGGCTTCTGGCCATCGCACTATGGGCAGGAAACTCCTTTCTGATTCAATCAATCGAAGGCGGTGGTCTTACGCCCCTGCTGATCATGACCGTGGTATCCCTGCTCTTCGGAATTCACATGGTCATGGCCATCGGCGGGGCAGACATGCCGGTGGTCGTCTCCATGCTCAACAGCTACTCCGGCTGGGCGGCCTCGGCGACGGGATTCATGCTCAGCAACGATCTACTCATCGTTACCGGCGCACTGGTCGGCAGCAGCGGCACCATTCTGAGCTACATCATGTGCCGGGCCATGAATCGTAGCTTCCTTTCTGTCATCGCCGGCGGTTTTGGAACTTCGGAAGGCAGCGCACCTGCTGGTCAGATAGAAGACCAGGGCGAAGTAATTTCCATCGACGCAGCTGAGGCGGCCGCCCTGCTGCTGGATGCGAAGGAAGTCTGCATCATCCCTGGCTACGGGATGGCCGTGGCGCAGGCACAGCATGTCGTTTTCGAGATCACTAAACTTCTGCGTGAACGCGGTGTGAATGTGCGTTTTGCAATTCATCCGGTGGCGGGTCGCATGCCCGGCCACATGAATGTGCTGCTCGCAGAATCGCACGTCCCCTACGACATCGTCTTCGAGATGGACGAGATCAATGACGACTTCCCCGACATCGACGTGTCAGTCGTGATCGGCGCCAACGACATCGTGAATCCGTCGGCCGAAGATGAACCGGACAGCCCCATCGCGGGGATGCCGGTGCTCGAAGTCTGGAAAGGCAAGACCACCATCGTGATGAAACGCAGCATGGCCACCGGATACGCAGGCGTGCAGAACCCGCTTTTTTTCAAGGACAACACCAGAATGCTTTTCGGTGACGCGAAGAAAACATTGGAAGCGGTGCTCAGAACATTGACCAGCTAGGCCGCACTTCTCACACCTCTTCGCGGCGATGCGGCGGAGAGTGGCCTGGATGCGAGGCGCACGGCGGTTTTGCGACGAAGGCATCGCCGTCTCTATGTCGAGGAGCGAAACCGTAACCGTAGCAAGTCACACTCTCGCTACGTCATTCCGATGAGCCGCGCGATCGGCATCGTTTCGCAGCCTGGAATGCGAAGAGGAATCTCCGGTCCGCGCAGATGTGCCTGCTCGCTACCTCAGCGCGGCGCGGAACGGAGATTCCTCTTCGTGCGGCTCACCGCGAATCTCCCTTCCGTCGCTTCGTGCTCATCGGAATGACGGTCGCACCCAGTCGTGGAAAGCCTCGCAGCAGAAAGAGTGCGAGATGCGGGTTAGTCAGGGACTTGACGGGGTCATCACGACGTGTGACGGTAGCTTCCGTGAAGTCCCCAGCTTCCAGACAGTCAGTGGTGAAACGTAGTCTGCTCGAGCGGAGCGAGGGTGCACGTACACTCCTCCTCTCGGCATTCGTGCGCGTCGTGCTGAGTCGTATCGCGCTTTCGCTCCTTCCTTTTCGAGCGATTCATCGTTTTCTTGCTCCGGAGCATAAGACCGCCGAGAGACGCGCCCGCTCCAGCGACTCGATCGAGCGGATCACATGGGCAATTACAGTAAGCGCGCGCCGGATTCCAGGCGCCTCATGTCTGACCCAGGCCATTGCGGCGCATTCGCTATTACGTCGTCACGGTCACGCCGCTCATCTCCGCATCGGTGTCGTCAAGAGTGACAGCGGGGCGCTACGGGCGCATGCCTGGATCGACGTCGAAGGTAAGACGGTGCTAGGCCAGACATCGGAAGAGTTCACCACACTCGAGTCGATCGAGCGCAAACGGTCCTCCGATTTCGAACCTTGATCGATTCCGCGCGAGTTCAAAAACCGTCAGACACCCGCTGACACGCGAAGCCTCATGGTCTCGGCGACGAGTTCATACGACCTGACACGATCGGAGTGATCGAAGGTGGTAGTGGCGATCATGAGTTCGTCAGCTCCCGTCTCCTCTAGCAGCCTGTTGAGCCTGGTGCGCACAGTGGAAGGGCTTCCAACAATCTGCAGTGCCCGGCGTGCGTTCGCCACCGCGCGTTCACGCTCGGTATAAGGAAACGAGAGCGCTTCTTCCGGGCTTGGAATGGGCAGAAACTGGCCGTTCTGTAGTCGGACCCACACCAGATTCATCGACGCAGCCAGATACTCGGCGCGCTCATCCGTCTCGGCACAGACCACACCGGCGCCAAGAATCACATGCGAGGTCTGAAAGTGCGCGGAACGCTGAAACGACTCGCGATAACGTCGGATGGCCGGCAAAGGAGGCTCAGGGCTGAAGTGACTCGCGAAACTGTATCCCATTCCCATTGAGCCGGCCATCGACGCGGTCTCTCCGCTCGATCCGAGAATCCAGACCGGCGGAAGCGACACTCCGGCAGGAATCACACGCACGTGATGAAAGGGATGTTCAGCAGGAAAGTCTCCGCGCGACAGCATGACCAGTTCCTGCAACTGCTGCGGAAACAACTCGGAGTCGAATGGCCTAAGCGCGTTCATGGTAAGGCGATCGGTACCGGGCGCGCGTCCGATGCCGAGGTCGATGCGTCCCGGGTAGAGGGCCTCGAGAGTGTGGAACGCTTCAGCCAGTTTCAACGGCACATGATTCGGAAGCATGATGCCGCCCGATCCGACGCGGATACGCGTCGTGCCCGCCGCCACATAACCAATCAGCAGCTCCGGCACCGAGCTGGCGATGGAAGGCATCCCATGATGCTCCGCGAACCAATAGCGCTTGTATCCCAGCTCTTCGGCACGCCGCGCCAGCGCAAGGCTGGCGACGAGCGACTCAGCCGCGGTGCCTTTGGCGGGAACGGGTGCGAGATCGAGAATCGAGAGTGTGATTTGCGGCATTGGATTCATCCTGCCACACGTGTGCCGTGTTTCATTTCGGGTGCGGCTGAGTGAGGCACGGACCGGCGCGCACACCGTTCGCAACGCCTCCACGTCACGACGAACTGTCCGAACGATTCAACAAGCTCTCACATGCCACCGTCATGTACCGGCGCCACCACTCCAGCCCCCGGCCCCCGGCCCGAATCCCGTCACCGCCGTGATGCCGCGCTCTTCTCGCGAAGTTCCCTGAACTCCGAACTTTCACGCAACGCGGGCCACCGGCGCGAGAACGCCATTTCGCGGCCGATGGTGTACAGCAAAGCCGTATCCTGCGCGGCGCCGCGCAGATCCCAGTCAGCGCTCCAGGCGTCGCAGGTCTGGTGATAGCAGTTCGCGGTGTACTCACTCACCCACTTGTCCCCTGCTGCGCGTCCGCCCTCGATCAGATCGGCGCCGCCTCCAATGCCCATGAGCAGCATCACCGGCACGCCGCGTCTCGCGAGCGAGAAATGGTCGGCCCGATAGAAAAGACCGCGCTGAGGTTGCGCATCAGGAGTCACGGTGCGTCCCTGCAAAGCCGCAGCTCGAACGAGATCGTCTTCGAGGTCACTCTGTCCCTTTCCGATGAGAATCACATCGCGCGCCAGACCGGCAGTCTGCAAAATGTCGAGCGTCAGATTCGCCACCATGGTCTCCATGGGATAGATCGGATGCACTCCATAGTGTTCCGAACCGAGCAGGCCTCGTTCCTCAGCAGTCCATGCAGCGAAGAGCAGCGTGCGTTCCGGTCGTGGTCCGGTCTGGAAAGCACGGGCGATTTCCATGATTCCGGCGAGTCCGAGTGCGTCGTCATTCGCGCCCGGACGTACACGCCGTCCCTGCGCATCGGGTGTTCCCAGTCCGTAGGCATCCCAGTGACCTGAAAACATGATCGTTTCGCTGGGATATCTGCTCCCGGTGACCTTCCCGATCACATTCCGGCTTTCCACCTGCTTCTGTTCCACGGAGAGTTCGGCCGACAACGTTCCCTTCAGTTCCCTTGGACGAAAGGCTGCTGTACGCGCCTCCAGCTTCAGTGACTCGAAGTCCAATCCGGACTGCTGGAACAGTGCAACAGCGCGTTCGCGCTGAATCCAGCCCTGCAACAGGACCGGTCTCACTGCATCGGCAGGGCGGACGATGTCGTAGTTCTCACCGCCCGGTGCCTGCACAGTCTTCCAGCCATAACCTGCCCCTGCAGTTTCATGCACGATCAACGCAGCGATTGCACCTCGACGCGCGGCCTCTTCGAACTTGTAGACCCAGCGACCGTAGTAGGTCATGGCCTGTCCACCGAAACGGTTGGCTACCGCGTCCGTTACAGACGCTTCGAAGTCGGGATCGTTGATCAGAAAAACTGCAACTTTACCGTTCAGGTCGACCCCTTTGAAGTCGTCCCATTGACGTTCCGGCGCAGTCACGCCGTATCCGACGAATACCATCGGAGCGTTCTCGATTCGGGCCCGCTCGACCGGCCTCACCGTGCTGAGGTAAACATCCGCGCCGAGTTGCATCTGCTGACCACCAATCTCGATGGCGCCAGGCTGCTGCAGTTGCGTTCGAATGAGCGGCACGGTCTGAGTCCAGCTGCCGTTCTCGCCACCCGGCGTCAAACCAAGCGCCTCGAACTCGCGCGTCAGGTATTCGACCGTCTTCGCTTCGCCTCTCGTGCCGGGAGCACGACCCTCGAACTCATCCGAAGCCAGCATTCGCACAGTTGCCGAAAGACGCGCCGGATCGATGGGACCGGAGATCGATGCGGGAGTAGTCGTCGCGGGAACGGTCGCACATCCTCCGAACCCCATCGTCAGCAGCAACAAAGATGAAACTGGAACGGACGTAAGTCTGATCATACGAAACCCCCTCGGTGCACCACAGCGTTATACGAAATGCTCCTCCCCGAAGCAAAG
>JBKJUK010000296.1:0-5295 GCA_046590705.1 Thermoanaerobaculia bacterium
CTGGGCTAAAACGATGCCGTCCCTCTGGGGCTCGCTCGCTGCGATCGAGCGCTCGCACAGTGGTCGCAAATAAGGTCCTGAATTGGCAGGCTCTGATCGGTCCCGAGGCGCTCGCAAATCGCTCCATGGTTGATCTGCATCGCGCCCGGGATCGCGGTGCCTCACAGGGCCGGAGGCCCGGCATCACTGTAGCCCAGGCCGTCAGGCCTGGGACTGCTGGCGAAACCGCTGTCCGAGCCCCGGCGGGGCGGCATCGCGACGTTTGATTTCGTCGATGCAACGCGCTTTCGTTCCTGCCGCGTGATGTTAGGCTCACCGTCCTCGCTCGTCACTTCCGAAACCTCGATGCCGCCCCTCCGGGACTCAGGCGAAGTCGGTGATATCGATCCCAGGCCTGACGGCCTGGGCTAAAACGATGCCGCCCCTCTGGGGCTCGTGCGTTGGGTCATACGCTGCGAAGCATTGCCTGGGCGCGTTGCATCGACTTCGCACCTTCGGTGAACGCGGGGCGTCCCAACTCGCACACCACACACTCGCTCACACAAGTCGCATGCGCAACTGCGGCGAACGCTTCTCTTCGAAGAACGCCCTGATCGCTTCTGCCGGTTTCTTCGACACCAGTTCGCGCGGTGAATTCTCGTACCAGTCCGATGGGAAGAATTTCGTGTAGCTCTCGGAGGTGAATCGCCGGCACAGCAGTGCGATCACGCCGATGTCGCGTTCGCTTCGAATCACACGACCCGCCGACTGCACCACGCGGGTCATGCCTGGAATCAGGTACGCGTATTCGAATCCCCTGCCGTAAAGCTCGTCGTAGTGACGCTTGAGCAACTCCTGCTCGAATGAGACCGGAGGCAGCGCCGGCCCCACCACGAAAACACCCGAGAGCATTTCACCCTGGTAGTCGATCCCCTCGGCATACATCCCACCGGCGACCGCCAGAATCAGGTTGCCATCGGAGCCGGGCTCACGCAGCAACTCCAGCAGATTCTGCTTCTCGTAGTCGGTCATGTCGGACCGCTGAATGCTGATGCGCTTGTCGATCATCGGCATACGCGTCGCGACTTCATTCAGAAATGCATAGCTGGGAAACAGCGCCAGGAAATTACCTCCGGCAGCGTCGGCCATTCGACTGACCATCTCCCCGATTCCTGCGTAGTGCTGCGATCGTTCCTTCCAGGTGGTATCCACCTCGGGGATGATCACGATCTTCCGGTTTTCTCTGGGGAACGGCGAGGGGAGCGACAACTCCGACGTTCTGTCGGAGGGAAACCCGAGGGTGTTGCGGAAGAATTCGAACGGTTCCAGTGTGGCCGACATGGCGATGACGGCATGCGCCGATCGGATGATCTCGCCGAGGAAGCGTGAAGGATCTTTGCAGAACACTTTCAGCTTGCAGCCTTCTCGCGTTCTTTCGATCAGATGCGCGAATTCTTCTCCATCGTCAGCGAGCATGTTGTTGAGCTTGACGAGCTTGAAGTAGAAGTCGACCACGGGGTCTTTCTCTTCGGCGATCCGGTTCTCGATCTTCCATCCGATGTACTGGATGATCAGCCTCTCCCACTCATTGCGCTGGCGCTGAAAGAGTCGTCTGGAAGGTTCACAGAGACCGACTCGCAACGGTTCCGCAGGGAATCCGCGCTGGTCACCGCCGGAAGGGGAGAGGTGAATCTCCAGCGACTCGCTCAACTCGCGCAGATGCGTTTTGAGTTCGTCGACCAGGTCTTCCCACCCATCGAGAACGCACTGCGGGCGCATGGCCAGATGATGTGACACGGTGTCGATCGTTGCCTCGCTGAGTTCCGGAGAGTAATAGTTTCTTCCGCGATCGATGAGGTTGTGCGCTTCGTCGATGACCAGAATGCAATCGCCGAAATCGTTGTCCTGCTGATAGGCCTTCAGGCCGACATAGGGATCGAAGATATAGTTGTAATCGCAGATCACCACATCGGCCTGCTCGATCAATTCGAGTGAGACTTCGAAGGGACAGACTTCCTCGGAACGGGCCATCTCGTAGGTGACGTCGGGGTCGAAGTAGCTCTGCTGATCAACCATCCTTCCTAGAAGATTGCTGCGCTCCATCTTGTCCGTGTAGCGGGCCGCGAACGGACAGAAATCCTCGTGACAGATCACCTGTGTGTGCGCGCACATCTTCTGCTTCGAACGCACCCGGAGCACGCGGAACGAGCCGTCGTTTAGAAGCTTCAGGGCGTCCACGGCCATTTCCTGCTGCAGCGTTTTTGACGTCAGATAGAACAGCTTCTTTCCCGTGCGTAGCGATTCGCGGAGCGCCGGAAAGATCGCCGCCATCGTCTTACCGATTCCAGTCGGCGCCGATACCAAGAGAGTCTCGCGCTGCCTGATCGAGCGGGTGACCGACTCGACCATCTCGTTCTGAAACGGACGCATGCGCTCGAACGGAAACTGCATCGTGTCGGCGAACGCCTGCTTCGCTCCGCGCAGCGCCAGTGCGGTGTCGGTTTCTTCCACCAGTCGGAACACGGCGCCATCGAACGCACTGGCGATGTCGTCATGGTTGAGCGGAGCGGGGATGATTTCCTGACTGAACGTCAGAATGTCGATGAGCACGAGCTGTGGTTCGAAGGAGTACTCTTCGTATTCGGGCTGCAGCGAAAGAAAATATGCGTAGAGCATCAATTGGAACAGATGCCGCTGCAATTTCTCCGATCGGTAGAGTGCCTGCAGCTCGAGATCGAAGTGCAGCGACTTCACTTCCTCGATCACCAGATGCTTTTTCTCACGATCGATGGTGACGCCGTCGATGCGTCCCGAGACGATCACGGTCCAGCCGTTCAGCTCCGCCTGATGGGAGACCGAAACCTCGGGACGGTAGCGTTCATCCTCGCTCGAGCGCTCCTCGGCGCGGCGGCTGTGCACCTCCTGCCCGATCCACATCCGGCGGAAACCGTCGCCACGTTCGACGCCGATTCTGCGGTAGGTAGGCACCTGCACCAGATCACCGACTGAGCAGTGGATTGTGCGAGCCTCAAAGTCGATGCGCATGCCACGTTCATGGTAAGCGGGAACGGGTTATTTGAATAGACGAGCGACGCTGACCCTCTCCCGAGGGAGAGGGTGGTTGCGTCAGCAACCGGGTGAGGGCGAACGGACGTCGCTCACAAAATGATGACTCCGCGCAACCTTTCGATAGTCACGTCTCCGGCTCTCGGTTCGCGCCGAGGCCCATGAAGACATCCACTCCGTCGGCTATCTCGATACCCGTCCTGAGTGGATCGAAAACCGAAGATGTGACCCCATTAGACTTTGCATTAGACTCGTTGCGGCCCTTCACTCCGAAGCCACATCCTGAATCCGGCGACGCGCATTGATGGTTGGACCGCCCGTGAACCACAGTGCAACCAGGCGGCGCTGGAGCGGTGAGTCGTTCGGTCCCGACCCGTGCGCCAGATGCGGATGGAAGATCACCGCGTCACCTGGATCGAGCGGTATGAGCGTTCGACGGCTCTCGTCGAAGACGCCTGCACTCGCATGGGAAGTGTCGTAATCAAACTTCACTGCGCCGCCGGTATGAGTGCCGGAGAGGACTTCGAATCCGCCGTTCACCTCGTCCGCGCGATCGAGGGCGATCACCAGATTCGCCCCGCCGTACTTCGCGATCGCGTCGCGCTGCTGCCATGCGACGAACGCCACGTCCTGGTGCCACGGAAAGCCAGTGCCAACCATGGGCGCTTTCAGGTTGATCTGATCGACGATCCAGCGCGGCGAGCTCACGCCGACCGTCTCCATCAGCTTCAGGACCCGTCGATCGGTGCGAAGGAGGGCCACCTCTACGCTGGCCGACGAGGCAAACGTGATCTTTCGTAGCGCCCCTGAAGAAATCGCAGCCTCACCGCGGCGGCCGCTCGCGGATTGGACCTGGTAACGCGCGCCATCGATCTCGGCATCAGCCAACAGGTAGGCACCTTTCGACGCCAGCGCGTCGGTCGCCGAGCGAAGGGATTCAACGTCTCGTGGCGTGAGGAAGTGCTGGACCAGCGCCCACCCATCGCGCTCAAAGCGTTCGCGGATCATCGGTGCCGAAAGCGGCATGCGCGCCGGCCCCCCATTAGGCACGGTCACCGATGTAGACAGCACAGCGAGCAGCGACGCGAGTTCCACGACGATCGATCAGGAACATCGCGAGAGCGTAGCGCGTCGTGAACGAGGCGCACGAACTGAGATCGAGCGCGAGGCGACGATCGCCTTGGTCGCGTCTTTGACGCCTGCTCACGCTGCGCAAGGCGTTTATTGACGAGCCCCGAACACCGAAGCCTCGAGCTTCTCGATCCGCGATTCGAGAGTGTCGATTCGCGACGCGAGCTGCGAGTACGAGAGTTTGACCACGGCGTGCGTGTCGTCGAATCGCTGGTTTACTTCGGAGCGGAATTCCTCGATCTGTTCCCGGACGGCGAGCACGCCCTCCGCGACGGCTCCGAGATCGGCGCGGACCGCGTCTGCGCTGACATCGATGTGCCGCTTCAGTTCTTCGGCTAACGCTTTGAAGTCACCGTTCATCAATTGTCTCCACGTTTCGGTTCGATCGCCACCCGATCCTCACACATTATCGTTCGAATCGCTCCACTTCGCCTTCGCAAAGTGTCCACGCTTACTCCGGCCAGGTTTGGGGATCTCGCGCGTGGTGGATAACGCGAAGGACGACTATCTCGTCTCCGTCTGAGCTATAAAAGAGCGAGTACGGAAAATCTGCCGTGATCGCTCGTCGTATCTGTCCGTGGATTCGCTGGTACATCTCGGGGCGTTCACCTATCCGCGCAATTCGTTCACGAATCGCATCACGAAAGCGCTTTCCCAGCTCCGTCGAAATAGTCGTGTAGCTGTCTCGCGCTGCCTTGATTTCTTCAATTGCGCGAGGCCGGACAAGGACTCTTCGTCTCACTCGAAGCCGAAAATTGCGCGATCAGCGTCTTCCCAGGAAACACTACTCTCCGGATTTTTACGGTGCGCTGCCAGTTCGCGGTCGAGCTCGACCCGCAGTTCCGACGAGATCGGCAACTGCTCGAGGTCATGGAAGATGCTGTTCCAGATCGCAGAGACGAGTTCGAGCCGCTCAGACACGGGAAGCCTCTGAATTTCGGGCAGTTCCTTCACGTCATGAGTTTAACATCGGTCGCGGGCCACACTTCCGAGGGCGTGAACGAATTCGTCAGCTTTTAGACAAGACATGCGCACAGCGCCGCAGGCACGCCGTAAACTTAACCTGATGCCACGAAAACGAGAGCGACTGGTACTGACGGCGAAGAACATCTGGCTCAT
>JBKJUK010000345.1:0-7533 GCA_046590705.1 Thermoanaerobaculia bacterium
GTTAAAAGCCGCCTATCTCGACGACATGCGATTCGCGGAAGAGCGGAAACTCGAACCGTGGAAGAACCGCGGTCTCTATCACAAGATGATCGACGGCCTGGCGTTCCTGGGGAACGAGCAGTTGTAGCTGGAAGCGGGCCGGGGGCCGGGGTTTGGGGCCGGAGTAGAGGCAGGGCAACCATTTCTACGCGAAGGGGACGCGCTCGTTATACGCAGCGCGATCCTTGCGCGTAGATCCCTCGCTTCGCTTCGGGATGACCCGTCGCACGACTTCCATTTCCTGAAGGAGCGTAACGGGGGCGGAACGCTCGGCTCGCGCCCTACCGCACGAGTCAATTATCAACCGGTGCTTTCTCGTACACTCCACCTGTAGCGTCGGGCGGCGTCAGCTGTTCGATGACGCTTACCAGCGTGTCCATGTCATACGGCTTGAGCAGAAACGAAACGCCGGGATGTTCGAGAAAGCGGCCCAGCAGGGCCTCGTCTCCATGGCCGGTCGAGAAGACGACAGGAAGATCGTGAAACACACCTCGTATTTGCTCGAACACAGCTGTCCCGTCCATGTCGGGTAGCCCGACATCGAGTACGACCACATGAGGATTCCAACTCGTGATGGCAGGCAATGCATCGGACCCGCGTGAGACGGAACGTACATCGAACCCGCGGTCGCTGAGCGCTAAAATGATTCCTTCGGCGACGCCTTCGTCATCCTCGACCAGAAGCACTTTGACGGGCGCCGCCGCTGCGCTTTCGTGCGGTGGTGCTGAAACTGCAGGCCGGACCGGCGGAGCCGTCTGCTCTGTCACATTACCGCTCGGCACCAGCAAGTGAAATGTGGTGCCTTTTCCGCGTACCGACTCGACAAAGATGTGTCCTCCGTGCCTCGTGATGATCTGATGGACTACTGCCAGACCGAGCCCGGTTCCTCCACCTTTTTTTGTGGTGTAGAGCGGCTCGAAAATGTGAGGTAGTACCTCTGGTGAGATTCCGGTTCCGTTATCCCGCACTTCCACATGAACCATGTCTCGGTCGAGCGGCATCGACGCAAAAGGGAGCCGCTCGGTCGATGTCAAAGAGCGGAGTGAGATCACAACGTTCCCGCCGTTCGACATGGCATGCTTGGCATTGATGACGAGATTTGACAGCACCTGCGACAGCTGCGACTCGTCGGCCTCGATCTGGACGTTACTTTCCTGTACGCCGGTGTCGATCTCCAGCGTGACTGAGTCGCCGCCGATCTCCCGCAGCTCGCCCGACAATCTCTCCAGCCAGGACGCGGCGTGGAACGGCTTGATGACGGGATCGGTACCGCGCGTAAAACCGAGGATCTCGTCCGTGATGCGCTTTCCTCGTCTGACCGACTGCAGAATCCTGGCAGCCATCTCGCGGCTGCCGCTGTCAGATGACCGGCGGTGAATAGACTCCGCGAAAGTGAGAACGCCCATCATGACGTTGTTGAACTCATGTGCGACAGTCGCTGCCAGTCTGCCGAGGGAGCCGACGCGATTTGCCTGCTCGAGCTGCCGCGTGAGGGTGGTGCTGAACGACAGATCGCGACAATTGATCAGGATCTTTTCGGGTCCATGATCACTCCCGATCCGGTGCCGCACGATGGTGAACGGAACGTAATCGCCGTCAGAGCGACGCAGTCGAAGGTCTGTCGATGCCACAGGCAGGGAGTCGAGTTTCCCGAGGATCTCGTGCGCAAGGTGCGGCAGGTCGAAAGGGTGAACGAGTTCAGAAAACTGCTTTCCGGTAAGCGCGCCCGTGGTGAGAGTCAGCACGCGATCGGCTGATGGTGACGCATAAGCGATACGTCCTGCACCGTCGATGATCATGATGAGGTCGAGACTGTTTTCAACCAGCGAACGAAAACGCGCTTCGCTTTCGCCGAGCGCTTCCTGCACCTCGGTTTTTTCCTCAACCAGACGTGTCAACTGCTCCGTTCTACGGCGCAGCGCACGCGTTCGCATCCGATGTGCCATGAACAACGCCAGCGCGATCAACAGCGCGACAAACAGGTAGAACAGTCGCCGCTGGTAGAAGTATGGCGCGATCGAGAAGCTGAGCGGCTGTGCCAGAGCACGCCAGAGGCCGTCACTCCCTTTGACCTGGAGCTCGAATATATAGTGGCCCGGTGCGAGATTCGTGTAGTACGCGGTTCTTCTCGTAGCGGCGTCGACCCAGTAGGAGTCGCTCCCCAGCCGGTAGCGGAATGTCAGGGACTCAGGGGCGATGAACGATGGTGCGGAGTAGTCGATCTCCATCCGGTCGGTACCTGCACCGAGAGCGATTGGTCCGTTGCCGCCATACCGCTTAACGTCCGACGTTCTGATCTGTTCTACGAGCGGATTGATCACCGGCCGCAGATCAGAGCGCCCGTCCGTAACCGCCAGTCCGTCGCTGGTCGGGAAGAAAAGCGTACCGTCATCGCTGCGAAGCGCCGGAGGGAAGATGCCACCGTTGATCTCGAGCGTCCGCAGCCCCGCGTCTTTTCCGTAGTGAACCGACCGAACCTCGTTCATCAGGCCAGCAGCGAAGGCGTTCAAATCCCGTTTCGCGACCTTGAATATGCCGTTATTCGACCCCATCCAGAAGTCGCCCGCGGTATCTTCCACGATCTGGTAAATCTTGTCCTCCGCGAGCCCGTCCGTTCGACGAATGATCGAGATGCGATCGTTCTCGAGACGACAGAGTCCGCCCCCGCCGGTTCCCACCCAGATGACTCCGTCGCTGCTTTCGTAGAGCGCCAGCACGTTGATGGAAGAAAGACCTGTTGATTTTCCGTAACGCCGGATACTGCTGCCAGTGATCCTGAAGAGTCCTCCGCCGTCGGTGCCTATCCAGATTCTTCCTCGGCGGTCCTCGAGCAACGTGACGATCTGCCCGTTACCGAGAGTGGCACGAGACGCGACCAGCGTGGGCCGCCCCTGCCGGACCGTCGTAAGGCCTTGATGTGACGCCACCCAGAGAGTTCCGTCACGCGCTACCAGAGCGGCAGTCACAGTATCGTTCTCGGCGCCGCTGCTTAGCAGGACCTGCGTGAATGCTCCGTCACGGTAACGTACCAGTCCACCGTTGACGGTACCTAACAGGACACTCCCGTCACGATCGTTCGCGATCGTGAGAATGACACTTGCGTTGAAGCCTGCTCCATTGCCGTAGTTCGATACCTCGCGTCCGGCGATGCGTGTGACTCCACGACCGGCAGTTCCCACCCAGATCGCTTTCGAGCTGTCCTGATTCAACGCCAGGATGATGTTGCCCGCCAGGCCGTCGTCGGTAGTGAGTGTGAGAAAAAGAGATTGTCTGATGCGGCTGATTCCACCACCACGAGTGCCGGCCCAGACATTCCCTTCCCGGTCGACGAGCAGCGACCAGACCAGCTCACTCTGCAGTCCATCGACGTGACTGATCTCCCCGCGGAACCACCGATCAATTCCTCCGCCATTCGTACCGATCCAGATCCCGCCGTCGGGATCCTCTGACAAGGCATATACCGCGTTGGCCGCGAGCCCGCGAGACGTGTTCCATGTCTCGGCAGCGTTACCGGCGAATCGAATTACCCCTTTCTGATCCGTGCCAGCCCAGACGGCGCCGTCGCGGGCGACATGCAAAGAACGGATGAACGTCGCTGCAGCCTCATTCGCATGACGCGAGAGCACACCGCCGCGTCTGCGCTGGAAGATTCCGTTCTCCGCTCCGATGTAGATCGTTCCATCCCGCCCTTGTGTGAGTGCGTAAATTGCCAGTGGCGGCAGGCCGGCCGATGCGAATGTACCTGACCTCAGGATCGCAAGCCCCTCCATCGAGCCTACCCAGACCTCGCCACTGGCCGTCGGAAGCAGCGCCTGCACTCGTCCGTGCGGCGCATTCCAGACTGTCATCTGACCACGCGATAGATGTCCCACATGCCCGTCTCTGGTACCCCACCAGAGCTCACCCGAGGGACTCGTGGCCAGAGCAGTGATGTCGGCGTCCTTCATCTCAGGATTCGTCTGCAGCGAAAAGGTGGTGAAGCGCACTCCGTCGAAGCGGATCAGTCCCTCTTCCGTCCCTGACCAGAGGTAACCGTCACTGGTCTGCACAATGCCGTCGATCGAGGTCACCGGCATCCCGTTCTCGATCCCCCAACTCCGCACTCCGAAGCGGCGCGTTCCCGAAAGATCCGCCGGCAGAAAGCCACGAGCAAGCACGGGAATCGCGCTTGAAACGAACATCAGAAGACAAAGCGCGGTATAGCGACGCACCCGGAGGATTGAGAGCACTGCGACAAGTCTCACCATCGGCCGAACATTCTAACGCGAGGTCAGCGAGAAGGAACGGCGCAGAGCGATTCAGCCCTTCACAAGGATATGGGAGTGAAAGATATCGGTTCGAACGAAGGTGCGGTGTCTCGGAACGCGCGAGAGGTCCGCGCGCACTTTATGCACACGGTCGCGGTGATTGACCGGTGCATGCGCTGGATCGTGGCTTTACTGACTACCTGATCAAGCGGTTCCGCCGGATCTGTTGGCGAATCAGTGGTGTGCGTCGTCGCGCTGACCGGCGCGGCATCGCCTTCTCGCTCCTTGCTCTCGCACCGCGAGTACCACGAGCATAATCCACCGTTTCTATGACGCTCTACATTAATATGCAGCCAAACACGGACAATCAAGGCAGACGCTTCTGGAGGTCACGTATGATCGGACGCACGGTTTCCCATTACAAAATCACGGCGCAGCTTGGAGCGGGCGGGATGGGAGTCGTGTACGAAGCGGAAGACTTGAACCTCGGCCGTCATGTGGCTTTGAAGTTTCTTCCCCCGGAGCTGGCGACAAACACCGAGCTGCTGCAGCGTTTTCAGCGTGAAGCGCGCGCGGCGTCCTCACTCAATCATCCGAACATCTGCACGATTCACGGGATCGAGCAGCACGAATCCGAGCAGTTCATCGCCATGGAACTGCTGGAAGGGGAGTCGATGGCTGACCGGCTCAGTCGCGGCCCGATTGAGATGGAGGCGCTGCTTTCTTTCGGGATCGAGATTGTCGACGCACTTGAGTCAGCACACTCAAAAGGCATCGTGCATCGCGATCTCAAGCCAGCCAACATCTTCGTGACTTCGCGTGGCCACGCGAAGATTCTCGACTTCGGTCTCGCCAAGATCGACATTCGAGGGAACGCCGATTCGATGATGCAAACGGCCATACGGGATCAGCTCACATCCGCGGGAACTACCGTAGGTACCGCTTCCTACATGTCGCCTGAACAGGCCCGCGGCCTCGTGACCGATGCACGCACCGACATCTTCTCGGTCGGCACCGTTCTTTATCAGATGGCGACCGGTGTATTGCCATTTCAGGGTGACACGTCGGCGGTGGTCTTCGACTCAATTCTCAATCGTGATCCTGTCCCGATGACGCAACACAAGCCTTCGTTACCGGCCGAGTTGCAACGGATCATTGGCCAGACGCTGGAGAAGGATCGGGACCTCCGCTTCCAGAGTGCAACCGAACTCAAAACGGCTTTGAAGCGTCTCAAGCGTGACCTCGACTCGGGCGGGTCGCGGGCCGCGCACTCAAGCGGGAGCCGCGTGTCGTCCGGCTCGACATCACAGGCGCATCCGATTGCTGTGCTCTATTTCGACAACCTGAGTGGAGTCAAGGAAGACGAGTACCTGCGCGACGGCATCACCGAAGACATCACTACGGAGCTGTCCAAGATCAAGGGACTGCAGACCTTCTCGCGAGCGATGGTGCTGGCCTATCGCGACAAGCCAGTTACCGCGGGACAGGTCGGCCGGGATACGGGCGCGGCGTACGTGCTGGCCGGAAGTGTGCGGCGGGCCGGAACGCGTCTACGCATCAACGCCCAGCTCGTCGACAGTGCGACCGATCTGCCGCTCTGGTCTGAACGATACGACCGGGAGATGACCGACGTGTTCGTGCTGCAGGATGAGATCGCGCAGAAGATCGCCGCGGCCCTGCGCATCACGCTTTCACCGCAGGAACAACAGGCGCTTTCCACGAAGCCGACCGAGAGCCTTCAGGCCTACGACGTCTACCTGCGCGGCCGGAACTACACGCGCCGCATGGGTAGGGAGGACCTGCAGTTTGCATTGCAGATGTTCGAGAGCGCCGTGGCCATCGATCCCGGCTTCGCTCTGGCCCATGCCGGCGTGGCGAACGTCTGCGTGCTCTACTACATGCAATTCGATCGAAGTCAGCGATGGATCGATCGGGCCGTTGCTGCGACCGCGGACGCGCTTTCCACCGGGGTGAACGCACCTGAGATCGAAGCGGCCAAAGCCTGGGTCCTCGTCGCAGAGGACCGCTACGACGAGGCCGCAGAGACGATCAGGCGTGCCATCGAGAAGAATCCCGACCTGGACGGAGGCTACTACCTGCTTTGCTTCTGCCTGTTCAGCGCCGGCCACTACCAGGAAGTGATCGACGTGATGGAGCAGGCTGTGGCCCACGCCGGCGAGAACTACATCACCGTAGTCCCAATCTCCAACGCCCTCGCTGCGCTCGGGAAGGTGGACGCGCTGCAGAATTTCCGGCATCGCAAGCTGGAGATCTTCGAGTCGCACCTGCGCAAGGCGCCGCAGGATGCACGGGCTCGCGTTCTTCTGGCCCAGGATTACTCGGAAATGGGTCGGCTCGACGACGCCAACCGTGAAGCGAACCTGGCCATGTTGCTCTGTCCCGATGACGCCATGATTCTCTACAACGTCGCCTGCCTTTTCTGCGGCATGGGGAGGACGGACGAGGCGCTCGAAGCGATGAAGAAGGCCTGGAACACAGGTTATCGCGACTCCGGCTGGGCGCGGCGCGATCCCGATCTCGCGCCGCTTCACGGGAATGCCGAATTCGAGAGGCTCTTTCCAGCGTTCGAAAACGAGCAGGCGACTGGTGCGTCCGCCTGACGCCATAGCTGTCCGACCTGAATGATGCCCGGCTACGCATTCTCCGGCGGAAACATCCGATCAAACTCAGGCTCGTCGTGCAGGGCGGCCAGATCGGGATCGCGCCGCGTCCACTGCGTGTCGCGGAAACCGCTCTCCCATGCCTTCGTCAGCGCTCCCATGGCCTCACTCTTCCGCCCGAGCCCTGTGAAGACGCATGTGACGTTGTAGAGGATCAAAGCGTCGTTCGGCCGCAGTGTCATGGCCAGCGTTGCCTCACGGGTCGCATCGTCAGCTCGATCGACTTTCGCATAAGCTGCCGCGAGGAGAATTCGCGCCCGTGCGTCCTCCGGCACCTTGTGTAAGTGAGCCTCGAGTGTTCCGATCTGCCGCAACATGACGTTTCGAAGTGTGTCGAACCGGCCGAGTGCGCCGAGTGCATTGTTGATCGGAGTGAATGCGTTGTAGTCCTCGCCCGAATGCGAGAGTGCCTCCTCGGCGAGTTCCGCGATCTCCTGATACCGGCCGGCGGCAAACAAGAGTCTCAGCATGAGGTAGTAGCCGCTCTCGATCGAGGGATTCATCCGTACTGCGCGACGCACGTAGGAGATGGCGTCGTCAAAACGGTCCTCGCCGTAGGCCACCCA
>JBKJUK010000012.1:0-20001 GCA_046590705.1 Thermoanaerobaculia bacterium
TTATCAACCCACGCCGCCCGCTTCGCGTCCGGCGCTACCATCTGGAATGAGCGATCCGCGATTGAATAGACGCTGATCCCTTTCTCGCTTGTATATGGAAGGCCGACGATGCGCGTGCCGTCCGGCGACCAGGACGACCCGTAAAAAGTTCCGTCCTTCTTGTCTCCCAGCTGGGGTAGAACTTCGACGGAAGTAAGCGGAAGCTTCGACAGATCGGCGATCCACCATCCAGCCCTCATGGCTGCCGCGACCATTTTCCTGCCGTCTGGAGAAATTCTCGGATTTGCATCGGGAAAGTCGGTTTTCACGACTGCTCTCCCTTTACCGGTCGCCAGCTCATACATCCAGATGTCCATTCCCTTTTCTCCGACTTGTTCGGTCGCAATGAAGCGCCCATCGACCGACCAGTCGAAGTGATGCACGCGAGACTCACTCTGAATCAGTTTCTTTTCCAGCTGAGTGCCATTCGACCTCTTCGTGTACAACCTGCCCGACCCCTCGCGATCGGAGACGAATGCGATCGTTCGCCCGTCGGGCGACCAGGCAGGGATCCAGTCCGGGCGTGTATCGAAAGTGAGGCGCGACATAGTTCCACGGGTTGAATCGATGATCCAGACGTCCCTCGACCCAGAGCGCTCGGCGCGATCAACAGCCACGAATTTTCCATCAGGAGATGCGTCAGGGTGATCGTAACTTCCGAGGGGGCCGACTGTCCCTGTCACGCGACCAGAGCGATCGAACCACGTCAATTGGAAGTCGCCACCCGTACCGAAGCGAGTGGCGAGCACCTCGTCGGAAGCGGAAAACGCCGACTTACCAAACGCGAACTCGTGTCCCACATTTTCGGACACGGCGATCGGTTCTCCAATCAGACGCGCAGCTTTCACGTCCAGCTTTTGGGCAAACAACGTCGTACCGCGTAAATACAAAATGAAATCTTTTACGAATACGGGGCTGGTGTCCGCATCATTGAGTCTCTTTCTCGTTTTGCCGTCAAGCGTAGCGAGATAGACGCCAGGACTCTTCCCGTCACGTGAGCTATACAGAAAGTGCCGGCCGTCAGGAAAGAAGAAAGGCCACCTCTGGGAAGTTTCCCCCTGCTTTCCGTCCAGAGAAAAGACATTCGCCGGAACGCCGCCAGAGGCAGATACACGCTGCAATGGACCGGTCGATACGGGAGCGAAAAGAATGACGCCGTCGGCACTCCAGGCGCCTCCACGTCCCGACGATGCGTCACACAGGACCTGCGGCGTACCCCCACCGATGGCAATCTTTTTCAGTTTTCCCTCGGAAAAAAACCCGAGATGCACACTGTCCGGAGACCAGAAGGGAAATGAAGCCCCTTCCGTTCCTGAAATCAGCTGCGGAACCGACGAATCAAGTCTTCGCATCCAGATTGAAGGTTCTCCCTGTTTTCTGACGATCATTGCGATCATTCGTCCATCGGGAGACACCACGCCGGTGGAGGGCGCGAGGGAACTCTCGGGAGGAGCGAAGATTTGAAATTGAATCCTCTCGCGCGCTCTTGCCAGCTCCTTCCGTTCCCAGAACAGCAAAAGAACGGAGGCAGTTGCCACAAGCAGCAGAAGGCCAATCGTCAGTGGAAGAAGGAAGCGTCTCGTTCTTCTGAAGGCCCGGCCTGGAGCGGCCATTCCTTCCTGTGAGCTTGCGCCGCCAATCCACCGCAATTCTTCGCTGACGTCTCGCGCGCTCTGCCAACGTTCGTCCGGGCTTTTGGCCAGACAACGCGCAATGACATGTTCCAGCGACGCGGGCGTGAGAGGCTGCAGCGAGTTGATAGGCAGAGGATCGCGGTCGACGATCGCTGCGATGAGGCTCGTCTTCGTTTTGCCCTCGAAGGCCCGCTTTCCGGTCACCATCTCGTAGAGCACCGTGCCGAGAGCAAAAATATCAGTACGGGCGTCCGCCTCATCTCCTTCCAGCTGCTCCGGAGCCATGTACTGGAACGTGCCGAGGATCGTTCCCTTCGCCGTGAGTGGCCTGTGCTCGGTCGCACCCGAGGCGTCGAACTGCACAGGTGTCTGCGCTCCTTTCGCCAGACCAAAGTCGAGCAATTTCGCACCCGACTTCGTCAACATGATGTTGCCCGGCTTCAGATCGCGGTGGATGATTCCGGCGCGGTGCGCGGCCGCAAGGGCTTCGGCAATCTGCGATCCGTATCGGAAGACCTCCGGGAGGGGAAGTGCTCCACGAGTCAGGCGATCGGCAAGCGACTCTCCCTCCAGAAGCTCCATGACCAGGTAGGACGTCTGATCTACAGACGACTCGCCAACGTCGTAGATCTGGCAGATGTGCGGATGGTTGAGTTGCGAGATCGTTTTCGCTTCGCGTTCGAAGCGCGCGCAGAACTGCGGGTCGAGCGCGAGAGCTGCGGGCAAAACCTTGATGGCAACGTCCCGCTCCAGTCGTGTGTCGCGTGCGCGCCAGACTTCGCCCATACCTCCCGCGCCGAGGGGCGAGACGATCTCGTAGGGACCGAGGCGGGTACCAGCAGCAATTGTCATCGGGTTCGGACATCTTAGCCCAAGGAGCAGAGGCTTCCAGTAGCGTCGATAACAAGATCGGCGATAGCTGGAGCGTCGCGGGCACACCCGGATTTGGCAGTTAGCTCCCGATCGAGGTCGTCGCTCGAGAGAGATAGAGAGAGAAATAGACGCGACGCTCCCTCTGCGCCTCGACGCGATCCCCTGATCGCGCTCACTCCGCGCGCAAGGCGTCGACCGGCTCCATCCGCGCCGCGTGACGCGCCGGGATCACACCTGCCGCGAGGCCGACCACAATTGCCATACCTTCGGCGAGAAGCGCGAACCACCACGGTGTACTCACCGGCAGCGTCGGCACGAAGAGGGTCAGTAGCCGCGCGAGGGCGACACCGAGAACGAGTCCTACGGCACCACCGATCGCCGCGAGAAGCGCCGCCTCGCCAAGAAACAGACCAAGGATCTGACTCTGACGCCCACCGAGCGCGCGCAGGAGTCCGATCTCGGCAGTTCGCTCGGTCACCGAAATCGTCATGATCGTAAGGATGCCGACTCCGCCGACGAAGAGCGAAATACTTCCCAGCGCGCCAACCGCAAATGTCAGCACGCCCAGAACAGAGCCGAGCACTTTCATCGCCTCATCCTGCGTGACGAAACTCACGTCGTCGCGTCCATGCCTCGCGGTGATGATGCGGCGAATCCCTGCGACGATTACTTCCGACGGAACTTCGGGATCATGCGTTACGTGAAAGCCGGTCAATCCTTCCCGATTGAACATTTCCAGCGCACTGCCGACGGGAATGATGATGCAGTCGTCGATGTCGAGTCCCACGAATCGCCCGTGCGGCTCCATCACGCCGATGACCGTGAAGCGATAGCCGCCGACCTCGATGCGCCTGCCGAGCGGATTCTCCGCGCCGAACAACTCCTTCTTCATCTTCGCACCGAGCACCGCCAGCGGCCGCGGTGCATTCAAACTGTCGTAGGGTAAGAATGAGCCAGTGGCCATGCGCGTCACCCCGATCTTTGGCCAGTCGGGACCGAAGCCGAACACCGTGGCGCGACGACGCCTGCCCGCGTAACGTACTTCGGCGTTGCCGTCGGTAGCCGGATTGATCGACCAGACATGCGGCGCCCGGCGTGCGGCCAGGGAATCATCGATGGTGAGCGGCCGCACGGTTCCGTAGATTCCAACCGTGATGCCTCCCGTCTGAATACGACCCGGCGTAACGATGATCAGATTCGCCCCGAACTGCGTGAATTGCGAGAGAACGAAGTCGCGCACGCCTTGTCCGATCGAAGTCAGGAGAATGACTGACGCGATTCCCACCGAGATTCCCAGCACCGCAAGAAATGTTCGCAACCGATGTGATCGAAGAGAGCCGGTCGTGACGCGAATGAAGTCAGCGGTCCGCATCATCGTCTCGCAAGAGCAGCCGCCGGCTCGAGAGCAGCCGCGCGGCGCGCCGGGAGCGCGCTGAATATGATCCCGGTCGTTAGTGAGAGAACAAGCGCGGCGATTGCAGCCCACCCCGGCGCGTATGCAGGAACCGCAGGATAGATCTGACGGATGACGAAACTTCCAGCCTGACCCAGAATCGATCCAGCCACCGCCCCGACCACCGACAGTACTGCCGCTTCTGCGAGAAACAGCAGACGAATCTCTCGCGGCGATGCCCCGAGTGCTTTGAGTAAGCCAATTTCATTCGTTCGTTGCGTCACGGCGATCAGCATCACGTTCATGATCAGAATACCGGCCACTGCCAGACTGACCGCAGCGATCCCTCCGAGCGCCATCGTCAGAGCGACGAGAATCTTGTCGAATGCCGACGCGATCGCATCCTCGGTCATGACCGTGACGTCCTCCTCTCCGCCGTGTCGTTCACGCAAGACTCGCTTGATATCCGTTCGCACGGGATTCACCTGCTCACTGGTTCGCGCCATCACCCCGATGCGCAGCAACGAGTGAAGATTGAAGGCGACCTGCGCAGAGGCGACGGGGATGAAGACGATCTCGTCCATGTTCAATCCGGCGAACTCTCCTTTCGGCGCGAGTGTTCCGATCACACGAAACCTGCGATCCCCGAGACGCAGATAGTCGCCCAGCGGCGAGCTCGTGCCGAACAGCTCGCGACGTACGTTCGCTCCGATCACACAGACAGGTGTCGCATTGCGCGGATCCTGCTCGGGAAGAAACCGGCCGGCAGCCACGGTCAGACCCCAGATCAATTTCACCTCGGCCGTAGAACCGACCACCGGTACATCGCGATGCAGGCCTTTGGCTGAGACCTCAGCTTCTGAGAGCGTGAGCGGCGCAACGTGCTCCACCCCGCGAATGCGCCGCAACGACAGCGCGTCATCCAGGGTCAGGTCTCGCGCTGTCCGGCCGGAGATCATTCCTCCAGTGCCGCCGACAGTCTCGGTGTGTCCCGGGAAAACGACGATCAGGTTCGTCCCGAGGGATTCAAATTCGTTTCGTACGAAGCGGCGCGCGCCTTCGCCGAGGGAGGTGAGCACGACCACGGCTGCAACGCCGATGGAGATCGCCAGGACCATCAGCGATGTCCGCGTCGGATAACCAGCGAGCGAGCGCCAGGCGAAGCGCGCCATGTCTCCAGGCCTCATGCCGGCTTCCCGCTGTCCGAATCAATGCGCCCGTCGAGCGTTCGGATGTGCCGTCGCGCGCGCCCGCCGATCGCTGCGTCGTGGGTCACCAGAACGAGAGTCATGCCGCGGGCATTCAACTCTTCCAGCAGGTGAATGACCTCCCCTCCCGTGGCTTGATCGAGATTGCCGGTCGGTTCGTCAGCCAGGATGGCCGCAGGATTCATGACCATGGCCCTGGCGATGGCTACACGCTGGCGTTCCCCTCCGGAAAGCTGATCGGGCCGATGGTGCGAACGTTTAGCGATGCCGAACTCGCTGAGCAGCCGTGAGACCAGTGGTTTTCGTTTCTCCTGCGCAACGCCGGCCAGCACCAGCGGAAGCTCGACATTCTCTTCCGCCGAAAGACGTGGAACGAGGTGAAAGAACTGAAAGACGAAGCCGATCTTCTCGCGGCGTACCTGCGACTGCTGTTCGTCATTGAGTGCGGTCACGTCCTGGCCGTCGATCTCATAGGAACCACCACTCGGCCGATCCAGCAGACCAAGAATGTTGAGCAGCGTCGATTTGCCGGAACCCGACGGCCCCATGATCGACACGTACTCGCCCCGGTCAATCCGCAGCGTCACATCCCGGAGCGCGCGAACCTCCGCGTCGCCAACTGTGAAGTGGCGGCTGATGTTCGTGAGAGAGATCATGGCTCAGTGACGGCGAGTGCTCCCGCGGCGACGCCTTTGCGCTCGACCGAGAGAACGACCTTCTGGCCCTGACGAAGGCCTGAAGTCACTTCCGTATACCGCCAGTTCGCGACTCCCACCCCGACCTTGCGTTCCTCGAGCCGGCCCGGGTTCGATGTGAAGAGCAGGACGCGATTCCCCTCCAGCAACGCCTCAGTGGGAACACGCAGCGCACTCTCGCGCACGTCGAGGATGATCTCTACATCGGCGCTATATCCGACCAGCAGCGTCTTCAAGTCAGCCGTGTTCGTGAACTCTACTTCCACGTCGACAGTGCGTGCCTGTTTCTCCAGATCGACCACATAAGGAGCGACGCGCTTTACGCGTCCCGGAAAGCGCCGGCCGGGAATGGCGTCGATGCTGATGTGCGCAAGCTGCCCGACTCGGACGCGTGATACGTCGACCTCGTCGATGGGCGCGGAGACATAGAGGCATTGGTCGTCGATCAGGTCGATGGCCGGCGGAGTCGGAATGCCGGGAGGCGACGGAGTGGAGAACTCCCCGAGCTCGCCAGTGATCCGGGCCACGATTCCGGGGAAGGGCGCGCGCAGAACTGTGCGCGTGAGCGTGGCACGTGCCGCGACAACACTTGCTCGACTTTGCTGCACGTCCGCGCGCGCGGCGCTGCATGCGGCACGAAGGGTTTTCGCCAGCGACACGGCACGGTCCAGTTGATCGTCGGGGAGAACGCCGTCACGGTGTAGCTTGCGTGCGCGCTCGGCATCGCGCTCGGCGATCGCGACGCGGAGACAGACCTCTTCGCTTCGAAGCGCTGCGCTGCGCGCCTGTCCTTCAGCTACGCGGGCCTGGGCGGCGGTGTCCTCGTTCCATAACTCGAGCAGTACCTGACCCTGACGAACACGGTCCCCTTCACGAACCGGAAGCGCGGCGATGATGCCTCCTGCCGGTGGCGCCAGCTTTGCGCGGCGGCAGGCGTTCACCGTTCCAGCGCGTGTATTCGCCACCGAGCGCTCGACGCGTCCGCGATCGATGTCACCAACGGTGACCGGCACAGGAACCGGTCTCGTTTTCCACCACACCAACGCCGCAATCGCGGCTACGAGTGCGAGCAACGCGAGAAAGCGACGCATCATGTCCTCACTTTTCAGTCACGGCCTGGAGAGCGCAATCGTACTACGCTTCGAAGATACGCCAGTCGCGGCCATTCATCGCGAGGTAGAGGCCATGCCCCGCCGTGTGGGTGCTGTTCAGGTTTCGCTACGCGGAGGCCAGCAACAGGTTTCGTTAGACAGATCGTGCGACACCACTACGTACGTGCGTAAGAGGCACGATCGTTAATCAAGCGGCTACCACCAGTACAACTGCGCGATCCGCCCGCCCGGCGTCATCGTGAATGTCACCCAGAGTTCCGCGCCTCCGAGAGTGACGCGGTAGCGCAGCGACTGATCGCCGCCGGAAGGTTCGGACTTCACGAATTTGAACGACTGCAACTCGCCGTGCGAACCGATCCACTCTCCCAGTCCTTTGCCAGTGGCGGTGGCGAGAAAACGCTGCATCACGGGAGTGAACGCTTCCGGGTCGTGCTCGCCAATCATGTACCTGCGCAGCGTCTTCTCGAGCCGTGCAGAACGCTCGGGCTGTGGATCTGCGACCCCGACACGTCGTAGGGCCGGCGCTACGAGTGCCGCCACCTCCATGGGGATGTGATCGAGAATGCGGTCTCCATGATTGGCCAGCACGATCACGGTGATCCGACGATCGGGATAGCGGCGAATCGCGCTCGAAAATCCTGGCGTGCCGCCGCTGTGAAACACCGCTCGCTCACCATTCTCGCGATCGACGACCCAGCCGAAGCCATAATTGAATGGAGGCGTAGAACGATCGTTGAGTGAGAGTGGCGTCCACATCTCGAGATATGAGTCGCGGCCGACTACTCCCTGTCGCTGAAGCAAGGCTTCCCATCGAATCATGTCGGCGAGTGTCGACACGATCGCTCCAGCGGCGTAGGCGTTCTCGGAGAGTGCCGGCCGGTTTTCGTACACGCCGTCGCCCCACCCGTAGCCACGCGCTCGTCGGCGGATCAGCGTGCGAGGCGCACTGCTGCCGGTCGACTTCATGCCCGCGGGACCAAAGATCCGTGACTCAAGGAAATCCCAGTAACTCTGACCGGAAGCGCGCTCAATGATGTCGCCGAGCAGCAGGTAACCGGTGTTGCTGTACGACCATGTCTCGCCGGGTGGAAACTCCCGCGGAACTCGCTCTCCGAAAAGGCGAGTCATGTCGCGATGCGCGAGACGATGCGCAGCATCGGGCAACCCTTCGATGCTGAGATACTCGCGAATTCCGGAGGCGTGGTTGAGCAGGTGACGAATGGTGACGTCGCGCCAGTCATCCGGCAACTCCGGCAGGTGTAACGTGATCGGGTCATCCAGACGGATCCTGCCTTCTTCGACCAGACGGAGAATCGCCATCGCGGTGAACTGCTTCGAGACTGATCCGAGCTCGAACACAGTGTCGCTCGTGACTGCTGTCTGGTTCTCCAGATCGGCGATTCCGTAACTCCGCATGATCAGCGGCTTACCATCGCGGATCACGGCGAGTGCGAGACCAGGAAGACGGAGCTGCTGCATCTGCAACACAACGTAGCGATCGACGGCGCGCGTCGACGCAACCGCTGCGGGGAGCAGGAAGAGGCTGAGTGCGACCCCCGTCACCACGACTCGCCCTGGCAGCATAGAACAGAGGTGACGCGACACACAGCGCTTGAAATCGGCGGGATGTTTCTCGATCGTGTCAGAACTCATTCAAATTCCCTGTACCGCGGATCCGCGCGATCACGCCGGTGGAGTTACCTCGACCACACCGCTCGTCGTAACGATGCAACGCTTCAGCTCCTCCCGCATCACGGGCCTCCTCCAGCGCCACCTTGATCACGCCGGGATTCAGCCGCGTGTCGAGAGGCCCGCCAGACTTCACCCATCCCGCAGAAGTCGATGTGCGAGACGAACTGGTACGAGGATGCTGCTTGAAGAAACGCCACATCTCGGCCGTCGCATCGAAGTCCTTGATCGTCTTTCCGACGAACCACTCCGGCAATTCGGCACCACCGGGCCAGGTATGGCCGCCGTCGCGCAGCGTATAGAGCACCACGGTCGCGTCGTTCGCACACTGTTTGTACTCACGGCGTGTCACGCCGTCGCGGATCTCGACGTCCTGCGTACCTGGCGCGCACCGATTCCTGCGCGCCCAAGCGGCGCCAAACGGGAGAAAGGGCTCGAAGTGCGGTGCAACCCAGGAAGCGCCTCCGTGATACGGCGCCGCTGTGTCGCGCAGACCATGAATGCCGATCATCGGCATGGGCTGCGTCGACTTGCACCACGTCGACGGCTGCAGCAGCGCCGCTCCCACCATTCCGATCGCCGCGAAACGGTCCGGTATCCTGCACGACAACGCGAAGCTCATGCCGCCTCCGTTGGAGAGGCCGTTCGCGTAAATGCGCTTCGGATCGATGTTGTATTCGCCGCGCAATTTGTCGATGAGATCAGCGATGTACTGCACGTCGCGTTCTCCAGTCATGCGCCAGACGCGCGGACCCGCCGTGTATCGACCTGCGGGGTAGACGACGATGAACCCCTCGCGATCCGCGAGTTCGTTCCAGAGCGACACATCGCGCTGCATGGCCGGCCAGAGGCCGGCGCCGTGCAGGCTCATTACCAGTGCCGCCGGCTTCGTGCGATCGAGACTGCGCGGAACGTGGATGAGATACTCGCGCTGCTCACCGGACGACACGATCGTCCCATTGCTTCGATTTTTCGCGTAAAACGACTCGGCCTCGGTGACGGCGAGTACCGCCGGAAGCGTGAGGATCAGCATAGCGGTCTTCATCGATGCCGATTCCTCGCAACGGCGAGCGGCGCCGCGGCAAGTCGCACGAATGGAACGACGAGCATCGCGACGAGGAGCAGAAAGTGACGGCGAAAGAGAATCTCAGGCAGTAACAGCGCCAGCACGCCATAGACGGCCAGGACGCAGAGGTCCCACACGATCGCCCCGAGAATGAGCTGCTTTCGCGAAAACAACCCGCGGTCGGAGCCGCGCTGCATCACGTACATCGCCAGCATGAGTTTGAGCGCGACGAATACTGCCATCAACCACGGTATCGCGTTCAACGCCACTGAGATCCGGTGCCGGCTGTCGAAAATCCAGACCAGGGCGAAAGCGCCGACCGTGATCACTGCGAGGGTCGCGAACGCGATCCCTTTCACGGCCCAGTCGCGCCCGCTCATGGCGATGTAGAGACCCTGTACGAGTTGCTTCCACGTCGAGCCGACGAGGCCGGCGAGAATGAGAAGCCCGAGGACGATCGCGCGCGGTCGGCCCAGCGCATCCGCCACATTGCGAGCAATCTCGATGATCGGCTCCGTCGCATCCGACCCGATGAGAGCGATAGGGACAGCGACGGCAACAATCGTCCACGCGGCGAGTGTGCTGAGAAGTGCCGCCTGCCATTTCGCAACGACGAGAGCACGATCTTCGATGGGACGCGTGGCGACAAAGGGCGTAATTCCGTAGGATTCGGACACGTTCGAGCTCGATTTACCGGCGGTCGCCGCAACGAAGATCGCCATGAAGGGCGGCGCAAGGAGTGACAGGACGACGATCTCCACGACGATGACCGGGGTTTCGCGAAACAGAAACAGAAGTGATAGCCCTGCAGGCAGTACGATCGCAACGAGCAGAGGCAACGAACGACCATACTGCCGCCACTCAAACCAGCGTTGGGCCTGAACTGCCGACTGGAAATCAGGAAGCGCCGCAGAACGATTGAAGGCAGGCCTGAACCGCTCCGCCACGCCCCAATCGGGTACGTCGCCGCGTCGCGCCCGCCTGATCGCCGAGACCGCCGTTACGTACGCAAGAGGCAAGAACGGCGCGAGCAGTAGGAACATGGTGCTTTCCGCAGGCTTGTTCTCGAGTGCGGTAATTACCACGACGTCGATCGACACGAGCAATCCGATCGAGACCGCAATGCGCATTCCGCGAAACGGGTAGGGCATCCAGGTCAGGGCCTGTGTCCAGGCAAGCAAAGATGCCGCGAATACTGCCGGCCAGTACTTCGGTACATCGAAATCAGGAGGAAAGATGCCTACGATTCTCATCGCGAACCACACCAGCATCATGGACAGGCAGCCGTACAGCATCGGCCATCCCGCGAGCGCTGCAGAGGAGACCGGGAGCGTCAACATTCGCTGCGGATACATCGACACGCGCGAAGCGAGATCGCCGGACGTGCCGAATGTGAACGCCGCGAGCAGATAGAAGAAGCTCGCGGCGAGCGGGAGTGGAACGAGCAGAGCGAACGTCATCTCATCGAATCCGAGGTGCGGCCGGTTCATGACGGCGACCTTGATCGCGCCCAGCAGAAGAGGCATCGCGAGCAGAGCGACCAGCCCCCAGCGATGGCGCTGTCGGAACTCCCACGCAAATGCGGCCGCGGCAGTGTGCATTCGTCAAACCCCGCTGATGCGCTCGACGAAGATCTCGTCGAGCGATGCACCACCGTGCGCGTCCTTGACCGCTTTCAGCGGAGCGCTTACCACGACTTTCCCATGACGGAGCATCGTCACATGATCGGCGACCCGCTCGACCTCATCGAGGAGATGCGATGAAAACAACACCGTGCGTCCCTCGTCTGCGATCGTGCGGAAGATAGCCCCGAGGATGTCGCGGCGCACAATGGGATCGAGTCCGGAGGATGGCTCGTCGAGCACCAGAAGCTCCGGCCGGTATGCGAGTGCGACGACGAGACCGGCGCGCGCTTTCTGTCCCTTCGAAAGCGTTTGGATCTTCGCCGCGGGATCGAGCGCGAACATCGTGCGCAACTCCGCGGCGTATGCGTCGTCCCAGCCGGGATAAAACGCCCGGGAGTAGCGCATCAACTCGTCGACGCGCATCCAGCCGGGAAGATCGTTCTCTTCCGAGAGATAGCCGATGCGCGAGAGTACGCCGACGGGATCCGCGACCGGATCGCGACCGAACACCTGCACGCTTCCCTCTTCGGCGCGCAAGAGCCCGAGAATGTGCCGAATCAGCGTCGTCTTACCGGCGCCGTTCGCGCCGACGAGGCCGTACACACCACCGCGGGGAATCATCAGGTCGACAGACGACAGCGCAGCCCGAGCACCGTAACGGCGCGTCAGATCTGAAACCGAGATCACCAGTTCTACGGTGGCCATTGGATTGTGGTGTGAAGTAATAGTATCGCGCTTTGACTGACAGTGAGCTGTTCTTCACTTCTCGTGACGACCGTCTGGCCTGACAAACCGCAACAGCGGATCACGCGCATCTCCCAAATGAAGCACTACGGAGATGCGCCGGATCGCGCGACTATCCAGTCGTAAAAGGATCCGCCGAGCGCCAGCATGTCGTAGACATCCTCACGCACGATGTATCGCTCCCCAACCAGCTTCAACGTTTCGTCAGTGAGACGCCCGAGGTAGAGCTCTCGGGATGGCAGAGCACTGGGCGGTAACGGCACGATTGAACCGACGAAGCTCGCGCGGTACTGCGGAAACCCGGCAGCAGGATCTCGAAGATTCCATCCCCTGAAGCTGGCGATTGGTACTTTGATGATCGGCATCTGCACACCTCCACGGTCGTTGCCGTTCGCGTCGGTGACGGGCACGAGTGCCACATACCGCGGCTTCTCGTCCAGATAAGGGTTGTAGGCGAACGGCACACCGCTGGCGCGGACGAGTGTTCCGTCCGCGACTCGAGGGTATCTACTTGGCGGTGGTTCCGTCCCCTTCTTCACCCATCCGTCAAGCGCATCGATGAGTCCGTGCGTGAGTGGCCAGTAGTTCAGGAAGTTCTGCAACTGCTGCGCATTGCGAGGCTTGGTCGGAGGGAACGCACCGCCAACGTGGCCATGACCGCTCAGCATATAGATGCGGGACGAATCAGCCGGCTCCACATCGCGCGTTCCGTCGGGCGTGGTATGGATCAGCGAGCCGGCACGAGACCAGTACTCGTACGCTGTGTTCATGTAGAAGATCTTCGGAACGACCTTCTGCACGATTGCGCGGTCGAGCAGACCAGCGATCCTGCCGGTAACAGGATCGGTGGTGGGCAGATCAGTGAACGGGAAAACGTCGACCGGGTAGAAGGCCGGAACGATTGGCTGCGCGTCGCGCGAAGGCTGCGCGAAACGATGATTGAAGTTGCCTCGCCCGGCGCCTGCGACGTGCACGAGAAGCCCGTCGAATACCTGCCGTCCTTCTTCGTCCGCGTTGAAGCCCTCGAAGAGCATGTGCCGAAGAAAGCGCCCCGACTGAGAGATACCGAACCCGTAGGCCGTCTTCACCGGCGCGATCGAATCCTCCGAGTGTTTGAGATACGAGACGAAATCGCGCACCGCTGCGAGTCCGGTTCCGACGATTGCCGGATTTGAAGCGGTGTAGGTGATCTCGTAAATCCTGCCCGGAACGAAGCCGCCATCGAGAGTGATGGTCGTGTCGCTCTTGAAACGCCACCGCCTGCGCGAAATCGTACGACGGCGCGACGTCACATCGTCTCGCTCGGTGAGAGTGGCATCGCGCCGATCGGCGACCGCGTAACCCTTCCCGCCGATCGCGCCCTGGATCTGGTGACCGATCGTATGCTCCGCTGCCGGCTCTTCCACGATGAAGTCGCTGCGAACCTTGCCGCGAATGCCCTTTGCCACCGGCGCCTCGAAACGCAGCCGCCCCGGCTCGTCGCGCACGTCGAACTGCCAGCCGAGCCAGGCCAGTGTGTAGCCGCGTTGAAACGGGAACGCATCACGGGCGGGATCGGAGAAGCGTCCCAGCCCTCCGCGGTTCGGGACCTCGAGGAAGAGAGTTTCGTTACCGCCATGTTTCGGTCGGAGCAGAACCAGGTCGGCGGAGAATCGATGACTGCTGGCGTGCTCAATATCGGCGATCACCCGGTTGTGCGGATTTGCCGGATCGATCGCAAAGTGAACCTTCGCTTCGATCCGTTCATAGCCATAGGCGATGTCCGACCGGGAAGCAATCTCGACGCGAACGACGCGCGCCTCGAGAAGCGGCGTGATTAGAAACGTGAGGAAGAGGAAGAGGTGTGATCCACGCTTGAGCATGGATGATGATAAAGCGAAGAGCCGAATCCCTGGCGTCATGATCAGAAGGAGTTGGCAGCGTTTGGATTGACCGCTGCAAATAGCGAATGACTTGACGGCTCCACAGGAGAGCTGATTCCAGGACGACCCGTCATCGCGCGTCGAAAAACAAAGAGATGACCCTCAATCTCGCGTACGCCTGCCGTGCAGCGATCCAACGCTGCTACCATCGATTCGATGAGCACACGCATCTACCCGATTGAGGTGGCGAACGGAGAATCCTTGAAATGGTCCTCCCTCCGCCACAATCCCTATACGAGATGATACTCAGTTCCGGCAGCCGCCTTGGCCCATACGAGATCGTCGGCGCGCTCGGTGCGGGAGGTATGGGCGAGGTGTTCCGCGCCCGCGATACCCGTCTCGAGCGCAACGTCGCGATCAAGATTCTGCCGGCAGCGTTTGCTCATAATTCGAATTTTCGGGCGCGATTCGACCGTGAAGCCAAAACCATATCGCAGCTCAATCACCCTCATATCTGCCAGATTTACGACGTCGGAGAATCGGGACCAGACACAGATTCTGGTGCGCTTCGGTCGTCGTCACCATCGACTCTTTACCTGGTGATGGAGCTGCTCGACGGCGAAACACTCTCCGACCGCCTCGCGAGAGGTCCTCTGCCGCTCGCGGACGTTCTGCGCTACGGCTCACAGATTGCTGCCGCGCTGGCCGCCGCTCATCGCGCAGGCATCGTTCACCGTGATCTGAAGCCTGGCAACATTATGATCACGAAAGCGGGCGCGAAGCTGCTCGACTTCGGACTCGCAAAGCTTGTAGCTGAGCCCACAATCGAGGCCGATGCCCCGACCGAACATCACAAGCCGCTGACCGCAGAAGGAACAATCCTCGGTACGTTTCAGTACATGGCGCCTGAACAGCTGGAAGGTACCGAGGCCGATCCGCGAACTGACATCTTCGCGCTCGGAGTCGTACTTTACGAGATGGCTTCGGGCCGGCGCGCCTTCGCTGGAAAGACCAGAACCTCGCTGATCGCTGCAATCGTCGCGAGCAGTCCCACTCCTCTCAAAGAATTCCAGCCGCTGACGCCGCCGCAACTCGAACACGTCATCTTCAAGTGTCTCGAGAAGGACCCTGACCAGCGATGGCAGTCCACGCACGACATCTCCGAAGAGCTGAAATGGATCTCCAGCGGTGGTACTACAGCGACTGCACAAGCTGGTACCCGAACACGACGGAGAGCGGCCGCGCTGATGATGCTTCTGCTCGTTGGCGGCGTCGCTCTGGGCGCACTGATCACTTCGTTCCTGCGACGTGACCAACAGCCGCTCGTTTACTCGTCGATTCTCGGGCCGAAAGGAGTCGAGATCGGGACTGCAGGAGAGCAGCGTACGGTGCTTTCCCCCGACGGACGCTCGCTTGCCTTCGTCGGCCGCGAAGCGAAGGGCAAGCAGCGCATCTGGATTCGATCAATGGACAGCCATGAGGCGCGCGCGATCGTCGGTACCGAGGACGGATTCCATCTCTTCTGGTCGCCTGACAACAGATCGATCGGGTTCTTTGCGAACGGAAAACTAAAGACCGTATCCCTCAATGGCAGCCCGCCCATCACGCTGTGCGACGTTCTCGGCAATCCTCGCGGTGGCGCGTGGAATCAGGAAGGGGTCATCCTGTTCGCACCTGGCTCACTCGCTCCGTTACACCGGATCAATGCTTCTGGCGGCCGGTCGTCCGCGGTAACGAAATTCGACACGCAACGCGGCGAGAACACCCATCGCTGGCCGCGGTTCCTGCCGGATGGAAAGAGCTTTCTGTACATGGCGGGATCGAATGCAGCCGCCGAAAACAGTGACCTGAACGCGATCTACGCTTCAAGCCTCGGTTCCGTAGAACGCAAGCTGATCCTCCACACGCGGTATCACGTCGAGTATGCGGACGGAAAGCTTCTGTTCGTCAGGGGCAACACACTCTTCGCGCAGCGTTTCGATCCTTCGAAGCTCGAGTTGGAAGGAGATCCTGTTGAAATCGCAGAAGGAATCTTTACCGACTCTAATACTTTCGCCGCTGCGTTCAGCGCTTCCGCTGAAGACAGGCTGCTGTACGTGACCGGTATCGAGAAGCGCAAGGCCGAGTTGCTATGGATCGACGCTGCCGGGAAGGAACTCGCGAAGGTCTTGCAGCCGGGCGAGTACGGGCGCTGGTCAGTGTCTCCCAACGGAAAGACCGTCGCGATTTCGATCATCGATCCCTCGGCAGGCGAGAATATCTGGCTGCAGGATCTGGAACGAGGAACCCTCACACCCCTGAACACCGGAGGCTCTGCATCGGACCCGGTCTGGTCGCCAGACGGGAAAAGAATCGCCTATACCGGTTCGCAACGTCAGCTGCTCGTGCAAAGCGTCGAGAGTGATGCAAAGGCTGAGGAAATCTGGATCCCGCGGGGATGGGCCGGACCTACCGGCTGGTCGCCAGACGGAACTCAGCTCGCAGTCACAACTTTCGATGCGGCCAGTGCGAAAAATTACGACGTGGTTCTATTGCCACTGGGCCCGAATCCTCGGCCGATTCCAATCGCGACTACCATGGCCGAGGAGTATGCGGGCAGCTTCTCACCGGATGGTCGCTGGCTGTCGTACGTTTCAAAAGCTTCAGGGCGGCACGAACTGTACGTCATCTCGAGGGACCTTCAACACCGGCAGCAGATATCGGTCGGAGGCGGAGGCCGTATGATCTGGAGATCCCTGCGCGAGATCTGGTATGACGCCTACGACGGAAGGGTTCTCTCGGTCACCGTGGAGGAACTCAACGGCAGGCTGCAGGTCTCGACGCCGCGTCTGCTGTTTACGGATAAACAGCTGACGGGATTTCGGGCCGTTCCGGGCGCAGATGATCGATTTCTCGTCACCCGTCTGGTTGGCGACGAACAAGCTCCGCCTGAGACGGTACTCGTCACCAACTGGCCAGAGCTGCTGAAAGCACCGGCGCGCTAACGTCGCGAGCTGGTCAAAGGAGTCAGGCAGCGGCGCGTTTCCGAGCTTCCGGCTGCGACAATGCTAAGCTCCTTGCGTAACTCATTTTGAGGTTTCGCCGGAGGTTCGATGCTTCGTTTGACATTCGCGCTGGCGGTCCTTCTGGCTCCGGTCGTCCTACGCGCACAGCCCGCACCCGAGAAGTTGCTACGCGAAGTCCGTCACGACGAAGCGAATGTCCTCCCGAAATACATCACCCTCACAGCCGAGCAGGTGAAAACGGCGACGAACGCCGCAGTGCTGGAGATCGACAACGGCGAGATCATCGTGCAGGCGGTGGAGATCGAACTTCCGAAGGGCGACAACAGCCTTTACGCATCGGTGGAGTTCGAGTCGCCGGTTGTGCGCGACGCGCGCGGCGCGACGGTTTCCATCGTCCGGCAACCTGGCTTTCGAAACGAGAGCAGAAACAGCGTAGAGCACAGGCTCTTTGCGCCCGGCGGAGTTGCACCCGCACGGTTCGCGAGGGTGACGGGTCGTGTCACGGTGCGCGTTCCCATGACGGTAGAGACGCGTACGATTCGCCGAGGCGAGCCCGATGCGCTCGCCACGTACGGCGCTGTCATCGATGGTCCGTTCGTGCGCTACCGGCGGAACCTGGTCGTCGAACCTCCATGGGATGTTGAACTCAGGCCCGTGCGCGCCTACGACGCGGGAGGGAGAAGGCTCGAGCGTGAAGGGACATACCCCGACCGCGTGACCGAGGAAGGTTTCGAAGCGATAGCATTTTACGGTTCACCAGCGACCGTTGAAATCGACGTGCCGGGAGCCGCGGCGATTCTCACACTCGACTACGACCTTACCGTCGGCAACCGCGGAGCCTCGAAAATCACGAAACGCTTCGGTGCGTCCGAGCTGCGCGCGACCAGTGCAGCAGGTGCGCTCACCGCTAACACGGCGCCCGTGGAGCTCGAGCGTCTCGGCTATCCTACGATCAATGCGGACCATTTACTCGCCGCAGCAGCGAACGGCGACGCCAGAGCTGTATCTCTTTTTCTCGCAGCGGGTGTCCCGGTGAACGCTAAGGGCGAGTCTGGCATGACGGCAATGCACGTCGCAGCCAGAACTGGGAAAAATGATGTCGTCGACGTCCTGCTGAACGCAGGCGCCGACGTCAATGCGCAAGACGCGAACGACCTGACGGCACTCTTCGCCCTCGGGGCACGATGTGACCAGACAGCGTTGGTCGCAAAGCTCATTGCCAAAGGTGCCGATGTCAACGCGAAAGGAAAATCGCCCGTCTCACCACTGGGGCTTGCGAAATCGATGAACTGCAGTGCGACCGTGGAGGCGTTGACGAAAGCGGGAGCAAAATAAGCGGACAGCTTCCGACCGCTTGCGAGAGGAGCTTGCGCGAAGCCGACCTTCAAGCGGGAAAAAGAGGGTCAGGCCCATAGTTGTTGATTGCAAGCGAACGAATCAGTTGCTCATCGCGGTTTCCAGGCCGGTGGCCGACACTCGGAAATGCCATCGCACCACCGAGGTTCCCTCGGATTGCGCGATTCTCTGGGGAGAACGAGTTGCTGTACAGGAGTCGTCTACAAGTCGGGAGGGTCCATTCTACAAGTTGTGGACTGCCATCGTGCGGGCGTTCCGTTCAACCGACGGGCGTAGGCCTGACCTACTTCTTCCCTGTCCGACGCTACGATCCAGCTGCATGTCGCGCTTACGCCAGACTGCACCCATACCGCCGCAGTCGATCTGCGAGCGATCTACGGGCGAGGCGAGTTCAGGCGGCGAGCTTCATCGAAGCCGGTCCTGCCAGTTCGTGATCACGTTCAGCAGTTGCGGGCGTTCTTCTTCGCTGTTCAATGTAACGATGAACGTCTTACCGCCGGCCGTAGGAGAGTACGTTCTGATTTTCCGGGCTTCGGAAAATTCTGCTGCTGCGAACAGTGCGCGAGGTATACCTACCTGAACCTCGGAGACCACATCGATATCGACAGCCATCAGTGCTCCCCGTGCTAGGTAATAGAGTTCACGGCCGTCACTGCGCCATTGTGGAGCATAGCCACCGGTCGTCGTGACACGTACTGCAGCGCCGCCCTCCCTCATACGTAGGTAGACCTCACCGGTTCCGCTCTCGTTGGAGGTGTAGGCGATCCATTTCCCGTCAGGAGAGAAGACTCCGCCTTCCTCATTCGCCGCAGTCTGAACGAATCGTACGGGCGGGCCGCCGGCGCGAACATTCAGAAGCCAGAGATCCCAGCCCGTATCAGAGTCGACTTCCTCAAACAGAAGCCACTCACCGTCTCGTGACCAATCGTTCGCAATCATGTAGGACGAAGAGCGATGGAGAAGTTTCGCTGGCCCGTCGGCAACGACAGAGAGCAGGAAGAGATCCGACAATCCGGAGAGGGAAGAGCCATAAATGATTCGTTTCCCATCCGGCGACCAGACCGGATTCGAGTACAGCGCCGGCTCGTTCGTGAGGCGAACATCGGCGCCACGTTTTAGATCTCGCAGATAAAGATCCTCCTCGCGAGTGCGCGGATCGAAGTGGACCTCGGCCGTACGCGTGCCATCGGGAGAAAGACGAACCGAAGCTGTGTAAGCGGCCTCGCCGATTGTCCTTAGTCTGCTTCCGGTCCTGTCAACCTCCGTGATCTGATTCCGAACGAGCCGCGAGCCACGGAAAAGAAACGTTCGCGGAGAGAGCGAAAAGGAAACAGCGTCTAGGTTTTTGTTATATTCGACGTCATTCGTCAGCACGGTTTTCTCGCCGGTCAGTGTCCCGCTGCGCAAATCCAGCTTCTGCACGACGACGTTACCCTCGTCGAAGAAGGCCAGGTAGTGAGGTTCTACGAACGAGACGTTTGAGGATGCACGAACAATCAGCTTCCTCTCCGCCGAATCCAGCGACCCTGACCAGACTCCGTAAGGTTGGGGATTCTCCGAGGTTCGCGGGCCGCGAGCAAAATAAAGGAAGCGTCGTCCGTCATCGAAGAACGCCGGCCAGCGGTGTGAGTACTCACCGGACTGAAGGTTCGTCACACGCGCTGGCGTCCCGCCGGAAGCCGGAACTCGCCAGATTGATT
>JBKJUK010000351.1:0-9611 GCA_046590705.1 Thermoanaerobaculia bacterium
GTCGGGAAACCTCTCTCCCGTGCGAAGCGATGGATTTCCTGCAGTTCGTATCGTCTATGCCCGCCGACCGTCCTCACCGAGCGCAGGGTGTTCTCGTCGGTCCACCGCTTGACGCTCGAAACGCCTACTTTTAAGCTGCGCGCCACGTCGGTGCTGGTCCAGAGTAGTTTCGGTCGATCCACGTCGGAGAAACTAACATGAAAAGCCGACTTGATAATAAAAAATCGTTCAATAAGTCCATTTTAGCTTTGAATTCGTTGTTAGGAATGTATCGGCACCGAATCCGAACAGAAAAAGTTGGAGGTCTCAAAATGATGGACGGTGTGGCGAAGTTGAACGACTCAGATTTCGAGTCGATCGAAAAGATGGATGCGAAAGAACTCGACAAACTTCCTTTCGGAGCGATTCGGCTGGACTCAGAAGGAAAAATTCTGAGCTTCAATACGCACGAGGCAGAGTTGACGGGACGAGTACCTGAGAAGGTCATCGGGAAGAACTTCTTCACCGAGGTCGCTCCCTGCACAAACGTGCAAGCCTTCGCCGGACGCTTCAGGGAAGGTGTACAGAAGGAAGACATGCACGTGATCTTCCCTTACAAATTCGATTTCGAGATGGCGCCGCGGGATGTGACGGTGACTCTTTTCTACAGCAAGCAGACCAAGAGCTCCTGGGTCTTCGTGCGAGAAGACTAAGATCAGACTTGTAGAGCAGACCAGTGCAGACGGACTCTCAGACACTCAGCCAGCAGGAAGCCATTCTCGATGGCCTGCTGGGACCTGCGCAGATCCGAATCGCGGTTCACGGGATTCACGATCTCGCACGTGATGGCGAGATCATCGGGGTGGAAGCGCTGATGCGCGGCCCGCGAGGTACGCCTTTCGAAACGCCACCTCTCGCTTTTGCGATGGCCGCGACCCTGGGCATGCTCGAACGACTGGATAGCCACTGCATCCGTCTGGCGGCCACGCTCCGCACCGAAGGTCTGCTGTTCCTGAACGTACATCCTCGCACTCTGGTTGGACATGAAGACTTCTGGGCGACGGTAGGTAGTTTCGGTGGCGAGACGTCACGACCGCCGTCCGAAGTCGTCTTCGAAATCGTGGAACATTCTCCAGCCCGTGAATCGGATCTGGCGAACGCGTTGCGTGAACTTCGTTCGCTCGGGTTCAGAATTGCGGTCGATGATCTTGGTGAGGGGATGTCCGGACTGCGACGCCTGGTCGAAATCGCTCCCGATTTTGCCAAGATCGATCAGTTCTTCACGCGCGACATCGATAGTAATCGAGCGAAACGCAGCGTCGTTTCGGCGATCGCGGCGATGGGAAGGGACATGGGTATCACCATCATTGCCGAGGGTGTGGAAACCGAGAACGAACGAAGCGTGCTGATCGATCTTGGAATTCCCCTCGCGCAGGGCTACATTTACGGAACACCCAAAGAGGTGATCGGATGACCGCTGATTCAGGTTCCCGTGTAGTGGTACCGCGTGAAGTTCTTGGGGAGATTGACGGACTCTCCAACTCTGAGATCGACGCTCTGCCTTTCGGCGCGATCCAGCTCGACTTGAGCGGCACAATTCTGAAGTTCAACGAGTACGAGGCGAATCTTTCTGATCGCAGAGCACCCGATGCCATCGGCTTGAACTTCTTCACTGACGTCGCTCCCTGCACCAACGTGAGAGATTTTCATGGAAGATTCGCTGAGGGTGTGAAGAGCGGTCATCTCCATGTGACCTTTCCATACCGTTTTCTCTTCAAGCCAATGGCGCGGAACGTAGAGGTGACGCTCTTCTACAGCGACCCCACTGGTACGGTCTGGGTTTTTGTGCAGGAGAAGGGACCGGCAGTTTCATGAAGTTCGGCAGAACCACCAACTGAAAAGGACGAGAAGAATGGCGATGCAGAAGATTGTCGTAAGTCCCGAGGCGATTGAAAAAGAGATCGGCTCGATGACGGAAGCAGAGATCGATGAGCTCCCCTTCGGAGCAATCGAACTCGACCTCGACGGAAAAGTCCTGAAGTACAACAGATTCGAAGAGGATCTCGCCGACAGGAAGCGGGAAGACGTCACCGGGAAGAACTTCTTCACCGATGTTGCTCCCTGTACGAAAGTGAAAAACTTCTTCGGCGTCTTTCAGGAAGGAACCCGAAGGAAAAGTCTCAACGAAGTCTTCGATTTCATGTTCATGTTCCGTGCTGGCGCGCGAGAGGTGCGAATCCGGATGATCTACAGCGATTCCCCTCGGCCGGGCGTCTGGATCTTCGTCACCCCGATCACCGGTCGATCAACTTAGCCGCGATTCTCACAATGTTTCTGCAGCGCGCTTGGATCGCGGCCCGGCTACTTCATCGTCATCAACTTACGGAACCCGTTGATGAGAGTTCCGAGGACGGCGATGACGCCGATGAGCGCACCCGCGAGCAGGCCGCCGGTGCCTGCCGCCAGCATTCCGCCACGTTTCGTCGCACGGGCGCCTTTCGACGACAGAGCGTTGGCGGGGCGCAGGCGGGGATGGTGCGCTTTGTTCACCGAACTGTCGCGGGGCGACATCCACGGCTGCGTACCGGCAGCATAGAGCTCCCGGTCCTTCCGAGACGAAACCTCGGTGATTTCCGCTCCGAAGAAGAGAATCAATCCTGAGTAGTAAATCCAGACCAGCACAATGACCAACGATCCCGCTGCGCCGAATGCCGAGGAAGTTCCACTTCTGCCGAGGTACATTCCGATCCCGAACTTCCCGAGCACGAAGAGAAACGATGTGAATGCTGCGCCGCCCCAGACATAGCGCCACTCCACATGACGGTCGGGAAGGTAGCGGAACATCAGCGCGAACAGACCTGTGACTACGGCGAAAGAGATTGCCACATTCGCAATCTGCCAGATCGTTTCTCCTCCCGGCAGACGACTTTCCATGAAGGAGCCCATCGCTGACAGTCCTGCGCTGACGACCAGACTCACCAGCAGCAGGAATCCCACGCCTAGCACCATGGCGAATGACAGGAACTTGTCTTTGATGGCACCGATGATGCCGCCCGACTTCTTCGGCGGAACCTCCCAGATCTCGTTGAAGGCGTCTTTCAACTGCGTGAAAACACCCGAAGCTCCGAAGAGAAGAGTGAGGGTTCCCAGAATGAGGGCGATGATGCCGCCCTCCTTCTCTTTGCCGGCGTTCGCGATCATCTCTTCGATCGCCTTCGCTGCGGCTTCTCCTGTTACCGATTGGAACGCATGCACAATTTCACCACGGGCCGCCTCAGCTCCGAAAGCCAATCCGGCGATGCTGATCGAAACCAGTAGAAGAGGAGCGATCGAGAAGAGCGTGTAATAGGCGAGTGCAGCGGCCAGACGCGGCGCCTTGTCATCCATCCAGTCTTTGCCGGCAAGCTTGAGTAATTCGAATCCAGCTTTGAAATTCATTTTCCCGCGGCTCCCATCTCGACAGCGAGAGCAATGGGTATGCCGATCGATTCTCACCTCTGACGGTACCCGCCCGTATCACGACGTCGTCATTCCGATGAGCCGCGCAAATCGAGCGCGTTCCGCAGTCGAAACTGCGAAGAGGAATCTCCGGTCCGCGCCGACGCAACGTATCGCTACGACGTCGCGTCGCGGAACGGAGATTCCTCTTCGCATACTCACCGCTCAAGGTTTCAGAAGCATCGCCTGCTCATCGGAATGTCGTTGCGATAAAGGAGGTGTTCCTCATTGCGCTCACTCGCGCCAGGAATTGTGTCGGATCGCGTTGTGAACGCAGTGTGCCCGAGCTTGACGGTCATGCTCGCGCGAATACTTCTGAGGCCGCCGTATCATTCATCGACTTTACGGTGCGCATCCCTGACAATAGGAAGAAGGGAGTGCGCGTGAGCACAGACGAATCGACGGCAGGGAAAAAATCGAGGAAGTGGCTTGGCCCACTGATTTTTCTCGTTGCAGCTGCTCTGCTTTTCGCGGCGATCTACTTCTCACCGCTCCGCGAGTATCTCAACCCGAAGAAGGCGTCGGACTGGCTGCAGTCGATCGGTGATCACTGGTGGGCTCCGCTGGTTTTCATCGGCCTTTACTGCGTCGTCAACGTGCTGCTTCTCCCTGCCACGGTTCTCTCGCTTGCGGCTGGCGTGGTGTGGGGATGGTGGCAGGGTGGTCTCTGGGTGCTCGCGGCATCGACCATCGCCTCGGCGATTCCTTACTTCATCGCCCGCTCCGGTTCAGAATGGGTCGAGTCGTTGATCGCAAAACGAGCGGGGAAGCTCTACGAGAGCCTTAAAAAAGAAGGTTTCATGACGCTGCTCTTACTTCGTCTGATCCCGATTGCTCCTTACAACATTCTCAACTATGCGGCAGGGCTGGCGTCGATCAAGCCTCGCGATTATCTGCTGGCGACATTCATCGGAACCATCCCCGGTATCTTCATCTTCACCTACCTGGCAGATTCCATTGCCGCCGGTGTGATCAGTAATGGCCAGGCCTTTATTCGCATCCTGATCGCGGGTGCACTGCTCGGTGCGCTGGCGCTCGTATCCAGACTGTTCGCCGGCAGACTTCGAAAGAAGCTCGAGTAGCGCGCCCGCTTCGGGGCCGAGAGTCCTGCAAGGGCGCGCACAATTTCCTGCGGGAGAGCGCAGTGACCACACCTCCGCCGAGGAGCGGCGATACAATGCCCGCGCCTCGGAGGTGTTCCATTGAAAAATCCACTCGCAGAACTCGGCAAGGTTGGACAGAGCGTCTGGTACGACCAGATGGAGTCCGCACTGATCACGAAGGGCACTCTCAAGCAGATGATTGAGGAAGATGATCTGCGTGGTCTCACCTCGAATCCTACGATCTTCGAGAAAGCGATCGGCGGCAGCAGCGACTACGACGAAGCGCTCGGCGAACTCGCACGAATGAAGCACGATAGCGCTGCGATCTACGAGGCGCTGGTCGTGAACGACATTGCGCGCGCGGCAGATCTCTTCCTGCCGGTCTACGCAAAGACTGGCGGTAAGGACGGGTACGTCAGCCTCGAAGTGAGTCCCACTCTGGCGCGGGATACCGCCGGCACGATCGCGGAAGGGAAGAAACTGTTCGCCCTCCTCGGCAGACGCAATGTGATGATCAAGGTCCCTGCGACTGACGAAGGAATTCCGGCAATCGAAGAACTCATCGCTTCCGGCATCAACGTCAATGTCACGCTTATCTTTTCGCAGGAGGTCTACGCGAGAGTGATCGAAGCGTACCTGGCCGGCCTCGAGCGTCGCCATGCCTCCGATCTTCCGTTGAGCGGAATCGCGTCTGTGGCGAGTTTCTTCGTCAGCCGCATCGATGCGAAAGTCGACAAGGCACTCGAGGCACGCATCAGCGCGTCTAATCAAGATGAAGAGAAGACACCGCTGACAACACTTCTCGGCAGGATCGCGATCGCCAACGCCAAGGTCGCATACAGCCTCTTCCAGCAGCAGTTCTCTGGTGAACGTTTCGAGCGACTGAAGGCGGCCGGTGCGGCAGTGCAGAGGCCCCTCTGGGCTTCCACCGGAACTAAGAACAAGAGCTATCGCGACGTTCTTTACATCGAAGAACTGATTGGCGAGGACACGGTGAACACCGTGCCTCCCGCGACGTATGCGGCGTTCAAGGACCATGGCAATGTTCGAGGCCGCATCACCGAGGGCATCGAGCTCGCCAGGCAGCAGCTCGACCAGTTGAAGCAGGCAGGGATCAGTCTCGAAGCGATCACTTCGGAACTGACCGACGAAGGAGTGAAATCATTTTCGGATAGCTTCGTCTCGCTCATGGCCACGATCGAGGCGCGAAGGCTGGAGGCGATTCGTCCGGTGCCTCAGGTTCTCCCGGGCGCTCTGCGTAATGAGTTCAACACGGCCATGGCCAGGATCAACGACGAGAAACTCATCGAGAGAATCTGGAAACGCGACGCCTCGGTGTGGAAGAGCGATGAGTTGAGCCAGAAGCTCATCGCCAACTCACTTGGATGGTTGAACGTTGCTGAACAGATGGAGGCGATGATCCCGAACCTGCGCGCGTTCACGGAAAAGGTGCGAGCCCGTTTCGATCACGTGGTCGTGCTGGGGATGGGTGGCTCGAGTCTCTGCGCTGAGGTCTTGCGTACTTCGTTCGACAGGCCACAGGGGTTTCCGCGACTGCATGTACTGGACTCGACTGTGCCCGCTGCTGTGCGCGCACTGGAATCGGAACTCGATCTTCAGCGAACCCTTTTCCTCGTCGCGTCGAAGTCGGGAACTACGACCGAGCCGCAGATGTTTTATCGATACTTCTATTCGAGAATGCAGCAATTGCGCGGGGAAGAGGCTGGCGAACATTTCGTGGCCATCACCGATCCCGGTACGGAACTGGAGAACGAAGCGCGCAGCAAGCGGTTTCTACAGGCCTTCATCAATCCTCCCGACATCGGAGGTCGCTACTCGGCACTCTCACTTTTCGGACTTGTACCGGCAACGTTGAGTGGAATCGATCCGGAGCGTTTTCTCGCCTCAGCACACAAGGCCATGAAGCGCTGTGCCACGATGGAAGCGTCGCGTAACGAAGCAGCAGTCCTCGGTGCACTCATCGGAGCAGGTGGCCTGGCTGGCCGCGACAAGCTCACCATTGTGACCGACGGGCCCTTCGCTGCCTTCGGGCTCTGGGTCGAGCAGCTCGTTGCCGAGAGCACCGGAAAGGAAGGAAAAGGCATCGTGCCCATCGCGGGTGAAACCCTCGCCTCCGGCGTTCATGGCCAGGATCGCGTCATCGTGAATCTCGGTGCTGCCTCAGGGGAGGATTTCGAGAGTCGCGGCGAGCTTACTGGCCCGCAGGCCGCTCCGGAGATTCGGAGGCCGCTGACCGAACCATATGAAATCGCTGGCGAGTTCTTCGTGTGGGAGATGGCCACGGCGATTGCGGGGGCGGTGATGAGAATCAATCCTTTCGATCAGCCGAACGTGCAGGAGTCGAAAGACAACACCCGCAAGCTGCTCGCTGAGTATGCGGAGAAGAAGGCCTTCGCTCCTCTGGAAAGGCTTGCAGCGGATGGGACTCTCGAAGTCTTCGGCGGTTCGGCTGTTTCGACTCTGGCTTCACCACGAGAATCCGTGGAAGACGTTTTCGTGAACCTGCTGCAGACCGTCAGGGCCGGCGACTATGTCGCGGTGACGCAGTACATCCCGGGGAACTACCAGACCGATAGTGCCATCCAACTGATCAGGAACACCATAGGTGCGGCGCTGGGCGTAGCGACGACGACCGGATACGGACCCCGTTTCCTTCACTCGACCGGCCAGCTGCATAAAGGCGGCGGGGACAACGGCGTGTTCATTCAGATCACTGCGGACGACACCGAGGATGTTGCAATTTCAGGTGAGCAGTTCACATTCGGCACGTTGAAGGAAGCCCAATCCCTCGGGGACTTTCAGTCACTCGACAGCCGCGGGCGCCGCGCAGTCCGTGTCAATCTCGGACGCGACGTGCAGGCTGGTCTCGCGAATCTCAATCAAGTGCTGCAGGCAGCGGTCGCAAGAATTCACTAGTTGCACGGCGAACTGGCAGTGCAGGATTTAAGAGAAATGTCGTAGGGGCGCGTTGCGCGCGCCCGCTCTCCGGCGCAGTCCGTCCGCGAAAGAAGGCCGAGGGAGCGGGCGAACGCAGTTCGCCCCTACAGAAGCTGCTGAGGGTTCACAATATTTGAGTCTGGAGAAAGCACAGCTATGACGCAGCAGGATCTCGCTCAGTTTGGAATGATCGGTCTCGCCGTGATGGGGAGAAACCTCGCACTCAACATTGAAGAACATGGGTTCGAAGTCGCGGTCTGGAACCGTGAAGTCGAGACTATGCACGCGTTTCTGGCTGAGAACCCTGAGAAGAAGTTTCGGGGCGCCGAAACTCTCGAGCAGCTCGTGGCGTCGATCGCGCGTCCGCGCAGAATCATGATGCTGATCAAGGCCGGCGCGCCGGTCGACATGACCATCGAGAAGCTGGCGCCGCTGCTCTCTCCCGGTGACGTGCTGATCGATGGTGGGAACTCCTGGTTCCGCGACACGCAGCGGCGCGAGCTGGCCCTGCGCGAGCGCGAAATTCACTTCGTCGGCTGCGGAGTTTCCGGCGGCGAAGAGGGTGCGAGAAAAGGCCCCTCGCTCATGCCCGGTGGTTCGGTGGAATCATGGAATGAACTGCGACCTCTCTTCGAAGCGATTGCGGCGAAAAGTGAGTGGGGAGCGTGCGTGACCCACACCGGCTCTGACGGCGCGGGTCACTTCGTGAAGACGGTGCACAACGGCATCGAGTACGGCGACATGCAGCTCATCGCAGAGGCCTATCATCTGCTGCGCGAAGTCGGCGGACTCGATGCGAGTGCACTTGCGGAAGTTTTCGACGAGTGGAATCGAGGCTCGCTGCAATCCTTCCTGATTGAAATCACCGCAGAGATTTTCCGGGTCACTGATCCGCTTTCGAAACGTCCGCTGGTCGACATGATTCTCGACCAGGCAGGTCAGAAGGGGACCGGCAAGTGGACCGCTCAGGTGGCGCTCGATCTGGCCGTTCCGATTCCGACCATTGCCGCTGCCATTGATGCCAGAGTTCTGTCCAGCATGAAAGCGGAGCGAGTGGTGGCTGCAGCGGGACGCGAGCAGCCCGCGGCTTCACCGATCTCGGATCGCTCCCTTCTCATTCGTGATGTGCAGAGCGCGCTGCTGGCATCCAAGATCTGCGCGTACGCGCAAGGTATGCGGCTCATTCAGCAGGCCGCTGCAGAGTTTGGCTGGCAGATGGATCTGAAGGAGATCGCGCGAATCTGGACAGGGGGCTGCATCATCCGGGCGCGCCTGCTGGAGCCGATCATGAACGCTTTTTCCCGCGATCCGAAACTGATCAACCTCATGCTCGATCCCGAGATGAGCGCTCTGCTGGTCGCTTCCGCCGCAGCGTGGCGAAGGGTGGTCAGTCTCGCGGCGACGAGCGGCGTTCCGCTGACAGCGATCGCCTCCAGTCTTTCCTATTACGATTCCTACCATTCAGCCATCCTTCCGCAGAACCTGACGCAGGCGCAGCGTGATTACTTCGGAGCGCATACCTATCAGCGAACCGACCAGGAGGGTGGGCCGGCCGTGCATACGGAGTGGAGCAGGTGATGCCGACTGATGAACGCAGAACGCAGAACGATGAAGTGAGAAGAACGGCCGGGGGCCGGGGCGAGGATCGGAAATCCTCTTCGCCCCTCACACCTCACAGCTTGCCAACGCATTCTGTGCTCATCGGAATGACGTCGCGGCGGGCTTCCAATACTCGCCGGTTGCTTCCATACAAACATGCGTAACGCCATGCTCATGGAGCCACGCCTTGAGGCGTAGCAGTCCACGGTGATCGTCTCAAACCGCGCGATCTTCTTGCGGACAGTTCGCCCTTGAGTCCACATGACACACGCGGTGATTGACTTCTTGTGTACATCCAAACCTGCTGCACGATCGACCAGAACCCCCATCTGAACCTCCTCAGATAAAAAGTCCTGAAAGCGAGTACGCCGCGAGTTCAGTCGAGAATCTGCTGCACGTATTTTAGTTCTGCAGATTCTCGACTGAACTCGCGGCGTACTCGCTTTCAGGACTTTTTATCTGAGGAGGTTCAGA
>JBKJUK010000033.1:0-11813 GCA_046590705.1 Thermoanaerobaculia bacterium
GTCGATCAGAGTCTGCTCACCGTAGCCGCACTCGAGGATCCGATGCCTTCGGAACTCGCCCGATCCCTGCAGTTGATCCCTTTGCGCGATGCAGTAATCCGTCTGCACCGACCAGCCGAGGTCGACGCTGAATTTCTCCAGGGAGCCTCGGCCGCACATCGGAGAATGATCGTGCAGGAGTTCCTTTCGTTTCAGCTCACCCTCCGGGTTCGTCGAGCGACTGAGCAGGGCAGGGTCAAACCGCGCCGCATCGCAGTTACCGATGATATCCGCAGGAAAGTGAAGAAGATTCTCCCGTTCGACCTCACTGCAGCGCAGAAGAGAGTGGTGCGTGAAATCGCCGACGACCTGGTCCAGCCGCTCCCCATGTATCGGCTGGTCCAGGGAGACGTCGGAAGCGGCAAAACTATCGTAGCCCTGATTGCCGCGTTGATTACCATCGAGAACGGACATCAGGCCGCGTTACTCGCTCCGACCGAAATTCTCGTCGAGCAGCACTTTCAGCGAATCGGTCAACTTCTGGAAGGCTCCGACGTTCGAGTCGACAAACTTTCCGGATCGACCTCCGCAAAGGAGCGTCGATTGCTTTTGCAGAGACTCGAGAATGGGGAGATCGATCTTCTGATCGGTACACACGCCATCCTGGAAGACACCGTGAGATTCCGTTCTTTCGGGCTGGCCATCATCGACGAGCAGCACCGATTCGGGGTCGAACAGCGGCAGCGACTTTTCGTAAAAGGAGATCAGCCGGACATTCTGGTGATGACTGCTACACCGATCCCTCGCTCACTTGCGCTCTCTATATTCGGGGACCTCGAGCTTTCCGTAATCGACGAATTACCTCCCGGACGCACTCCCATCCGAACTGCCGTCCGGGGAACGATGCAGCTTGATCGCATTTACGATTTTATCGAAAAAGAGATCGCCGACGGAGCGCAGGTCTATATCGTCTACCCCTTGATCGAGGAGTCGGAGAAGATCGATCTCAAGCCCCTCATGGCCGGAGTCGAAGAGATCAGGGAGCGGTTCGGCGCCGAGTGCGTTGGAATGATGCACGGCCGCATGTCGGCGGATGAGAAAGAGGCGACGATGCAGCGCTTCAAGCAGGGGGCGATCTCCATTCTCGTGGCAACGACCGTCATCGAAGTCGGTATCGACGTACCGGCCGCATCGGTGATGCTGATCTTCGAAGCAGACAGGTTCGGACTCTCTCAGCTTCATCAATTGCGCGGACGTGTCGGACGCGGAGTCAGAAAATCTTTCTGCATTCTGTTGCGTGACGAACGAGCGTCAGAGGAAGCGAAGGAGCGGCTTCGCATGTTTGAAGCGGCCCGTGACGGGTTCGACGTCGCCGAAAAAGACCTGGCCCTTCGGGGTGCTGGAGATTTTCTCGGGACACGTCAGTCAGGGCTGGCAAAGTTTCGTTTCGGGAACATTCTCCGCGACCACGCCCTCATGGAACTGGCCCGCGATAAAGCGATTGAGTTGGTGAAAGTTTCCGGGGCTGTAGCGGCGGGTGAACTGGCGCGGGCCCTGTCAGGCTCAGCGACTGATACTGCGCCCACGCGGGATTGACACGCTGTGCAGTCGCCTCTGGAGGTTGCACACCATTATGTACGCCATGGAAGTGGTTGTGTGGCACAGGCAATCCTGCCTGTGGCGCGACGGGCTGACTTCGAAGGACGATTTTGCCCTGCGTTACCTCATGTCAATCGCCGAGCCTTCGCCGACACACGCGAAACATCAGGGTCTTAACTCACATCTCCGCGCCACAGGCAGGATTGCCTGTGCCACACTGTGCACGATTGTTGGGCGACCGAGATCTTGCCGTTAGGTTGCGCAGAGCCGCACGCGTAAAGATTCCTCGATGCGGCGCAGTACAGCAGATCGATGACGATTCCCTTTACCGCTCCCGAGCGGCGCGTTACACTGCGCCTTCACTCAGCCAGCCACGTCAGTTTCTACATTATTAGTGCGCTGCTCTCAAAATATGTCGCAAAATCAGATTGTTCTCAGCGGACTTCGTCCGACAGGTCGGGTACACCTCGGCAACTACTTTGGAGCCGTCCGTAACTGGGTTCGACTGCAGAGTCAGCACACTTGTTTCTACTTTGTGGCGGACTGGCACGCACTCACCTCCGACTACGCTGATCCTTCCAAAATCGAGCAGGCGACTTTCGATGCCGTCGCCGACTGGCTATCGGCCGGTCTGGACCCGGCCCAGTGTTCGATCTTCCTTCAATCCGAAGTGAAGGAGCATGCGGAACTTCATCTGCTGCTTTCTATGATTACGCCGCTTCCATGGCTCGAGCGGGTGCCGACCTTCAAAGAGCAGCAGGCACAGCTCGTCGAGAAAGATCTCAACACGTATGGGTTTCTCGGATACCCACTGCTGCAGACGGCCGACATCATCGTTTATCGCGCGACGCACGTACCGGTGGGTGAGGATCAGGCGGCGCATCTCGAAATTTCCCGGGAAATCGCGCGACGCTTCAACCATTTCTTCGGACCTGTTTTCCCCGAGCCGCAGGCGCTTTTCACTGAGACCCCGAAAGTGCCCGGACTCGACGGGAGGAAGATGTCGAAGTCCTACGGAAACACCATTGGACTGACGGCTTCGGCAGATGAGATACGTCTGCTCATCTCCAACATGTTCACCGACCCGAACCGCATTCGACGAAAAGATCCGGGAAATCCAGACATCTGCAATCTCTTCCAGTTTCACAAGCTCTTTACTGATCAGGAGACCAGAGATCGTGTCGATCACGACTGCCGGTCGGCAGCCATAGGCTGCGTCGACGACAAGAAGTTGCTCGCCGAGAATGTGATCGAGGCCTTACGACCGATTCGAGAGCGGCGGGAGGAGATCGATCGCGATCCGGGAGTCGTCTGGAACGTGCTCGCGGAAGGAACGAAGCGTGCGCGAGAGCGAGCTGCTGAAACGTTGCAGCTGGTCCGTCAGGCCATGAAGCTGGACTACAAGCAGTACCCCCGATGAGCGAAGAGACTGACAGGCCACGACCGATTCCCGAAGATCAGGATCCCACCGCGCCGCCTCTCGTTGTCACGGAGGACGTGGGTTACAAGTTATCGCTGCCGACCTTCGAAGGGCCACTCGATCTGCTGCTGCATCTCATTCGACAGCACAAGGTCGATGTGTACGACATTCCCATCGTCCTGATCACCGAGCAGTACAACCAATACCTCGGTGCCATGCAGGAGCTCGACCTCGAAATCGCCGCCGACTACATTTACATGGCGGCTGTCCTGATTCACATCAAGTCGCGCATGCTCCTTCCTCGCGAAGAGGAATCGTTGGAATCGACCGAGGATCCGCGGCAGGAACTCGTCGATCGCCTGCTCGAGTATCAGCGCTACCGCGGAGTCGCGGAGTCGTTCGCTGAGCTGGATGTCGTGCGAATGGGCGTCTGGTCCAGGCCGCCCGCACCGCCGACGACGGTCGACGCGGCGGAGATTGACATGAGCGACGTCTCGCTCTTCCACCTGATCGACGCCTTCAAGACGGCTCTGGTCCGCTATCGCAAAGATCATCCACAGGCGATTGAACTCACTCGGGCCGTTCACAAAGTCTCCGACAAGATGCGGGAACTCATGCAGCAGCTCGACGAACGCTCTCCAATTCGGTTGATGTGGTTCCTCGAAGGACGCGAGCGGGGCGAACTCGTGGCGATCTTTCTGGCTATGCTGGAGCTGGTACGGCTTGGTGGGATTTCTCTGCAGCAGGGTGAATCGTTTGCTGAAATCGTGATCAAAAAAACTGAAAGGGAAATCGACGCGGCGCACTATGCGCTCTACGATCACTGAGCATGGCCATGAACGAACAGGAATTGCGCGCAGCCATCGAGGCCATCATCTTCGTCTCCGGAGAACCGGTAAAGCCTGAGTCGCTGGAAGAAGCGTTCTCCGAGGAAGGAGCTGAAGCAGTACAGACTCAGATCATCAGACTCGAAGAGCATTACCGCGAGTCAGGTGGTGGCTTCTATCTCGAGCGTGCCGCTGGCGGTTTGCGATTCGCGACGCGTGCGGAGTACGACCCTTTCCTGCGAAAATTTTTCGCTAAACAGAACGAAGGCCGGCTCTCGCTGGCGGCGCTCGAGACCCTGGCCATCATCGCGTATCGTCAGCCAGTCACTGCTCCGGAGATTTCCGACATCCGCGGAGTGAACACGTCCGGCGTTCTGCGCACGCTGCTCGAACGGAAGATGATTCGGATCGCCGGTCGGAAAAATGTCGTTGGCAGTCCGTTTCTTTACCGTACGACACGCGACTTTCTCATGCACTTCGGTCTGAATGAAATTCAGGATCTTCCGCGGCTCGAAGAGTTCACGGAAATCCTCGGAGAGAACGTTGCAGAGGAACTCCTGGCCGCCATGGAACAGGATCATCCCATCGAGGCGGCCATCGAAGAAGCGGAAAGCTCGGAGTCAATCGAGATCACTGCGGACTCCGCTCAGTCGGAGTCAGAGTCAGTCGACGAAAAGAGTGCGACAGAAGAAGCGTCTGCATCGGTGGAAGAAGAAGTAGAATCGGATGAAGATAGAGAGTCTGATGCCTGAAGAAAGATTGCAGAAAATCATCGCACACGCAGGTTTTGCTTCGCGTCGCGAAGCGGAAGAAATGATTCGCACCGGCCGGGTGACGATCAATGGAAAGGTTGTTACTGAACTCGGTACGAAGGCCGACCCCATCACCGACCACGTCAAGGTCGACGGCAAACTGATCACTCGTCCTGAAGAGCATCGCTACATCCTGCTCAACAAACCGAAAGAAGTCATGACCACGGTCGAAGATCCAAAAAAGCGTAAGACCGTCCTCGATCTGGTACGCGGCATCAAGGAACGAATCTATCCGGTCGGACGGCTCGACTATCACTCCGAGGGATTGATTTTGCTGACCAACGACGGTGATCTTGCTTTCAAGATCGCACATCCCAGCCAGGGATCCGTCAAGACCTATCATGTGAAGGTGCGTGGCATCGTCGACGACAAGATGATCGATAAGCTGAGCCGCGGCATCACCATTGATGGCAAGCGCACACTTCCATGTGAGATCAGCCGCCTTCGCACGACTGGAAAAACGAGTGATGAAGGCAACAGCTGGTTCGAGGTCAAGCTGCGCGAAGGGCGCACGCAGCAGATCAGAAAGATGTTCCAGGTGGTGGGACACCCCGTGTCGAAGCTTCGACGCGTTGCGATTGGTCCATTGAGCGACAACAAATTGCAGACCGGGGAATGGCGCGAATTGACTCCACAGGAAGTGCGGATGCTCTCGAACCATCAGGACTCGAAGCAGTCGATGACTCCGGCCGCGAAGGCTTCCACTGCCAAAGGCTCAGCGGCGAAGCGACCAACGACGCGAAAGGCATCAGCGGCAACGGCCGCACCGGCCAAGAAGCGGGTGACAAAACGTGATGCGATCATTCAGGCTGCAAAATCCTCGCGTAAAGAAGTTCCGGTCCGAAAGACGCGAGTGGCGAAACGGGGATGACCCTGAAGCAGATCGTTGCCATCGATGGACCCTCGGGTGTGGGCAAGTCGACCACCAGCAGAAAGGTCGCATCCAGTCTGGGTGTTCCGCAGATTGACACCGGTGCCATGTATCGGGCCATCGCTCTTTCGGCGATCGAGCAGGGAATCGACCTGCAGGATGATCCTGCACTGGTGAAGCTGATCGAAAATAGTGGGATCGAGTTTCGAATCGTCGATGGCGAGTCGCGCATTTTCATGAACGAGCGCGATATTTCGTCTGAAATCCGGGCCCCTCGAATCAGCATGGCTGCCAGTGATGTGTCGGCGAGACCGGCAGTTCGACGGCTACTGGTGAAGCTGCAGCGCGACCTCGGCGAGAGCGCTGGTGGCGTTCTCGAGGGACGTGACATCGGAACCAAAGTTTTCCCTGACACTCCCCATAAATTCTATCTGGACGCACGCCCCGAGATCCGCGCGGGGAGACGAGCCAGGGAGCTCGAGCAGAAGGGGAGTCCGATACCGTTTCAGCAGGTTCTCGACGAGATGGTGCAGCGCGACCATCAGGACTCCAGCCGCGCCGATTCCCCGCTCTCGTACGACGATTCGTATTCGTACATCGATACGTCGGAGATGACGCTGGATGAAGTGGTGCAGGCCATCGTGGACCGGGTCAGTACCCGCGGTTGAACGGTTCTATTGGACGACCTGGTTTCTACTGGCGCAGGGGCGCGTTGCTCGCGCCCGCTCCCCCGGCGGTTCGTGCAATTTGCCAGCGAGCGGGTGCGGGCACCGCGCCCGATGATTTGTATTGGTCAATCGGTGCGAATTTACGTCGTTCTCACTGACTCCACTTGACTTAGGTCTCGGCGCGTAGCTACACTCCGAATTTGTCGCGCATCAATGACTTAGTGCTGACCGAAGTCTGTGCGGAAGCTGTCCTCTGACAGTTTTCGCCGCCGCTTCGGCCGAGCGCGCGTCACCCGCGACATCGTACGCTCCCGCGGAGCGTGGAAAAAACCAGGAGGCGGTCCAATTCATGGCTGCAAACGATGACCCGAAACGACAGAAGCCCATCTCAGGGAAGAGCGAGGGAGGAGACGATCTCGATAACTTCCGGATGGAAGATCTTCTGCAGATGTATGACAAGAAAATGTCCGAATTCGCAGAAGGGGACATCGTTCGGGGCAAGGTACTCCAGGTAAATCCAAACGAAGTCGTGGTCGACATCGGCTACAAGTCTGAAGGGCTGATTCCTATTCACCAGGTTACTGCGCACGGCAGCGAAGTTCGTCTGGTCGCCGGCGACGAGATCGAGGTCTACATCGAACGCCTCGAAGATCCCTCCGGCTACGTCATTCTCTCGCGTGAGCGCGCTGAGCGCGTCATCGTCTGGGATCGTATCGAAGAGGCCTTCAAGAATGGAACTCCCGTTCTCGGACGGATCATCGACCGGGTGAAGGGCGGTCTGGCTGTCGATGTTGGAGTCAAGGCCTTCCTTCCAGGTTCGCAGGTAGACGTCAAACCTGTGAAGAACCTGGATGCATTGAAAGGTAAGGAACTCGAGTTCAAAGTCATCTCGTTCGATAAAAAACGAAACAACATCGTGCTCTCGCGGCGGGCCATCGCCGAGGTTGAGCAGAACGAACGGAAGAAACTCACCTTCACGCAACTCGAGGAAGGGAAGCAGACCCACGGCACGGTGAAGAACATCACGGATTATGGGGTTTTTGTCGACCTCGGTGGCGTTGACGGACTGCTGCACATTACCGACATCTCATGGGGTCGCGTTTCTCACCCTTCTGAATTCTTCAACGTAGGTGATGAAATCGAAGTCGTCGTTTTGAAGTTCGACGCTGCCAACGAGCGTGTATCGCTCGGCTACAAGCAGAAGTCGCCTGATCCATGGAGCGACGTCATCGAGCGCTATCCGATCGGTAGCCGCGTGACAGGAAAGGTCGTCTCCATCACCGACTACGGCGCATTCGTCGAACTGGAGGAAGGCGTCGAGGGACTGATTCATATCTCGGAGATGTCCTGGACTCGCAAAGTCCATCCTTCAAAGGTAGTGACCGCGGCTGAAACCGTCACTGCCATCGTCACCGACGTGAACGTGAACAACCGGCGGATTTCACTCTCGCTCAAATCGCTCGAACAAAATCCGTGGGATACGATCGGCGAACGTTATCCGATCGGGTCCACAGTCAGCGGCAAGGTCCGTAACCTGACTGACTTCGGCGCCTTCATCGAAGTCGAGCAGGGAATCGACGGACTCATTCACATCTCCGATATGTCCTGGAGCCGCCGTCTCAAGCATCCGAGCGAAGTTCTGAAGAAAGGCGACAGTGTGACCGCGCGCGTGATCAATGTTGATGGTGAGAATCAGCGGCTCTCGCTCTCCATCAAAGAGTTCATGCCGAACGAATGGGATTCATTCGCCAAGGATCAGCAGGTCGGAAACGAAGTCATTGGCTCCGTTTCCAAGATCACGGACTTCGGCGTCTTCGTGCGCCTGAGTGAAGGCGTCGAAGGTCTGGTACATGTCTCAGAGTCCGGACGCGATGCCAAAGGAAAGCTGGACAAGCTTTTCGAACCGGGCGAGGTCGTGCGCGCCCGCGTAATCAAGGTCGATTGGACCGACAAGAAGATCGGTCTTTCTCTTCGCGATGTCGAGCCGCTGACGGACGACGAACGCGCAAAGTATCAGGAGAGCCTGATCGCGGAAGCGGACGAATCCGCTAGCGACACCGGCGTGGCGGCAGTCGATGGTTCAGGCGACGTACCCTCTGAAACTCCTGAGACTTCGGAAGCCGCCGCGGCAGACGAATCTCCTGCCCCGGACGGCGGCGAGAAAGCCGCCGTTGTTGATAAGAAAGCCGACGGTACAGTGGAACCGACTGAGTAACGGATGACGGAGATTCCACCGCAGGAGCAGGTCAGCTTTACTCCCGGACCCCAGCCTCAGCCCGCGCCCACGATCATTGTGGCGCCTCCTCCCGCTCCGAAAAGGAACCGGCTATTCTGGGGAATGCTGAGCGGCTGCTTTGCAGTGTTCGTGCTGTTCACGATCCTGTCAGTAGCGGTGGCGATGTTTGCTGACAACTCGACCAACTTCAGCTTCCCTGGTGGCGCGCGCATCGCAGTCCTGCCAATCGAGGGCGAAATCGTTGAGTCGCGCCACACCATCGACCTGCTTCATCGCTACCGCGACGATGAGTCCGTCAAGGGAATCGTCATCAGGATCAACAGCCCTGGCGGTGCCATCGCTCCGTCGCAGGAAATCTACGAAGAGATCCGCCTGATTCGCAGGGAATCGAAGAAACCCATCGTCGCTTCGCTCGATAGCGTTGCCGCTTCCGGTGGTTACTACATCGCTGTAGCCTGTGACTCGATCGTCGCGAATCGCGGCTCGATTACCGGCTCGATCGGAGTGATCGCGCAGTGGATGACAGTGAAAGATCTTCTGGCCTGGGCTAAAATTCAGCCGACCACCGTAACCAGTGGAAAGCTGAAAGACGCCGGTTCACCATTCAAGGAGTTCACTCCGGAAGACCGGGCCTATTACCAGGCCATCATCGCGCAACTGCACAGTCAGTTCATCCGTGCGGTCGCTGCGGGAAGGGAAGGCAAGCTCACGCAGGCCGAGATCATTCCGCTCGCCGATGGTCGCATCTTCACCGGAGAAGATGCGATGCAGAAGAAACTGGTGGATCAGCTTGGAACCCTGCAGGACGCAATTCGCGCAACGGCGACACTGGCCGGCATCAAGGGCAAACCCGACGTTCTCTATCCGCGACCGAGACGCGAAGGTCTGGCCGATCTGCTCTCTGAGATGCGGTCCGCGGTACGCGTCATCGCACCCTCGGTCGAGCAACCGTCGCCTTTCTTCTACCGTTGGTAATCGTGCAGCAGGAGGGAGCTTTGGAATTCAGATCCGAGGAAGAACTCACAGGCGATACGAAAGCTGGCGTAATGACCAAGGCCGAGCTCGTCGACGAGGTAGCTCGCACGGTTCAGGTAACGAAGAAGCAGGCCGAGACCATCGTCAACATCGTATTTGACTCCATCGTGGACTCGCTCCGCTCAGGAGAGAAAATCGAACTTCGCGGCTTTGGGAGCTTCCGCCTGCGCAGCCGTAAATCAAGAACAGGACGAAATCCGAAAACCGGCGAGAAAGTCGATGTTCCTTCGAAGAAGATCCCCTACTTCAAACCAGGAAAAGAACTGAAGGAAATGATCAACAAGCAGTCTGGCGATTCGGTTACTGCGCCGGACGCCATCGCTGAGTGACTAGTTGCCCGTTACCCTTTTTACTCCCTGGAGAAGCGCATACTTGAGCGATCCTGAGCCTGAGCCAAAAGAATGCTTTTTCTGCGCGGCGAATCACAACGAAAGGCGATCCAGTCTGGTCCTATTCAGCAACGATCAACTAATCATCATTCTGAATCGGTACCCCTACACCAACGGCCATCTGATGGTAGCTCCGCGTGATCACACAGCCGACCTGTGCGGTAGCAGCGACCCGTTACTTTTCAGCCTCATGAAAGCGACTGCGGTTTCGCAGCGGATATTGTCGGACGTTTATCAGCCCGACGGATTCAACATCGGAATGAATCTAGGCTCGGCGGCGGGGGCTGGCGTGGCCGACCATTATCATCTTCATGTCGTTCCCCGGTGGGGCGGTGACGCCAACTTCATGAGCACGACCGGCGATACGAGAATGATTCCCGAAGAGCTTGCTGTTACATTCGATCGGCTCCAGCCACTGTTTCAAGATCTCCAGAAGGAACTCAAATCAACTCATGCATAAGCTCTCTTTTTCGGCCATGTTGCTGGCACTGGCGTTACCCGGCGCTGGTCATTGGTACCTCGGTAAGCGCAAACGTGCGGCGGTGTTCTTCGTGGTTGTCCTGTCCATGTTCACGATCGGACTCGCGCTGGAAGGTCGTCTCTATCGCTTCGAGCAGGGGAAGCCACTCACCTATCTGGCCGCTCCCGCCTCGATGGCCAATGGACTCCCTTATCTCCTGGCCCGGCTCACCGGCCGAGGAGATGGCGAGGTGCAGTCGAACATGTTCGAATACGGGACGGCGTTCGCTCTCACCTCGGGCCTGATGAATCTTCTTCTGGTGCTCGACGTATTCGACTTCTCGGCTCGGAGAAAACAGTGAGCTTCTGGAAGAGTCATCTGGTGCTGATGTTCATTTACGCTCTGGCGACGGGAGTCTTCTTCACTGTCCTCTGGAGAGAAGGCCGGAAGGAGCGAATCCGATTCTTCCTGATCGTGTTCTGCTCACTCTTCCTCGGCGGCATCGCCATGTCCTGGCTGATGTACCCGTTCCCTCTCAGGTGAGATCGTTTCTGACGGCCATCTGGCGAGGGCCGGTCACGGAGCTCAGGATTGAACCCTGGATTCGCGCGCTGATCGCTGCTGGCTACATGTCGGCAATCATCGCCGTGTCCAGCATTCCAGGAAAGAAAGTTCCCGAGCTCATGAACGATAAACTCGGACATTTCCTGGCCTACTTCTTTCTTGCTTTGCTGGTCGCTGCAGCTCTGGCCGGTTTCCGCACGCCGACTTCACATTGGGTACGAATGGTCTCCGCACTTCTGTTCACATGTGCTTTCGGAATTTCCGACGAATGGCATCAGAGTTTTGTACCTGGACGCTTCGCCGGCCTGGATGATTTCGTCGCCGACGCGTTGGGTGCGTCCACATCAATCGCTGGTCTCGCTATGCTCATGATGAGAAAAGAGGATGCCGCTTGAAGCTTTGCATCGTAGCGGGAGAGGCCTCTGGCGACATGCACGCCGCAGATGTGGTGGCCGCGCTCCGCGAGACGGAACCTGCGCTCGAGTTCTTCGGTATCGGCGGGGATTCGCTCGAGTCCGCGGGGGTCAGGATCCTGCATCACGCCCGGGACCTCGCGATCGTCGGGCTGTTCAATGTCGTACGTCATCTCCCGATGTTCAGGCGGGTCTTCAGCGACATCAGTAACGAGATCCGCAAAGAGCTTCCCGATGCCGTACTGCTCGTGGACTTTCCGGACTTCAATCTCAGACTGGCCCGCTTCTGCCGTTCGATTGGGATTCCGGTCATCTACTACGTCTCACCGCAGGTCTGGGCCTGGAGGAAGGGCAGGATCAGTGAGATCAGGAAGAACGTCGATCTGATGCTGGTGATCCTGCCGTTCGAAGAAGAGTTCTACCGAAAGGCCGGTGTGATGGCTTCCTATGTGGGGCATCCGGTCGTAGAGCAACTGCAGCCGTTTGTCAGGCAACGCCAGCCGCTCCACGATCGAACGGTCCGGCTTGCCCTGATGCCAG
>JBKJUK010000114.1:0-15539 GCA_046590705.1 Thermoanaerobaculia bacterium
GCAAAAATAGCGATCTGCGAGCAGGCCAGCGCAACGACGGGCAGAACGAGATGTGAGATCCGATCCCACAACCTGTCAATTGGCTGCAGTGTCGAATACTCGTCAGACTGCATCCCCATCAGCGGAAAGATCTGCAATCGGACCGCGAGGAAATGAATGAGCAGGAGAGCCACCCAAAAGGCCGGCAGCGAATAGAGAACGAAGTAAAGGCTCCTACTGCCGCGATCGAACAGTGAGTGTCGCCGAGATGCCGAGACGACCCCCGAAGGAATGGCGATAAATAGAGCGATCAGCAGCGCCACTGAATTCAGCAGTGCCGAGGCCGGAAGTTTGTCAGCGATTTTCTCAGCGACCTCTCGCCGATCGACCAGCGACTGGCCCAGGTCGCCACGCAGCAGCCTGCTCAGCCATCGAACGTATTGAATATGGATTGGTTTGTCGAGGTCGAACTCTGCGCGAATCGCCTGGATAGCTGCGGCATCAGCATCGACTCCTGATCCCCGATACATGAAGTCCACAGGATCTCCCGGGACAGCGTGAATCAGCGCGAACGTCGCGACGGTGATCCCGACAAAGGTCAGTGCGGCGTAAAGAAGACGCCGACGGATGTAGGAAAGCATGTGTTCTACGCTAAGGTTTCGGAGTCGCCACAGATCCTGTCTGCTGGTTGCTGATCCACCAGCTCAACGGTCCCGGATTCCACGAAAACAGACCAAGTCCCTTCGCTTCCTTCACATCTCGAAGTCGTTTGCTGACGGCCCACTTGATGGAGGGCTGAATCGTCCATATGAAGGGAACATCCTCGGCCAGACGAGCGTGTAGTTGATGAAAGATTTCGATTCGCTTTGCCGGATCGAGTTCGGCCCTGACCTGGTCGAGCATCTGATCCACCTCGGGATTCGAGTACTGAACGATGTTGAATCCATTTGGTGGATGCTGGCTGGAGTGGAACAGATCGAAGACGTCCGGATCAGGAGTCAGATTCCAGGCGAGGAATGCCGCCTGCATCTTGCCTTTCTGAACGCGGTCGAAGAACGTGGCGCCGTCGACTGATCGAAGATCCATCTGTACGCCGATACTCTTCAGCGCGTTCTGAAAAATCTGCGCCTGATCAGCAGAAGTCTTGTTCCCCGATGAGAGCAGCATCTCGAAACGAAACGGCTTACCGTTGCGATCGAGAAAGCCGTCGCTGTCGGTGTCACGCCACCCGGCCTGCTCGAACAGTTGTCGCGCAGCGGTCAGATCGTACTCGATCGCGGGAACGTCAGGATTGAAGGCAGTCTGATCGGGAGTAAACGGGCCGGTCATGATGCGCGCTGTGCCGTGATAGAGGTTGTTGATGATCGCACGCCGATCCAGGCACATCGCCAGCGCCCTGCGTACACGCCGGTCAGACAGCAGCGGGTCCTTGTTGTTGAGCGGAATGAAGTTGTAGCTGAGCAGATAGAAGCGCCGGAACTCGATACTCTTCTGCGTCTGCGGGTTGTCTTTCTCGAGCTTCCAGGTGTCAGAAGTGACTCGAGTTTCGTCGAGCTCGCCGGTCTTCAACGCATTCCAGGCGACGGTATCCGCATCAACCAGCTTGAAGATGACCGATTTGATGAGGGGCTTGCGGCCGCGGTAGTCATCGCGGCGCTCGAGAACGATCTGCTTCCCAGCCTCGCGCCTGACCATGCGGTACGGTCCGTTCCCCACCACCTCGTTTTGAAAATCCTTGTCGAAGTTTCCTTTGGAGTAGACCTTTTCCGGCAGCACGGCGATGTTGAATGCCGCGAGCTGTGAAGCTCTGGCTTTATTGAAGGCGATCTGAGCGGTGTGAGAGTCGATAGCCTTTGTCTGCGTCGTATCCAGGCCTTCGAATAGTCCGGCCAGCTGTGCCGATTTGGCCGTCGGATCAACAATTGTCTTTACCGTGTAAACCAGATCGGCCGCAGTGACCGCGGTTCCGTCGGAGAAAGTAGCTGTGGGATCGAGCTTGAAGGTATAGGTTTTTCCGTCTGGAGAGATCTGCCATTCGCGCGCGATTCCTGGAACGAGTTGCAGATTCTCGTCGTACCCGATCAGCGGATCATACAGATAGCTCAGAACATCCTTCTCCGGAGTCGTGGTGTGGCGGAAGAAGTTGAGCGTATTGACGTCGCTTTCCATACGACGCAGTACTGTTCCACCTTCCTGAGGCGTGGAATCGATCGCGGCCGAAGCGTCGGCGGTCTGCGTTACGCGCTTCTCGGTGCGCGTACAGGCGATCTGAGTTGACAGAGCGATCGCGAGAAGAACCGGTACAGCTTTCCTCATCTTTCCCCCAGTGACCAGCCGAATCAATTAACGGACGATCCATTATAGACACTGAAACTGCAGGCCGTCCTGCTGATAGAGATCACTGCGCCGCAGACAGGTCAATACTCCTGGTCACCACATTGAACGATTGATCGACGGCCCGCACGATCACGAAGCGATTAGCCAGCGCAGAGGCAGGAATTCGGAACTGCTCCTGAGGCGAATCAGCAATTCCGTCCACCGGAGTGATTCGCAGCCACTTGTCCGCGTCGACCGAGTACTCGACGCGCAGGATAGCTGAGGCCTGATCTGAGACGGTGACCAGCGCGTCTGAGTTCGAGCGCGTATAAGTGACCATCGGGCTGCTGTTGTCCACCAGAAACTCGACGTCCTGCCTCGTACCCTTCAGTGGAATGTCAGGATTATCACCGGAATCGCTCGCGGTCAGAAGCAGCTCGTACATGCCGTCAGGAAGGCGGCTGGTGTCGAAGTTCAGCTGGGTCTCCTCGATGTTCTCACGCAGGCGTAGCCACTTTGTATCGCCCTTTCGCCGAAACTGCAGCAGGTATCGCAGGGCATCGTTGTTCTCGTCCCGCGCTTTCCACGTCACCGTGCGAAAGCCTTTACGAAACATGCGCTTACCCCCGTCGCTGCGATCTCTCGGAGCATCCAGAGAAGCGAAAATGCCGAATTCATCTGGATTGGTGGCCTCGACGACCTGCGGGCTGGCAGGGAAAGCGGTACTCACGAAGATCACGCCTGGTTCAGCGACCGTGAGTGAGTCGATGACCGGAGCAACGTTCCTGTTGAGGAACCAGACCCCCACGCTTTCCACCAGTGCATCTGCCGATGCCTTCACCAGATTCAACTTCCACTGTAGATAGCGTGCGGAAGGAATCGTCAGATCACCCTGTAATGCCGCTTGGGGCTGCCATTCGCTCCAGTTTTCATCGGGGACGTTCGTGTTCCCTGACCGGACGCTGAAGCGTAGCCCCTGACCGAGATTCTTCCCTTCGACCTTGAAGAATCCGAATGAAGAGAAGCGTTCGGTGTCCTTCACCGGGGAGCGAAACTCTGCTGTCCGCACGCCGGCCGTGGTCAAGCGGTAAACCCCACCGCTGTTGGTCGTAGTGACAATCGTTGCTCCCCTCTGCACGGCAACGGATACGAGTTGTTTTTCTGCGACCGTAGCAGCGAGCGAAATGTCGTTGTCTGCGTACTGATAGATGCGGCCCAGCGGTCCGGTGGCCAGGTAGAGAGAGCCACCAGGCCCGCCGCTGATGGCATACAACACCTCTTTGTCGAACTTCCTCACGGTCTCGACGTATCCGTCCGCATCGATTCTGTAGAGTTCCGCAGCGCCTGAAGGTGTGATGCCGGCGTCGGTCCCGAACGACACGCTCACTTCAGCAGGCTGGTCCGGGCTGGGCGCCGCAGTGGTGTCGCCGGAAGAAGGCGCCGCGGTGGCAGTCTTCGGCGCGTCCACCCTCAGTGGAGCACTCGTTGGAAGGACGTTCGTCACGCCACTGGCCCAGGCCACGCCGGTCGATGGATCCACAAAGATCGCGGCGATCTCGGTGAAGGACGAGTCGTGGATCACACGCCCTCTTCCGCTGGAGTCCACTTCATAAATTCTACCGGAGCCCGATCCGCCCAGCAGTAGTGAGTTGTTCCCGCGAACTGCCATGCTCCGAATATGCACCTCGGTCGCGTCGTACCAGATCTTGCCCTCTCCTTTCGCCGAAACCTTGAAGACCTTGCCTTCGATGCCTGTCGCGACGTAGAGGCTACCGTCCACGGCGTTGGTCATGGCCCAGATGTAAGCTTGCTTCGGATCGAAGAAGACAGATGAAGCGCCCGACTCGGTGTCGACTTTATAGACTCTGCCGTTGGGCGATGTCGCAACGAGAAGCGAACCGTTGTTGATCGTCACTGCGTAAACCTCTGGTTCCGCCGCCGTGAAGAGCAACTTCAGTTCACGCCCCCGGAGGCGATAGACCTTTCCTTCGTTTCCTGTCCCAAAGAAGTAAGCATCCTTCGAGGAAGTTTGACTCAGGACGAATGGGTCACTGAAGGTCGCCAGTTTCTCCACCGTTGGAGACGCCTGAAGTTCACCACGCGAGGTGATTGCGAATCCTTCGCTTTCACCCGCAATAAATTCCTCAGGAGTACTCACACGCCATTGCTGCGGCTGGACGGCGAAGAGGTCGAAACTCAAAAGACACAGAACTACCGAGGAGAACAGCCGCATCACCACACGCCCCTGCATTTAGATTCAAGTCGCCGACTGGTCACTGAGCGCAAGCAGCCCGACTCGATCGGAGGTAGTTTAGCCTGTGCTCGAGACTGAGCCTTAGGATTCTAGCCCGCATTTCTCGCGCTCCCGTCTCTTGCTGCGGAGAGGGGCTAAAGCTTCGGGCGTACCTGCAGATCGAGTTTCATGGCGCCGTCGACAACGTAGGCAAGCTTACGAACGACCTGGCCAGGCGCCCTGTACTTCACGTCGACCTGCGCCCCGTGATTGCTGTCAGAGCGGATGACCGCCTGCATCGATGGAGGTAGCTCGGGATGATAGATCCCACCTGCCACGGCTCCCTCGGATGCGGCGTACAGTCCAGCGACCAGCGAAGTAGAAGGATGAAGTCGATCGATCACTGAGATCACCTGAGCCAGCGATCGAGGATCGGGCGGAACCAGCATGAAGTCGAGTTGATTGGTGGCCGTGCCGCTGCCGACGAAGAGATAGGCCGGTCCCGGCGCTTGATTCTGAGGGATGGTGAGTTCGAAGTTCTCCACGAACGACTCGCCGCGAAATGGTTTCAGCAGCGCCCGAACCGTGACCTTATCACCGGGGTTGTATTGTCCGTCGCCAGGAGTCGAAAGCGAGGCTTCGATCAGTTTCGCGGTGCGAAGATCGTCCTCATGACTGAGAGTGACTGAAACATCTTCGATGACAGCATCGCTGAATTCATTCGACAGCAGGTAGTTCGCCACAAGGGCCAGGTAAGCTGGAATCGCCTGACGGGCTTCCTGCCCGGCCCAACCCTCTCGCAAATGGATCGGAGCCTGACCGCGAACTCCGATCGTAGCATCCAGCATCACCGTGCGCTCACCGGCAGCCTTCTGCGCGCTGGAGACAACTGTATCGCTAACCATCGCCAGAAGTAACGGCAGGAGTTGTGGATGCCGGGCCGCGCGCAGGTTGTACATTTCTTTTCCGCGCGAGCTCTGCAGGGTCAGCCTCACCGGGACCATATTCGCTTTCTCGCCGACCACGCCCATGATCCCGGCGGCACGATCCTGCCTCAATGTGCCGACTATCTCCCTGGTATTCGAGAACTTGAAGGAACGGGAAACACTTGGAAGTACCGTCACCACTTCGGAGCGGGCCATCGGAAGGTTAATCTCTCCCATGTCCAGGAACGGATGTCCGAAGCCGTAAACTTTGTCGCCATCCACGTAACTCACCGTACCCGACGCCGCGACGGAGAAGTCACCATCGAGTAGAACGGCTGCGATCGCGTCACCTGGAGCGAACGTTCGCGGCGTGCTCGTAACTGAAGCAGAGGGGGAACTGCTACCGCTGGAGACTGGAAGCAGTCCACTCGCCTCCAGTGCAGGCGAGAAGCGCTGCATCGTTTCCGCTGCGAAGCTGCCGAATGACACCGGGGTTGCGATTGGAAGCGCGCCCGAACCGCTCGAGGACCTGGCAGGTGTCATCTGCGCCAGAATTTGTTCGAACAATTTCGCCGGTTCCCGCCGCCCGAGGCTCGAGAGGAAAGTTGCCGATGGGATGCGTGTGCCGACCGCAGCAGCGGCAGGGCCGCTGCGATCCAGCAGCAGCATTTCCTGAATCGGGGTGATCCCCGCGATCGAGTCTTTCGAAAACTGCCATGAGTACGCCAGGGCGCCAATCACCTTGCCATCGATGTAAATGGGTGATCCGCTCATTCCGGCGATCACGCCGCTCTTCTTCACGACCGGATGATCCACATGCGCGAGTATGAGGTTCTGTCCGGGGCCGATATTCTCGAGAACGCCGAGGATTTCTACATCAAATTTCTCGAACTCCGTTCCTTGAAAGACGGTCAGACCGTATCCTTTCATCCCCCGTTTCACGTCTTTTACCTGCATCACGTCGGCGGCGAGTGCCTGTGTGGAAACAAAGACGAAGAGTGAGATTGCAATCAGCTTTTTCATCGGTAAGTTTCTCAACAGAGCGGCACGGTGTGTAATTTCGGAGAGCAGGCGCCGAAGTCCAGCCCGCAGTTTCTGCTGGCTACGTGCCCTCCGACGAAACCCTGTGCGAGTTGCGTCTACCGTACGACTTCGCTTGCTCTCAGAAGTGTGATTCCGGACTGCTTCAGTCGCGGAATATGGTTCTCCAGGACTCGGATCGTGGACGGGTAAAGATGTCCGATTCCGATCGACACGCCGTCACGGTCTGCAATCTCCACGAGCTTGCGCAGTTGCTCTTCGATTGCCTTCTCAGATGGATCATCGTCGAGAAATACGTCGCGGCTTGCCGTTGGAATGCCGAGACGCCGCGCCAGACTGGCACCGAGTGAACCGCTGATGGTCTTCGAGTCGATGAAGAAGAGACCTGTAGGTTTAACGACGGAGAGGACCTGCTTCATCACCCTGCTATCAGCGGTTGCCCGGGAGCCCATATGGTTGTTGACACCGCTGATCCCGGGCAGCTTGCGGAGATTCGAAGAGGTCATCTCACGGATCTGTTGATCAGTCATCGACGTAAGAACAGCTTCGCTCCCGGGCGACATTTTCGGGTAGCCGACCGGCTCCATCGGCAGATGACACATGGTCTCGAAACCACCGGCAGTGAGGAAGGAAGCTGCCTCGGCGGATTGCGGCGCTTCAGGAATGATGGCGAAGGTGATCTCCCTGTCAATTTTCGAGGCGCGAAGCAGCAAGTCCTTTCTGTAGCCGATGTCATCGAGGATGAGCACGATCCGGCCGCGTCCACCGGGAACTCGAGACGAAGCGGACTTGATACGATCTTCCACCACATCCACCGGCTTCTCTGCTGCCGGCGAAACTGCGGGGCGCTGAATCTCCACAAGTTCCCGGCCTGCAGCGCTCGTGACTTCGAGGACGTTTCCCTTGACGAGAACTTCCGCGTCGCCCGAATTCTTTCTGATTCGTCGAGCGATGGCATCCGGCGATTCCGATGTGGCAACAACGAGGCGCTTGCCACCGTTCCCTCGAGTCGCTTTCAGGCCGGCCCGGCCAAGGATGGTTGCCACAGGGGACTCGTCGCGCGTCTGTTCAACCACGACATCCTGTAACTCAGCAACGGATGGCACGTCCCTTCCGGTGAACTTCTGAAAGGCGAGCCAGGCGCCGAAAGCGAACAACGGAAGCGCCAGAGTGAAGGCGATCAGGCCGAAGGGATTTCCCCTTCGCCGACCGGACTTACGCGGCGCGGATCTTTGCGGTGGCAGAGGCTTTCGAGGCAGCCCTCGAGACGCCATCAGGCCGCAGCCTTCACCATTTGTGACTCACCCAGCAGAGAAAGCGCTTTATTCAGAATCAGATCGTCTTTCGGCAGTTTGCTCTTCGCGCCCTCTTCGTCCCTGATTCCGAGTGGAGTCAGATCGACGATGACATCAGGTCGGACACCTTTCTCTTTGATCATCCTGGCGTCGGGAGTCGTGTAGTAACCAGTGGTGATCTGAAGGCCGCCCCCGCTGGGGAGCATGACGAACTTCTGCACTCCGGCTTTGCCGTATGTGGTGACACCGACGAGTTTTGCTCGCTGATTGCCGTGCAGCGCCGAAGCGAAGATCTCGGCCGCGCCGCCGGTTGAACCGTCCGTGAGCACCAGGACTTCTCCTGCGAAGCTCGTCGCCGGATCGGCCTCCCATTTCCTGGCCGTTACCCTCTTGCCCTGCAGAGAAGTGATTGCACCTTTCGTCAGAAAGAGGTCTGCTGATTTGATGGCCTCTTCGAAGTTTCCGCCTGAACTCTTGCGTACATCGACGATCAGCTTTCTAGCTCCGCTGGAACTCGCCGCGCTGAGAAGCTCCCCAAGCTTCGCGGAAGTGCTGGATTCGAAGTAAGGAATCTTGACGTACGCCACGGCGCCGAACTGTTTCGCTGTTGGCTGCACTGGGGCAGTCAGAGCTGGCTGCACGATGATTTCCTGACGCTTGGTCATACCGCTGCGGATGATGGAGAGCTTGACCGGCGCAGTCCCCTCCCCGCGAAGGGCATAGCGGATTTCCCAGGCTGCCATCTTTTGTGTGGGGGCACCATTGATTGACTCGATCAAGTCGCCGGCCTCGAGCCCTGCTTTCTCTGCTGGAGAGTTCTGGACCGGAGCGATGACCAGCGCGTAGCCGAAACGTCGGGTGACCACGGCGCCGATTCCGTTCCGCTCGTCGTCCCCTACTTTGCGAAACATGGCCACTTTCTGTGGCGGCACATAAAAGCTGAATTCGTCAATCGCCTCGGTGACTCCGGAGAACGCGCCATCGACCAGCTGATTGCCGGGAACCTCATCGACGTAGCTGCTCCGCACCAGAGAGAAAACCTCGGTGAAGGTGCTCAGGTAACGAAACACGTTTTCCTTCTGCACCGACTGGGCGAACGTGCCAGCCGCGAGCAGCAGAATCATCGTTCCAGCCGATGTGAAAAGAAAAGCCAACCGCTTCTTCGTCATTTTCCCGTCCCTGTCTTCAACCATTGTGTCGGATCGACGGGCTGATTGTCTTCCCGAATTTCAAAGTACAGATAGCCGGAGCCATCGTCGCCTTCCGCCACCGCTGCAATGACCTGCCCTGCTTCGATCTTCGTTCCCACCGGAAGCTGCGTGTTGCGTAGATTCCCGTAAAGAGAAAAGATTCGATTCCCGTGGTCGAGAATCAGAAGATTCCCGTATCCCTTGAACCACTGGGCGAACAAAACTGTTCCCTGATGAATCGAGCGCACCTCGACGCCGGGCGTTGCAGCGATTCGAACGCCGTTGTTCACCGTGAACGTGGCGAACTGCGGATCGCGTTGTCGTCCGAAACGCCTGACGATTTTACCGCTGACCGGCCAGGCCAGAAGCTTCTTCAATGCGGAGATCCCTTCCTTCGGTGAAACCTTTGGATCGTTCCGTTGATAGAGCTGCTGGAAAAGGCGCTCGAGTCTCTTCTCCCTCTCCTGAAGCTCTGCGAGTTTTGCAGTTCCGGCGACGGATTCAGACTGGAGACGGACGAGTAGCTGCGCTTTCTCGACCCTGCTTTTTTCCAGTTCGCGCCGTCGTTCCAACACCAGGTATGCAGCCCGGCTGGCGCGGCCGCGCTGTTCCTCGAGTTCGGTGCGACGTACCGCCAGGTCCCTGAGTGAAACTTCGAACTGATCGATCGCCCTCGAATCTCGCTGGATCACGTAACGGAGCAGAGTAATCGCCTCGAGTGGGTTGCGATCGCTGCGAATGGAAACGAGGAGTCTGAAGTAACTCAGGTTTCCGAGTTTGTAGAGGATGGATAGCCGCTGCTTCAGGTACTCACGCTGAGAAGTTGCCCTCGTCGTCAGACCGCGAATTTGTCCCTCGAGCTGCGTGGTCCGATTCTCCAGAAGGGTGCGCACGTCCGACGCCATCTGAAGTTCACTGCTGCGGATGGCCAGGGCTAAATCGGCCTTCTGCAACTCGCTTTCTGCGGAGCGGGCCTTGTTCTGCACTTCGAACAGTCGCGACTTCAGCCGGCGGATTTCTTCACGCACCCTTTCGAGATCAGCAGGCTTTGCGGCTCCGGCATCGACCGTAAAACCGAGAGATACCATCACCGTCAGTAACAGAGCCAGAGCAGGTCGAACGCGCACCGCCTAACTCTCAGCAGCAGGGTGCGTCTGAGCATGAAGCGATTCGTGCAGTCGAAGCGCTTCCATGGCCGCCTGCTGCTGGGCCTCTTTCTTCGATGATCCCTCTCCCCTGGCCACAACGCTGTTCGTCAGTTTGACCTCCACGACAAAGCGCTTCTGATGGTCAGGTCCGATTTCACCGACTACTTGATACGAAGGGAGGGGAAGCCCGTCTGCCTGCGCGGCTTCCTGGAGGGCTGTCTTGTAATCGTGAAGAAGCAGATCGCTGCCACTGAGTTCCAGCAGATCGGCAGAGAACCATTCCAGGATCAGGCGCCGGATGTTCTCGATCCCGCTGTCGAGATAGATCGCAGCGATGATGGCTTCGAACAGGTTTGCAAGCAGCGAGTCCTTCTGATTGCCGCCGGACTTGGCCTCGCCTACACCCAGCATCAGTGCCGTACCCATCTCGAAAGCCTTGGCCTTCCTTGCCAGAATCGGAGAGCTGACAAGGTATGCCTTCATCTTCGACAGAGCGCCTTCCTGCAGTTCAGGAAACTGTCTGAAGAGTGCGTCGCCGATCACGAACCCGAGCACCGAGTCTCCGAGAAACTCGAAGGTCTCGTTGTCCTGCGTTCCCCGGCCCCTCGACTCATGGTAGTGAGACCTGTGAGTGAGAGAACGAAGAAGAAGATCCCGATTCTCGAACCGGTACCCGATTCGTCCTTCAAGTGTGTCCAGTTCGGAGGCTTCGATGGTCACGCGCTGTCGAGTATACCGAGAGATAAAGGATGGTGCCCAGGGACGGAATCGAACCGCCGACACGAGGATTTTCAGTCCTCTGCTCTACCAACTGAGCTACCTGGGCTTGATGGGCAGGCTGAAGCGGGGCGAACGATAACGAACGGTCCGCGCAAAGTCAACGACGGCAGGGCCCTCCTTTCCTTCCTGCGCACGGGCGCGCACAGGACACAGCTTGCTGTTTGAGGGAAACAGACTTACATTCTCAGCGTCGTCGGAAGGTGTGTTCGGCTCCGGCCACGGCTTGCCAGCCTAATCCTCGGGCCCGAGGAGCGGGGGAACCGAAGTTGCGACGGCTTGCCACCGTCCGGGGTGAATTCAGCAGTACGCTGGAGGGGCTTCCAGTCCTAATCCGTCAGCTAACCTCGCAGGCAGCCCGGAAGGGCAAGTGGTTGAGCGCCGCGAAGAAATTCGCGGCGTTTTTTTTGTTTGCAGTGGGTGTTCTGGGTGCTGCGTTCATCAACGTGGGCTTCGAAGGCAGTGGGTCCAGTCACAGGCAGGATTGCCTGTGCTCCACACAACCCGCGTCGTGAGGAAAGTATTGTCGCAGTTGACTCTTTTCATACTTCGACGTTCTGCGTTCTGCGTTCTGCGTTCATCAGAACGAGTCCTCCCTCGAGGTCCTGAATTTCTCAGCGAATCCGATCCCGCAGCGACATTGCCAGTAAGCGCAGCGGCGCGGCGCGCTCGCCGAGCGGAGCCAGAGCGGACAGCGCTGTAGCGATCAATTCCTCGTTGAGCTGACGTGCTCCGTCGACGCCCGCGAGTTTGACGAATGTCAATCGCTGATCATCTTTGCCAATATCTTTTCCGAGGGTCTCGACGCTACCCGTGACATCGAGGATGTCGTCGGTGATCTGGAAAGCCAGCCCCAGGTTCTTGGCGTAGGCCTCGAGGGATTCGAGTTGCCTGGGAGACGCGTCGCCTAACATTCCCCCGCAGATTGCCGCGGCCACGAACAGAGCTCCGGTCTTTCGCGAATGAATGTACTCGAGTGTCTTGAAGTCGAGGTTCTGCTGTTCGCTGTGCAGATCCACGACTTCTCCGGCAATCGATCCGTCCCATCCGACAGCACCCACCACCAGCCGGATGATTTTCGAAAGGGAAGTACGCTTCGGTTTCGCTTTCTCGAACGCATCTGCCAGGAGTGCGTAGGCGTGGTTCAGGAGCGAGACAGCAGAGAGAATGGCCAGATCATCCCCGAACGTTCGATGGATGGTCGGCTCGCCTCGACGCAACTCCGCGTCGTCCATGGCAGGAAGATCGTCGAGGATGAGCGAAGAAGCGTGAATCATCTCGAAGGCCACCGCAGCGTCGAGAATCACCTCCGGCTTCGCTCCGCATAGTTCAGCGCTCGCGAGCGTAAGGATTCCGCGCACCCGCTTGCCTGGGGATGTGTGGGCGGCCCTCACCGGCCCTCGGAGAAGCGGCGGCATGGATGCTGACTCAGCGAGTTGCAGAAGCCGCTGGTCGATCATCAGCTTTCGATCGCTGAAGTAGCTGACGGATGACAGTTGGATCTCCTCTTTGCGGCGGCTCTGCAGAGAGGCCGTATGGTAGCATCAGCCGCATAAGACGAATGGAAGAACAGCGACCTGTAAGTCTCGATGCTTCAAGCCGTGCCCAGCCGGTTCTCGAAAGGGTACTGCTAACCCGCAATCACTTCATCTGGATCATCCCCGTTGCGGCCCTGCTGATCTTCCTGCTTTTATACAAAGTCTTCACCGACACCGATAACAGGATCTTCCTGGGCGCGTCTGCTGCGGCTGCTGTGGCCTTCATGGTCAACGCTCTGCTCTTCGAGTTCGTGCGACGAGTCCGGAGTAGGGAACGTGATTCCTCGGCACAACTCCTCAGCCGCATGACTGCCGGCGATCTAGCCTTCGGACGCGGTGAGATCGAGCAAGCGACGAGGTCAGCAGAAATGTCTGCGGCCATGCGTGCGCTCGTACTCGGACTCGAAAGAACCATCACGAGATTCGCTCAGCTCTCCTCCGATGTACGCAGGGTGAGTGAACAGATCAGTTCCAGTTCCAGAACCCTTGCTCGAAATGCGTCCAATCAACTCCTCTCGACTGAGACCACCGCCGGCTCCGTCAAGCAGATCGATCAGTCGATCAACTTCGTGCAGAAGTCGATGGAGAACCTCTCGTACAGCGCCGAAGAGACCTCCACCTCGATTCTCGAAATGTCAGCGAGCATCGACGAAGTCTCGCGCATCGCCGAGACTCTCTCCGACTTCGTCGAGTCCACCGCTTCGGATATCGAAGAGATGATCGCGTCGATCAATGAGGTCGCCACAAACACCGAGACCTTCTCTTCGTTCACGATTCAGACTGCCAGCTCGATCGTCCAGATGAACGCCACCACGCGCGAGATCGGAAGGTCGGCACGCCAGTCGTCCGACTTCGCCCGCTACGTGACCGAAGCAGCCAATCAGGGGCAGGGCGCAGTGCATGGCACAGTCGACGGAATGCGCAAAATTCAGGAAGCAGTCGAGGAGGCCAAGCAGGCGCTTCGGACTCTCGGCGAGCGGTCCATGGAAATCGGCGAAATCGTCCGAGTCATCGACGAGATCGCCGGCCAGACCAACCTGCTCGCCCTGAACGCTGCGATCATCGCGGCGCAGGCGGGTGACAAAGGAAAGGGTTTTGCGGTTGTCGCTGACGAGATCCGCGATCTCTCAGAGCGCACGTCCGTTTCGACCGAAGAAATCCGCACACTCATCACCAACGTGCAGCGCAGCGTCGAGCGTGCCGTCGAACAGATGAACATCAGTTCCGATCGGGTGCATGAAGGCGTGGACCTCACGGCCCGGGCCGAACAGACCCTGGCTAAAATCCTCGATCTCACTGCGCAATCGACGCAATCCATCGACGAAATTGCGCGCGCCACTGAGGAGCAGATTCGCGGAAGCGAAGCGGCGACGCAGGCCATCGAAGAGATCACGAAGATGGTGCAGCAGACCGCCAATGCCACTCTCCAGCAGTCGCAGACTTCGCGCAAGATCGGTGAGCAGACTTCTTCTGTTCGCGACTACACGAAGCATCTGAAGCGTGCCATGCACGAGCAGGAAAGCGGCAGCAAGTCGATCAGTCGGGCCATGGACACGATCATGGCCGCGGTCACACGCGTGCTCGAGTCGTCTTCAGTTCTGACGAAGGAGAGCGCGCAGATCGTACAGGCCATGGGCGTCGTGGAGGACGGGACCCGGGAGAACAACTTCACGGTCTCAGACCTCAATCAGATGGCCACCAGCCTCGGTCAGGGTGCCTCGCTGCTGACATCAGAGACGTCGAAATTCAGATTACCCGAACCCACGCGTGGAGGTTCGCTGGTGACCGCGTCGATCCTGCCGTCGCAGTTGACGCTGGATCCCCTCTATTGTCAGTTCATCGCCCTGATTTTCATTCAGTACAACATCTTTGAAACACTCGTGCGATTCGGTGAGGGAGCAGAGCTCATTCCCGGACTTGCTGATAAGTGGGAAGTCCTCGAGCACGGCCTGGTCTACCGTTTTCATCTGAAACGGAATGTGAAGTTCCACAACGGTCGCAACATGACCGCGCAGGATGTCGAAGACAGCGTGCTTCGCCTGATGTCTCCCACCAACGACTCACCAGGAAAATGGCTGGTCCGAGACATCGTCGGAGCACAGGAGGTACTTTCAGGGAAGAGCAGCAAGGCCGAAGGACTGAAGGTGGTCGATGAACATACGATCGAGTTCCGGCTGACCGAGCCTCTGGCCTTCTTCCTGCTCCTGCTCACGCTTCCGGAACTGAGCATCATTGCGGTCGAAGCTGCGAGGGATCCCGAACACTTCCGGTTGCACCCGGTCGGCACAGGTCCGTTCGTGGTACGTGAAGCAGTTGATGACAAACATGTCATCCTCGAGCGTAACAAGAACTACTACATCCCCGGGATTCCCAGACTGGATGAGTTGCGCTTCAGACTCGATTTCAAATCGTTCAAGGAGTTCGCTGAAGAGCTGGTGCGAGGAAACGTGGATATTGCGCACCGCGTTCCGCTAAGCATTGCCGCGGAGTTGCAGGCCGATCCCGCGTTCGCTCCTTATTTGCTGGACACCGTCAATCAACACACTTCGTACCTTGGCTATGACACGCAATATCCTCCGTTTGATCGAGTGGAAGTGAGACAGGCCTTCAACTACGCCATCGACCGCCGCAGAATCAACGAGAAGATATTCTCCGGGCTTGGTGTGCCAGCACAGTCATTGCTTCCTCCCGGATTGCTGGGGTACGACGCCGGTCTGAAAGGTTACGAGCATGACCCTGAGCGGGCCCGCGCGTTATTGTCGAAAGCGGGCTATCCATCAGGGTTCACCGTGAATTACTGGACATGGGACACGGATGAATTCTACCTTTCGGGTCAGATCGAACTGATCGTCGAAGATCTCGAGAAAGTTGGAATCAGAGTGAATGTCTCACAACACTCGGTGCAGGAAACCAGGACGAACTGGTCCACGAAAAACCATGGATCAATCTTCGCCAGCAACTGGTTCGCTGACTTTCCCGACCCGGACAACTTCTTTTTCGTATTCTTTCACTCGACGTCGAACACGATTCCAGGAATCAATTTTCACAGCGCCGAACTCGACCAGCGGATCGAGGTGGCACGACGCACGAACGACA
>JBKJUK010000211.1:0-5681 GCA_046590705.1 Thermoanaerobaculia bacterium
GGAGCGAAGTATCTGAAGTATCTCGAAAAGCGCTTCGATGGCGATCGTAGGAAGATCATCGCGGCGTACAACGCCGGACATTACCCTCCCCCGCGTTGTACGCCGCGATGATCTTCCTACGATCGCCATCGAAGCGCTTTTCGAGATACTTCAGATACTTCGCTCCCGCCGCTACATTCTCGGCGGGATTCATCAAATTCCTGGCTCCCATCCACTTGCCGGTACGGGGAACAAGTTGCATCAGACCCTGGGCTCCGGCTTGCGAGCGAGCATTCGGAATGAAGCGCGACTCGGTCTGTACTACGGCGGCCACCAGCTCCGGAGAGAGATTGTTTTTCTTTGCCTCTTTGTAGATGAGCGATCCGAAGGGAACTTCCGAGCGAAAGAAGTCTTCTTTTACCTTGTCAGAAACGATGGTGAGTTCGCGTTCGCCGATCCCGATCTGCAGCGGATCCGTGAACGTACTAGCGGCCGACGTCACGCCTCCCGAAACCTCTCGAGCGATCATCTGCGCCGCTTTCAAATCGCTGGTAAGCTCTTTCAGGAGACCGTTCGAGGAACTCCGACCGGCCTTCCCTTTCTGAGCCAGATCGAACATTCCACTACTTTTCATTGGTATGCCGAGTCCGCCCACGGCCAGTGATGCGCCGAGGAGAATCGTGGCGTAGCGTTTCCTGAGGTGATCGAGGCCATTCCATCTCGAGCGCGAAACCTCACGCCGAATTCTGGAACGATCAAAGCCGTCGAGAAACCGCTCCTGATAGGACCGGTCGGTTTTGACTTCGTTCATCCGAAACCCCCTCTGCAACACTTCGAATAAGTGCAAGAGTGGAGCCACGAAACGATTCTCCTGGTGCGGCTGGAGCGGAACTAAAGTATTGGCATGAAATCATTTAGACGCCGTCATGCTTAGGCGTTGGGTCTAGGCGCCAGGCAGGGTGAAGCAGAACTTACTGCCTTCTCCAACGGCGGTTTCCACGGTCAATGCCCCACCGTGATTCTCGATCACCCGCTTCGCGGCGAATAGACCGTATCCAGCCCCGCCCCCACGCGACTTATCCAGTTTCATCCCCAGTTCGAAGATTTGATGGGCGTAGCGTGGATCGATCCCGATTCCATTGTCCGCGATACAGATTCTGACGCGATGGCCTTCCTCAGCTTCTGTCTCGATCCGTACGACCCGTTCACCCGTGGGGCGGTCGTTGAAAAAAAGCGCGTTGGAAACAATCGCTCCAATTGCCTCTCTCATTTTCTCCGGATCGACGCTCACTGAGGGCAGCTGCTCGGGAATCTCGAAACGGGCCCGCTCAGTCCCTTCGAAATGGTTCTGCTTGAGTTGAATCTCTTCGATCATTTCGCCAAGGTCGATCGTACGCCTGACGGTGGGTCGCGACAGGAGTTTCACCATCTGGTTCATCTCGTCGAGGATCCGCTTGAGTTGATGGGCGCTGGAGCGAATCCGATTCAGGAAGTCACGACCTTCCTCATCGAGCTTGCCAGCGTAGTCGGAAATCAGCAGATCGCTGAAGCCGTCGATTGAGAAAATGGGACTTTTCAGATCATGAGAGAGAACGCCGAAAAAACGGACGAGTTCTTCGTTCGTTACTTCTGGTTCCTCGCGTGGGAGCGGGATTTCAGTCAAGGTTCCTCCAGCGAGCGAGAGCGAAAGTGCAACCCGCAAGCCAGCAGATCACCAGCCTGCTGATCGCGAACGAAGTGCGTCTGGGAACGTAATTTTATCTACAGCTATGCAGCCGGGCGGATCAGAGAGACTGGACGATGGCTGCACGGGAAGGATCGATGGGAGAAAATGTAAGGTTTTCTCTGCGAATCGTGCCTGCCGGTACCTCACCTTCTGCTGCATTACAGACCAGTGCATTCTCAATCTCGAGGGACTCGCGAAGAACGACATCGTGAGCGACGACCGATCGACGAAGGCGCGAGCCCGCTGAAATGCGGCATCGGTCCCAGACCACCGACTCCGTCATCGTGACCCCCGTCTCAATCGTCGAAAAGGCACCTATCACCGAAGCCTCAGCATTCGACTCGCACGCTGCTGCGCCATGCACCAGACTCCCCGCAGATGTAAGTTCGTTCCCTGCCGGGACCACGAGGTTTCCATTCGCGTACAGCGAAAGAATCGCCTGCGTCGCACCCTGGTATCGCAGCGGCGTACCGATATCGAACCAGAGACCGTCGTGAATCACGGCGGCGAGGGACCGCGGAGTAGTACGGGCCAGAGGAAGATAGACGTCTTCCGTGATTCCGGAGAATTCGACATCGGGAAGCATCGACACGACCTTTCCACGAAGGGCGTGCGATCCAGAGAACATCAACGCCTCGCCGGTCCCGTTCCCGAATCCGGTAATGAACCCATCTTCGAAGAAGACAGACGTGTATTTATCGCCCTCAGGAGGATGCCTGAGAACCAGACAGGCAATGGCATCGCTGGAAAGCAGGGCCTGCCTGACCGCGTCGAGGGGCGGGCTCTGCAGAGTGTCGGCGTTGACCAGAAAAAACATCTCTTCGTCGCGCAGCTTCGGAGCCAGACGTCGGATCGCGCCACCAGTGCCGAGAATCTCTGCTTCGAACGAGAACTCGATCGACGCGCGTGAGCCGTACTGGGAAGTCGCAAAGTCGCGAATCCCTTCCGGCTTGTGATGAAGATTGATGATGATCTGATCGACGCCCGCCTCCAGAAGTGGTTCGATAGCCCAGCCCAGGAGAGGACGATTGCAGAGCGGGATCATCGGCTTGGCCATCGAATTCGTGACGGGACGGAACCTGGATCCGAAGCCTGCAGCAAGCACGAGTGCTTTCATTGCGTCGGAAAATCCTGCGGGTTGAAGACCATGTTCTCCGGCAGGTCAGCGCGGGTGCGGCGTTGCTGCCGGTAAAGATCCGCATAGCTCGAGCGAATGGCATCGTCCATTCGCAGTTCGAGTTCGGTCGCCACTTCCTTGATTTTTTCGAGAGCGCCTTCGATCTCGAAATACTCGCCAATGGGCGTGCGATCCAGAACCACTTCGACGTCTCCCAGTCGCCAGACTTCGCGAAACTTCTGATATCTGAACGAGGGTTTGTAGCCGAGCAGATCGAACAGGGCAATCGCGGTCTCGAAGCTTTCAACGCCGGTCTGAACCTCTTCTCTGCTCTTGATCCCGTCGTCGATCGACATGGGACCCTTGAACGTGACCAGCACGTAGCGGCCGAACTTGCGCACTCGCAAGAGTGCACCTCGCGTACGTAGCTCGCCGCGACGATCGAGAATGATGTTGTCCTCGAAGGTCTCAGGATAGAGGCGCTCCGCTCCCGCAGCGGTGAGCTTCTCGATCAGGCCGGCGCGATCGCGCAGCGCGAACTTGACTTCAATTTCCTGCGGCATGCTTCCCTTTACGCAACAACTCCACACCAGGAAGCTGCATCCCTGCCACGAACTCAAGTGACGCTCCGCCTCCCGTCGAAATATGGCTGATCTGATGCGCGAAGCCGGATTGCTTGACAGCCTCCACCGACTCACCACCACCGACGACCGAAATACCGTGATTCGAGGCAAAGGCCTTCGCTACGGCGCGGGTACCTGCCGCGAACTGTTCCTGCTCGAACACGCCCATCGGTCCGTTCCAGAAAAGGGTCTGCGCTTCTTCGATCCGGCTCACGTAGTCATTCACAGTCACCATTCCGATATCCACGGCCATCTCGCCCATCTTCATTCCAGCCTCGGTACTGATGGTTCGCACGAATCCGGGAGTCTTCAGCGAATCGGTGATGACCAGATCCTGCGGCAGAATGATCTCGGCGCGGCTGCTGCCGTCGAGGAGCCTCCTGGCGAGACCGAGCGAATCCTTATCTACCAGTGAACTCCCCATGTCGCGGCCCTGAGCAGCGAGGAAGGTGTTGGCCATTCCGCCGCCGACGAGTACGACGTCCGCGAGGCGCACCAGGGCCTCCAGTGCTTCGATCTTTCCTGAGATTTTTGCTCCACCGAGAATAGCGATGAACGGCCTTTCTTCGACATCGGTAATCTTCTGCAGGAACTGCAGTTCTTTGGCGAGCAGCAATCCACCAGCGATGCGGTCACGCGGGAACAACCTGGGAAGCGCTACGATCGAAGCATGCTCACGATGCGACGCTCCGAAGGCGTCGTTCACGTAGAAGTCAGCAAGTTTCCGCAGCGTCGCGGCGAACGCGGCTTCATTGCTTTCCTCACCAGCATGAAAGCGTAAGTTTTCAAGCAGAAGAATCTCGCCAGGCTTGAGTGCTTTCGCTTTCGACTGAGCGTCCGGACTCGTGGCATCCTCGCTCCACTGCACCGGGAGCCCCAACAGTTCTGAGAGCTTTGTACGCACATTCGACAGAGAAAATTCAGCCGCGGGCTTCCCCTTCGGACGTCCCATGTGGCTGCCAATGATGATACGTACGCCCCTTTCCCGCAGCAGCTTCAGCGTCGGAAGAGTCTCATCGATTCGCGTGGTATCGCTGATCTGCCCGTTCTCGACGGGTACGTTGTAATCGACTCGGTAAAAAACCGAGGCGCCATCGAGTTCGAGTTGATCTACCGTGGTGATATCGATCATCGTTAGGGTCCGTCAGCTCTTTGCGCGGGCCGCAGCCACGAAACTGATCAGGTCGAGAACGCGGTTCGAATATCCCCACTCGTTGTCGTACCACGAGAGTACCTTGTGCATGTTCGGATCGACTGAGCGGGTAAATGCGGTATCGACAATCGAAGAGTGCGGATTCCCATTGAAATCGATTGAAACGAGTTCGTCGTCCGAGCAGGACAGAATCCCTTTCAACGGACCCGCGGCTGCTTCCCGCAATACCTGGTTGATCTCCTCTGCGCTGGTTCCCTTCTCGGTATTGAAGGTGAGGTCGACCAACGAAACATTGGGCGTCGGGACGCGCACGGCAATCCCGTCGAACTTTCCTTTCAACTCCGGCAGCACCAGACCTACAGCTGCCGCAGCACCAGTCGACGTGGGAATCATGGAGAGCGCCGCTGCGCGGCCGCGTCGCAGATCCTTGTGTGGGAGGTCGAGAATCATCTGATCGTTTGTATAGGAGTGGATGGTAGTCATGATGCCGCGCGTGATGGTGAACTTCTCATGCAGCACTTTCGCTACCGGCGCCAGGCAGTTGGTCGTGCACGACGCATTGGAGATGATCTGATGTTTCGCCGGATCAAACGCCTCGTTGTTTACACCGAGGCAGATGGTGACATCGGCGTCCTTGGATGGCGCAGAAATAATCACCTGCTTCACTGAGCCGCGCAGATGTTTCGCGGCCTTCGCCCGATCTGTAAAGCGGCCGCTCGATTCGACAACCATATCCACGCCGAGGTCGTCCCATGGAATTGCGGAAGGATCGGGTGACGAAAAGATCTGGATCTTCTTTCCGTCAATGGTCAGATCCTTGTCAGAGGACTCAATTCGATTCTCGATCGTTCCATGCACCGAGTCGTACTTCAGCAGGTGTGCGAGAGTCGCAGCATCGGTGAGGTCGTTGATTGCAACGAACTCGATGTCGCTCTGCCTGGAGAGCGCTACTCTGAGAACGGCCCTGCCGATCCGGCCGAATCCGTTGATTCCAACTCGTGTCATGTTTCCCCCGCGAAACGCGTCTGCAAAATTCGACCCGTCATGCGCAGCGAATACCGGATGCTGAAATCGTTCGTAGGA
>JBKJUK010000346.1:0-2514 GCA_046590705.1 Thermoanaerobaculia bacterium
GTCGCGTCGGCCGGCCGGTTTCAACGTGGCTTGGGCCACGCCTCACCGCCCAGCCTCGCTCCGCCTCGCATCTGACCCCGTTTGATCACGCTCGGATTTCGGGTGCGCGTATTGACGCTCGCGCTGGACTGCGTCCCGCTCTCGATCTCACATTCGAGACGTGTGGAGCACAGGCAATCCTGCCTGTGACGCGCTGCTCTCAAATCGAGCAGCGTCGAGAAGCACAGTGATTGTGTGGCACAGGCAATCCTGCCTGTGACGCGGGAATGTCGATTCGAGCGAGGTTTCTGCCTCTCTTCTTACTTCAACGTTCTGCGTTCTGAGTTCTGCCTTCATCAGTCTCTGTCGTCGCCGTCCTCTGCCGATCTGTGACGTCGATGCTCAGGCTTAGTACTCCAGACACTTTCCCGTCGAAGTCGCGTGCCGGCAGATAACTTATGTCGAACCAACCGTCCTCCAGCGCGCCGTCGCCATTGCGATCAAATCTCACGTTGAGGTCCCGCGCGTGAAACTCCGCGCCCTTCCCGTATACGTCGTCGAGAACGTCGAAGAGTTCTTTCTGTTCGACATCGGGAAAGGCATCGCGAACCGGTTTCCCTTCAACCGCGCGTCCGCCGACCAGCTGTCGTCCGAATGCGTTCATATATTCGATGACGTGACTTGGGCCTCGCATGATGGTGATGGCAATGGGTGCGGACTCGAACACGTTACGCAGATAGACGCGCTCCGCTTCACGGCGGATGATCCACTGTCGGTCGGTGACGTCGCGCATGAGCAGCCCTGCACCGCCATTCCCCGTCGGGACGACTTTTACCTCGTGCCAGGCATACTGCGCGGGATAGAACACGGACACTTCGATTCGCTGATGATCCCTGATGGCGTCGAGGACCTGCGGCCACTGGTGCGCTATTGCGGCGTCGGGTACCACATCGCTGAAGGGCTGGCCGATTGCTTCCGCGCTGTTGCGGCGCAGCAGCCGCTCGGCATTGGCGTTCATGAACTGGATGCGCAGATCAGCATCGACCTCCACGTACGCTTCGATGATGGATTCAAGGATCAGTTCGGGTGTGAGCAATGGAACTCCTTCGGCAATCAAATTGGCCCAATACAATGGTGGAGTCAATGCACGCGCGTATTACGCCAGACCCGTCGAGGTCACCCGCCACAAGGTCTCTCACCGCACGCTTTCCTGGCGATGCGAAGAAATCCAATTGCAGTTGCTTCCCGCCGCAACCTGCCAGCCTCGGCACTCGCCTGCGCCCGCTCCTCGAGTTCGAGCAGCAGCAAACGAGATTCAAACCCGTAGATTGGTGACCCCAGCGATTCGGCGTCACGTACCACCTTTCGAAGAATGCCGCGCGCTGCCTCCCGGTCTCCACGTGCCATGCGAACCTCCGCGTCCGCCAACGAAACACGCATTGCCACTCCGCGGTCGTGACTTTTCCCCGCGAGTGCGACCGCACGTGCGAGGCTTCGCTTCGCGCCTGGCAGGTCTCCACGCATCAGCGAAATGGTCACCAGAAGCGATTCCGCTCGCGCCTCTTCGTCGGTCATGCCGCTTTCCCGAAAACGGGTTGCGGCTGCACGCGCGAGCTTGTCCGCAACGGCTGGCTGATCCTCTTCAGCCGCGATGTACCCGAGATGCAGATCATCGACGGCGGCCGCGCCCGGTTGGGCGAGTTCATTCCGAATCTTCGAAGCATCGAGGTGCGCCTGTCGGGATGCGGCAAAGTCGCCCTGCTCGAAGTACACCTCGCCCAGAATCGACAGCGCGTACGCGGTATACGACGAGTCGCCGATGGCACGGGTAATCACCAGCGCTGCCTGACACTTCGCTATAGCCTCGTCAGGTCTGCCCCTGCTCAGCGCTAGATTGGCCAGGTTGATCAGAGCCGCCGCTTCACCGCTTCGATGTCCGATTTCACGCGAGAGATTCATCGACTCACGGTACAGATTTTCCGCTTCGTCAAACTTGCCTGCGGCCTCGACGACCACACCAAGGTTGCTCAGCGAGATGGCCACCCCTTTTCGATCGTCGATTCTGCGACGGCTGGCGAGTGCCTCACGGTGGAGTCTCTCCGCTTCGACCAGATTCCCTTCTTCTTCATGAACCACGGCCAGGTTGCTCTGGGCGTTCGCGGCGCCCTTGAGCGAGCCGACTCTGCGATAGGTACCGAGGGTGATCTCGTACTGAGCGCGTGCTTCGCGGAAACGTCCCTCTTCGTAGAGAAGAATGGCCAGGTTGTTCTGCGCACGCGCCAGACCCATCTGATCGCCGCGTGCGGCGAACGACTGTGCCGCGCGGCCCAGCGAGCGCCGCGCTCCCTCGAGATCGCCGAGGCGCGAGAGTGCCCATCCGTCGAGCTGCATCGCATTGGCCACCAGGAGTGACGCCCCCCGCGCTTCTGCAGTCGTGACCGCGCGCGCAGCTGCGCTGTGCAGCGCCTTCCAATCAGAGCGGGCCATGGCAATGGAGGCCTCTCGGTGACGATCCGCGCCTCGATCTCGAAGAGG
>JBKJUK010000081.1:0-8517 GCA_046590705.1 Thermoanaerobaculia bacterium
GATCACCTGGCTTGAGCCCGAAGCCGGCATCGTCGACGACAGCGCAGGCCGTCCAGGTGGACTGGTCCACTCGAGCGACGAGCGCAATGCGAAAAACCACCGGCCTGCGCATTGCGCTCGTCGCTCGAGTGGACCAGTCAACCTGGACGGCCTGCGCCGTTCTCGACGATGCCGGCTTCGGGCTCAAGCCAGGTGATCATCTCGAGCTCAGCACAACCTATTGAAGCACCGTCCGCGGCGCGGTCGCGCCGCTCGTGATCAACAACGCATCCACTGACGAGCGTTTCAAGGATCATCCCGGCCTGAAGCGCTACAACATCAACAGCTACATCGCGGTCCCACTGCGCGGCCCCGACGGGGAGGCCTTCGGTACGCTCTGCGCCCTCGATACCGATCCCTCGGCCATTTCGGAAGACGATCTGGCCATCTTTGACCTCCTTGGGGAACTGATCACGCATCAGCTGGCGGCACAGGATCAACTGGCGCACGGGAAGATGCAGCTCGAAGCCGAACGCGAAGAAGGAAAGGCACGCGAGAGACTCATCGCCATTCTGGGGCATGATCTCAGAACGCCCCTTACCGCGATTCGTACCTCAGCGCAGCTGGGCCGTACCGCGATCGGAGAACCCGATCTCGTTGAGGTTTTGTTCAGCGGCATAGAGACATCTGTGCAACGTATGAGCAGGATGATCGCCGATCTTTTCGACTTCACACGCGGCCAGCTTGGCAGTGGCATTCCCATTACCCGAGCACCCTCGCATCTCGGAACGATCTGCCGGATCGTGGTCGAGGAAATTCGCCGGGGCGATCCTGCCGCAGTCATCGAGTTCGACCAGCCCGATGCGCTCGAGCTCGAGTGTGACGCAGACCGAATGGCTCAAGTGATCTCTAACCTCATCTCCAACGCGCTGCAGTATCGGGAGCCATTGACACCTGTGCGACTCACTCTGTGCGGCGACTCAGATACGGCCGTCATGCGCGTCAGCAACGCCGGCGCCCCGATTCCGGAAACAACAAAATCCAATCTCTTCAAGGCATTCCTTCGTGGCGATCACCCTCCCACTGAAAATCTCGGACTTGGTCTTTTCATCGCGAACGAAATCGTGAAAGCGCATCGAGGCACGATCGAGGTGAGCTCAGGCGACGGCTGGAATCACTTCGACGTCCAGCTCCCACGCCGAGCGAAGGGCTGATGAACGCAGAACTCAGAACGTTGAAGTAAGAAAAGAGTCAACGGCTCACGGGTTCTCTTTCTTACTTCTTACTACATCATTCTGCGTTCTGCGGCCTTTACTCACGGCCCCAGTTTCTTCCTTTCCAGTCCACCCGCGCTCCACGAAGCGTGCGGATGGTCGAGCGAAAAAGCAGGATGACCGCCATGGCGATGGAGATGGGATGGACGAGCGCGGCTGACAGATTGGGCTCGAATTTAGAGGCCACACGGAGACGCAACCAGTAGCCTGCCAGAGTGGCAATCAGCCATGAGAACTCGCTGGTGGCGAACAGCATCAGAGGTGGTGCGACGAAGAGCGCCGTCATGACCAGTCCAATCCCTGCCGCCGACCCGATCGTCCCGCCGACCGCCTGGAAAAGATTCTTGCTGAACCCCTCGATCACTTCGCCGGCAGAGCGGTACATGCGGCAAGTCACCAGTTCACTCCCATCGAGCATGTCGGCCCGCATGGCCTGCTGACGCATCAACCTGCTCAATGAGAGGTCGTCGACGATGGAGTCTCTGATCGTTGCATGCCCGCCGGTCGTGTCATAGGCGGCGGCACGGAAGAGCATGAACTGCCCGTTGGCAGCAGCGAAACGAGGATCTGCGCTCCGCGCAGCCATGAAGCGCGGAAAGAAGGTGAGGTAGAAAAAATGGAGGAGAGGAATGGTGAGTCGCTCGGCGCTGGTCTCCATGATCTGACGCGGCATCAGCGACAGCAGAGCGAGTTCGTGATCCAGCAGATGGCCTGACGTATCACTCGCTGCGCTCGGACGTAGTCGGGTGTCGGCGTCGCAGAACAGCAGCAGCTCTCCCGATGCAGCGCCACGCAGCTGGGAGCAAGCCCAGTTCTTGCCGAGCCATCCCGAAGGAAGTGTTTCGCCGCTCATCAGACGGACGCGCGAATCGATCGCCATGATCTGACGGACAATGCTCCCGGTACTGTCGGAAGAGTGGTCGTCGAGAACGATGATCTCGAGCTGACCCGCGTAATCCTGCTGCGTGAGCGAAAGAAGGCAGTCCCGGATGTTGAGCTCTTCATCTCTGGCCGGGATCAGGATGGAGAGCCTGGGCAGCGTTGTGCGCTGGTGTGATGGCCTGACAAAGGACTGCAGGTTGGACGTTTGCAGGGCCAGCAACAGCAGCAGGACCGCTGCTGTGACCCAGCCAGTCAACATGAGATAGAACACTTTCGGCAGTGTATCTGCGAAAATGCCGTGTCGCGAGGAAGGCCATCAGGCACCGCGCACACTGCTGCAGTCAAAGGAAGGGACTTTGCCGCTCGCGCTGGAAATCGGGACTGAGAATGATGCCTTCCGGCACCCCACCGGTACCGGTGCCTACGAGTGGTGGTATTTCGACGCCTACGATCCCGTCCGCGACCTCGGGTGCGTGATCATCTTCTTCGAGGGCGTTCCGTTCTCCGGCTTTCGTCAACGCTCTGCAGCGAAGGCGGGAAAGCGCGGGTACGTCGATCGCGCCGCGGATTTCCCCGCTGTCTCGTTCTCGCTGTACCACCGCGGCAGGACGGTGGCCTACATGGCTAACCTGCATGGTCCTGAAAGATTTGAGGCCGGTACATCTCCGGTGGGTGTGACCATCGGGAAAAATCGGGCTATGTTCGACGGAGGAAGCTATCAGGTCGAGCTCGACGATGTGCTGCTAGATGGTCGGGCTTTGTCGGCCCGGTTCTCTTTCGTTCCGCAAGCACTCCCGTCAATCGCGTCTGATCATTCCCTCAAAGATTCCGCAGACGCGGCACATCAATGGATTCTCGCTGCTCCGCGCTGCCGCGTTTCAGGGACCATTCGACTGGGAGCCGACGAGCGTCATGAAATCTCAGGGAACGGTTATCACGATCACAATATCGGAGAAAGCAGTCTTCAGGCGCAGTTCGAGAGCTGGGAATGGGGTCGGGTATCGTTCAGAAACCGCACCATGGTGTACTACCGGGCCACCGGCGCGGGCGGAGAGCAGCGAGCCTGGCTGCTCGACGTCGCTGAAGCCGACCTCTCGATCGCCCCTGCCGTCATTCACGAGTCGATGCCACTTCGTAACGTTTACAAACTCGGCTATCCCGGTCGCATGATCGTCAGCGCGGGCCCACATGAACTCGAGGTTCGACAGCGAAGGATCGTCGACAACGGGCCTTTCTATCTTCGATTCATCTCCGAGTTTGTACTCGATCGCGAGTGCGTTTCAGGCTTCAGTGAAGTGTTACGACCGAAGGCTCTGGCATGGCGCTGGTTCTGGCCGATGCTGAACAGTCGCGTGCGCCGCGTGGACAGCGGCGATCGAGTGGGAAGAAAGATTACGAACTGGCTGGTCGGCCGCGGCTATTGATGCGCTTCAGCTTTTCATTCCGCGAGACTGCACCTTCCAGCACTGTTTCGTAGTCGCCCAGTTCGTCGCTGGCGATCTGGCGATCGACTTCGCTGAGAAGCTCTGCCATGGCCGTCTTCAAACGCGCTGTGTCGCGCCTTTGCAGATTCGCAAGAGGTTGCCCGAGGCGAACGATCACCTCGGGGTGATCGTCGCGGAGGAACTCGAAACGCTGTGCGACCGGAATGATGACGGCTCCGCTACGCGCACTGAGAGCTGTAGCGCCTTCGCGTAGAGTCAGGTCGGTCCGAGCAGGAGACATGACTCCCTGCGGGTAAAGCCAGAGTACGGCCGGCCTGCCTTGGAGTTGTTTGCGGATGTAGCGGAAGGAAGTTGCGGCGGCGCGAACGTCGTCACCATCCGGCACGCTGAACACGCCAAGAGAGGAGAACACCCGGTGCCGTGACAACTCTTTTTCTCCCATCATCAGATAAGTGGGAGTCGGGACCACTGCTCGCGAGATGAAGAGATCGACGCAACCATCCCACCAGCAGGAATGGTTCGGCGTCAAGATGGCCGGGCCGCTGAGCGTCCTCAACACGTCAAGATTTGCTACGCGGATTCGCGCGAAGGACTTCTTCAGCAGATGAAGATTGTAGCGGTCGAGTAGCGGTGCGGCCCACCGGTACTCGTAGGCCCGAATCATTCTTGCGCCGCGTCGGCGATGCTCATGAGAGGTTTGGTATCCAGCAGCACCTCTCGACGGTAGCGCAACAGAGCGGTGGCACTCAAGGCGACTTTCTTTGAGGTTGTGATCGAGGCCCGCTTCGTGAAAACGTCGAACTGGTTCTTTTCGATTTCTCCGAGGATGGCGCGGTAGACATCGCCCATGAGGAAGGCCGTCCAGTGACTGCCGTCCCGGGTCAGATAGCGAATGCCCTGGAAGGCGCGACGGTAATATTCACGGGCGCGGGAAACTTGAAACTCCATGAGTCTGCGAAAGGCCTCGTTCACCTCATGCGAGGCGAGGTTTTTCTCTGAGTATCCGAATCTTTCCATCTCGTCCAGAGGTACATAAATCCGCCCGAGCTTGTAATCGGTTCCGATGTCTCTGGCAATGTTCGTCAGCTGCATGGCGATGCCCATATTGGCTGCGTAATCGAGTGCATGCCGATCATCGAAGCCGAAGATGTGCGAGAGCGCCAGACCAACCGTCGAGGCAACCTGATAGCAGTAGTCGCGGAGAGGAGCGAAGGTCTCGAATCGTCGCGGTTCCAGATCGGATTCGACTCCGTCCAGCAGAAGTCGAAGTGGCTCCACGGGGATCCCGAAGCGCACCACGCTGGCTGCGAGCGGGCCCCACAGCGGATGGTCAGGGGTCTGGCCCTTCTCGATTCCATCGAGCATGGCTCGCAGAAGATTCAGCCGCTCTCTGGCCACCGCGGGCGCTTCGTCACCAGCCTCATCGACGATGTCGTCGGCAGTTCGACAGAATGCGTACATCGCGAATGTGGCGTTTCGCTTCTCAATCGGAAGAGGAAAGGAGGCGAAGTAGAAACTTCTGGCGTTTTTTCGCGTGACTTCCTTGCAGGCGTCGAAGTTCATTGCCACTCCTGCGCGATACGCTGCTGAACGAGCTCAGCGGAGAAAAGAACCATGGGAATTCCTGTGCCGGGATGCGTGGAAGCGCCCACGAAGTAAAGATTAGACCACTCTCGGTGGCGGTTGTGAGGTCTGAACCAGCCGACCTGCAGGATGTCGTGGGACAAACCGAATGCGCACCCTGCGGCGAGGTTCAACTTTTCCTGAAAATCGACGGGAGTCCATGACCGCTCCACCACGATCGACTCCTCAATCCCCTCGTACCCGAGTTCGCGTGTCCGGTCGAGCATTCTTCGACGCAAAAGTGGTCCTTCCTTCGCCCAGTCGGCGTCGCCGCCGAGGTGGGGAGTGGGTGCAAGGAAGTAGAGCACGTCGCCGCCGGGTGGGGCGACGGAGGGATCCGTGGCGGACGGACGGCAGATGTAAAAGGCCGGGTCCTCGGGAACGGTCTTGTCGACGAAGATTTCCTGAAAGTTCTTCGCGTAGTCCCCTGAGAAAACGATGGAGTGGTGCGGCATCTCGTCGAAGCGCTTGTTGAGTCCCAGGTGGAGAAGGTAGCCCGAGGAGGTGAACTTCCACTTTCTGGTCCGGCGTTTTGGGAGAAGATTCTCGACGGCGTAGGGGAGATCAGCGTTGGCGATGACCAGCTCCGCATCGATTTGTCGTCCGTCATCGATGGTCACGCCAGTCGCGGAGGCACCTTCGGTCCTGATGGCGCTTACCGGTGCGTTGTAGAGCATCGATCCGCCCAGTTCGATGAACAGCTTCTCCAGTGCTGCGGCAATGGCGTGCATTCCGCCCATCGGATAGAAGATGCCTTCTGTGAGTTCGGTGTAGGGAAGCAGTGTGTAGAGTGCAGGGGATTGATAGGGTGAGAGGCCGAGATACATGGTCTGAAACGAGAACGCCTGCAGGAGCCTTTCGTCCTTGAAGTGGCGGCCGATGGAGGCGTAAAGCTTCTTGTGCGCTCGCATCTTGAAGAGCAGGGAGAGATTCTTCAGCGTCAGGAACTGGGTGGGCGAAGTGAAGTTACGCTCCACGAAGTTCTCTCGTGCCGTGGAGTAACAGAATCCCGCTTCGTCGAGGAAACGCTGGAAAGCGGCGCCCCCACCCGGCTCGATGGCTTCGAGGGTCTCGGCCATCTCTGCAGGTTTGCTGCTGAAGTCGAACGATGAACCGTCTCGGAAGTGAAGCCGGTAATTCGGGTCGAGCCGCCGGAGGTCGAGATAGTCGCTGAGGCGCTTGCCGACATCGGTGAAGAGCCGTTCCAGCACATCGGGCATGAGCAGCAGAGTCGGCCCTGTGTCGAAGTGAAATCCTTCGACGTCGAGAGTCCCGCACCTGCCGCCCGGCCAGCTGTTTTTCTCAACGACCGTCACGCGGTGACCGTCGTGCTGCAGACGGATGGCGAGTGCCAGCCCCCCGAGACCGGCCCCGACGACAACTGCAGTTTTCATTGAATCTCCATGGTCGTTTTGGACGAATCTATTGTGTTAAGGTGAATTCGTCAAGTTTCTCGGTTTTAACATGCAAGCGCCCGAAGCTGACAGGATGGGATCTGATAGAGCAGTACGGAGCAGTCATGAGAACGGATCAAATGGTGGTGGTCATCGGTGCCGGTGTAGGGGGAATTTCCACGGCGGTACGGCTGCGGGCGGCGGGTGTCCCTACGATACTGGTCGACCGAAATCCGCGGGCAGGCGGAAAACTGAACCTGGTCGAGAAAGGTGGCTACCGTTTCGATACCGGGCCGTCCCTGCTGACGCTGCCGGAAGTATTTCGTGAGTTGTTCACCACGGTCGGCCTGGACTTCGAGAAGGAGATCGAGCTGACTTCGCTGAATCCGTATTGTCGATATTTCTTTGAAGACGGAACCATGTTCGAGACGTCCGACTCGATCTCGGCAATGTCTGCGGCGCTGTTGGCGGAATCTCCCGAAGATGTGGGCGCGTTTTTCACCTTTCTCGGCAAGGCAGCCAGCTGGTACCAGATGTCCGCGGAAGCGGTTCTCTACGGGCCTCCGCTCGACTTCAAGAACATGGCGAAGTCGAAGTTCGATCCGATTCCTTTTTTCAGCATGCGACCATTCGAGCCACTCGACAAGTTGATCCGCCGGACTTTTCGTGACGAACGAATCAGACGCATCGCCCGACTGATCGCGCTTTACACCGGCTGCTCACCGTATCGCGCTCCGGCGATTTTCGGACTCATTCCATTTCTCGAATTCGGTCTGGGGCGCTGGTACGTGCAGGGAGGTCTCTACCGGATTTCGGAAGTTCTGATGAGGCGATATCTCGAGCTGGGAGGCGAGTACGTGCCGGAGACTTCAGTCGCATCAGTCCGTTTCGAGAAGGGGAGGGCGGTGGCCGCCATCACTGATTCCGGCCGGGAGATCGCGGGCCAGCACTTCGTGGTGAACGGAGATGTGGCCACGGCCAGCGCTTCCTTCCTGGCTGAGGCTCCGGGCGCGAAACGACTTTCCAGGCGACTCGAAGCGCTTCGTCCGTCGACGTCAGCCTTTGTCATGATGATCGGCGCAAAGTGTTCGACCGAACGATTGATTCATCACAACATTCTTTTCTCCGCGAACGAAAAGGACGAATGGAATGAAGTGTTCACACTCAATCGTGCGCCGCAGGATCCTACGATCTACCTCAATCATCCTTCCTTCACCGACCAGGGACTCGCGCCTGCGGGTGGCGCTGCGCTCTTCGCTATGGTGAATGTTCCTGCGATCGGCCCGTCTACAAACTGGCAATTGGAATCGCAACGTTACGCCGACCATGTGATCGACACACTGGAGCGGCGAGGTATCTCCGGACTTCGCGGTTCGATCGATGTGATGGAGACGCGTACGCCTGAAGACTTTCGCATCCGTACATTTGCGGATCGCGGGAGCCTCTACGGCAAAGCCCCCGACGGACTCATGGCCATGATGCGGCGGCCAAAAAATCGCGAAGCAGGATTCGATGGAGTTTCCTTCGTGGGAGGTACGACTCATCCTGGCGCAGGGATCCCACTCGCGGCCCTCTCCGGAAAACTCGTCGCGGACATGCTGCTCGCGGAGGGCGGCCGCGCGGAAGGCGGCCGGGGTAAGGGGGCCGGAGGCCGGAGTTAGGACAGAGCCCCCGCAACGGACCAGCACCGTCATTCCGAAGGAGCACGCGTACTCGATAGCGAGCGCAGAGGAATCTGCGACTGAGGAATCTACGCGAAAGGGTCGCGCTCGACATTCACAGCGCGGTCCCTGTGCGTAGAGCCCTCGCACCCACCCATCCCGCCGCTTCTAATGAACGGGTTTCTGCATATCGGTGTGAGGGCTGCCTTTGAGGGCCGGAGGCCCGGCATCGAAATAGCCCAGGCCGTAAGGCCTTGGG
>JBKJUK010000294.1:0-7210 GCA_046590705.1 Thermoanaerobaculia bacterium
TGAACTGCTCGCGGTCGAGACCATCGAAGGCCTGACCATCGATGAGTTTCAGGACACGCGCAGGCCATTCTCGGAACTCGTTTCCATCGATCCGAATCAGCAGTTCAAGCTCGAAACCGACAATGGTCGTCTGAGCGCTCGCGTCATCGACCTGCTCTCTCCGATCGGGAGGGGCCAGCGATGCCTCATCGTGGCACCGCCAAAGGCCGGGAAGACCACCATCCTCAAAGACATCGCGCACGGGATCGAGACCAACCATCCTGAGGTGATTCTGATGGTTCTGCTCGTTGACGAGCGTCCTGAAGAAGTCACCGACATGCGTCGATCGGTGAAAGGCGAAGTCATCGCCTCGTCCTCTGATGAATCGGCAGAGAATCACGTATCCATCGCCGAAGTCGTGCTCGAGCGCGCACGGCGTCTCGTCGAGCTCAAGAAAGATGTGGTCATTCTTTGCGACTCGATCACACGCATGTCGCGGGCTTATAACAATGAGCAGCGAAGCAGCGGCAGGATCATGTCCGGCGGAATCGACGCACGGACCATGGAAAAACCGCGGCGGTTCTTTGGCTCCGCCCGAAAAGGCGAGGACTGGGGTTCGCTCACCATTATCGCCACGGCCCTGGTGGACACCGGCTCCCGGATGGATGAAGTCATCTTTCAGGAGTTCAAGGGAACCGGAAATACCGAGATCGTTCTCGACCGAGGTCTTTTCGAGCGCAGGATCTTCCCGGCCATCAATATCGCGCAGACGGGAACCCGCAAAGAAGAGAAGCTGCTCAACCCTGAGTGGCTCCCAAAGATTCACACCCTGCGTCGAGCACTGGCCGGGACCGATCCGATGACTGCGATGAAGATGCTGCTCGAACGTCTGCAGAAGTTCCCGACCAACGAAGCATTTCTCAAGAGTTTCTGAGCTCTTCTCTCTGGCTCGACGGCGTGAGGTTGTCTGACTTCACGCCGTCTTCACTTCGCTGACTTTACTCCGCTTCGAAACTCGTATAGTTTCGCACCACATCAGTTTCAATTTTTCGGCCAGTACTTTTTCAATTTTCGTCCACCTCACCCACATTTATCAGGAGACATTATGTCCATCCGCATCCGCACGATTTTCGTGCTGGCCATCAGCTGTCTGCTCGCAGTGAGCAGCCTGCTGGCTCAGACGAGTACGACCGGTGGCCAGATCATCGGCACGGTCAACGACAACACCGGGAGCGCGCTGCCAGGCGTCACAGTCACCGCGACGAACACCGAAACGGGCCTCACCCGCTCGGCTCTCACGGAACTGGATGGCACCTACACGCTGCAGCTCCTTCCCCCTGGAATCTATCGTGTCGAGGCAGAACTTTCCGGCCTTGGCAAAGCTACCCGTGAGCGGGTGAGCGTACTTCTCGGCCTCTCCTCGAAGACCGATCTTGCCATCAACCCGAGCCTCGCTCAGGAGATCACCGTCACCGCTTCCACCCCTGTGGTCGACGCCACGCAGTCGGATCTGACCTCATCCGTCACTCAGGATCAGATCGAGAACCTTCCGCTGCTCGGTCGCGATTTCACCGACCTGGTCAAACTTACTCCAGGCACCGGCGAGACCTTCAACGGTGGTGTATCACTCAACGGTGCGCGCGGCATCGCAGCCGACTACAACATCGACGGAGCCGAGACCAACTCTGACTTCTTCGGTCAGCAGCGCGGCGGAACAGCCTCGCCATTCACCTTCAGCCAGGCAGCCATTCGCGAATTTCAGGTCATCCGCTCTTCCTTCAGCGCCGAGTTCTCGCGCGGAGTCGGGGGAACCATGAATGCCGTCACCAAGAGCGGCACCAATGAACTCGACGGTCAGCTGTTCTACTTCTTTCGTGACGGTGAGTGGGCTTCTGAGCGCTCGCTCACTCTGCCGGACGGTAGTCCTCTCGACGACAGCTTTCTCGGAAAGAATTCCGCTCAGTACGGCTTCGCTTTAGGAGGACCGATCGTTCAGGATCGCCTTCACTATTTCCTCAACACCGACTTCCAGGACATCAGCACACCGGTGCGGATCGGCGACATCCGTCAGCGTACCGACTTTCAGGCGCTGCCTGAAGCCACTCGTACGGCCTTCGTGCAGCGCGTGGAGACACTTCTCGGACGGAGTTTGAACGACCTGTTCGCCTACGACCAGAGTGAAGATCAGCAGACTTACCTGATCAAACTCGATGCAAACGTCGCACAGAATCACCATCTGTCATTCCGCGACAACTACTCGAAGTTCGTCAACGAGAACAACCAGAACGGCCGCAACCTCGCCTACCAGGGAACTGCCACCAATGAGTTCAACCAGGCCGTCCTGCAGGCCGAATCGGTGTTCACCTCGAGCATCTTCAATCAGGTGATCCTGCAGTACGGCAACGAAGAGCGCCCCATCAACCCGAGCGTCACGAACCTCCCGGATATCAACATCACTGGAGCCATTCCTTTCCGCTTCGGGCAGATCGACTTCCTTCCGAACAACACCACCGAAGACAAGTGGCAGCTGAAGGACACCCTCTCGATCGCGGTGAACAATCATCAATTCAAGACAGGCTTCGAAGTGCTGTCTACTTCGGTCGACAATCTCTTCACTCGTGACGAGAAAGGCGAGTTCCGTTTCGCGAGCATCGCCGACTTCGTGGCAGGACGTCCTTCCGGTTTCGACCAGGGCCTCGGACCGGGCGACGGTCACAACGCCTATGACTACGACACCTACGGCGTCTTCGTGCACGACACCTGGACCCCTTTCAAGAAGCTGACGCTCGACCTCGGCGTTCGGTACGACTACCAGACCACGCCGACTCCCATCAACAACATTGCTCCTGAGTACCCTGAGTTCGTGACGAATTTCGAAGAGGATGACGACAACGTCGCTCCCCGCTTCGGTTTTGCCTACGACCTTTTCGGTTCAGGTCGCTCAGTGGTTCGCGGCGGCGTGGGTCAGTATTACAACAATCTGCCGGCCATCATCCTCGCCAATCCGCTTGCTCAGATCGGCGGAATCTTCAACAACATCAGCATTCCCTGCAGCGCAACCAGCATCTGCCCGACCTTCCCGAACATCTTTACTCGTGAGCAGTTCCAGCGTCAGCCCGTCAACGTTCGCGACATTGCCATCGTCGGAAAGAACCTCCAGGCTTCCGAAGCTCTCCGCGGACTTCTGGCGTTCGAGCAGCAGTTCGGAACGGCCTACAGCGTCGGTATCGAAGGCGTTTACAGCAAACTCGACAAGCAGCAGCGCTTCGTCAATATCAACGCTACACCGACGGGTCTGATGTACGGCGACCTGGTGGTCTACGACGTCACCAACCCGAACCGTCTCTACCCGCGTTTCCAGAACGTCCGCCAGCATGTGAACGACGCCGAAGGCTCGTATTCATCGCTTACGCTCACCACCAAGAAACTGGCCGTCAGCGGCAGCAAGTTCAGCTACCTCGCTCACTACACCTGGTCGGAAGCGATCGACCAGGACTCGAACGAGCGCAGCACATCGACGCATTTCAGCCTCGATCCATACAATCCTGAGTTCAGCGAAGGACGCGCCGACTACGACGTCACGCATCGCGTGGTACTCAGCGGCAACTACCAGCTTCCCTTCGGCATCAACGTGGCCGGAATCGGTACGTGGCGTACCGGAACCCCCTACACGCGTTCAATCTCGAGCCCGGGTGGTAACCCGATCAATGGTCTCAATGGCTTCGGTATCGAGGTCCCGGTGTTCGTCGACGGCAGTGGTAAGGTCATCGATCTGACGCAGGCTAGCGGTCTGTCGCGCAGCGGCTTCTCGCAGTTCCTCGCCGCGCGTAACGCCACCGTCGGTGACCGCAATAACGAGAACCAGGCCGACAGCATGAATCTCGACCTGAAGATCTCCAAGCGTTTCTCCATCTTCCGCGATCTCGGCCTCGAGCTGGGCGCCGAGGTCTTCAACGTCACCAACGAGAATAACGAGCAGGTCACCAACACGAACGCTCGCGAGTTCATCACGGCTTTCAACGCCACCACTGACCGCTTCACCTTTACCCGCAACGCCAACTTCGGCCGCGCGACGTCGTTCGCCGGTCAGCCACGTCAGTACCAGGCTTCACTGAAACTTCTCTTCTAAGACGCAGTCAAACTTGATAAAAGGAAGGGGCCACCCGCGACGGTGGCCCCTTTTCTTTTTCGCCTCAGGAGATTCGAATGAAAGTCTTACGCTCGATCGCGCTCGCTCTGCTTCTAGTGGTCTGCTCGGGAACAACGGTGCATGCTGCGCGGCCAGATCTGATCGTGGTCATCGCCCTCGATCAGTTTCCGCAAGAATATCTGCAACGATTCCAGCCGTACTTCGGCCCGGGCGGCTTCAATCGTTTCCTCGACCACGGCGCGGCCTACCAGAACTGCTACTTCAGCCACGCCACGACCTTTACCGGCCCCGGTCACGCCGCCATTGGAACGGGTCTCACGCCAGCCGAAAACGGCATCATCGCCAACACCTGGTTCGATCGCGAAACAGGCCAGGCCGAGTACTGTGTCGAAGATGGCCGCGTGGAACTGAGTGAAGGCGGCAGTACGAAAGTATCGCCGGTAAATCTGGCGGAAGATTCGCTGGGCGATCGACTTCAGGAAAAGTATCCTGGATCGCGCGTCTACAGCGTCTCCATCAAGGACCGCGCAGCAATCCTGATGGCGGGAAAGAAAGCCACCGCCGCGTACTGGTTCGACTACCGGCTACCGGGATTCGTCTCGACGGACTACTACAAGTTCAACCGCTCCCTGCTCGAGTTCAATAAGTCGATTCCGCCGTTTGTCGCTTCCTTTCCTTCCTGGATACAGTCGGAATACATCCCCGAAGCCGATCTGGCGAAGATTACCTTCGACCCTCCGGAGCTGAGAAAGTACAAAACTGATCGTGCTGGTTTCGGCGTCTCATTCCCACACCCGATCAAGGACGCCAACGCTCTGACCTACACTCCGTACGGGAATGACCTCGTCCTCAACTTCGCGGAGAAATTAATCATCACGGAGAAAATCGGTACTGAGGACGGCTCGCCCGATCTCCTGTACGTCGGGCTTTCCTCGCCCGACTATCTGGGACATCTGTTCGGGCCCGATTCACTCGAAGTCGCCGACATGGTCGTACGGACCGACCTCTCGCTCACCGCGTTCATCAATGGACTCGAGCGCCGCTTCGACAGACGCGTCACCATCGCCATCACCGCGGATCATGGAGTGCAGTCGATTCCGGAAATCGCAGTCGCTCGAGGGAAAGACGCTGGCCGCGTCGACATCCGAGATCCGAAAAAAGAGGCGAAAACCTTCGCTGATCTTTCGCCCGGTCGTAGAGACCTCGAGAACCGCATCGCCAAACGCCTGAAGTACAAAGTCACGGACAGTACACCGCTCTCCGCTGCAGCGGTGCTGTTCTTCGACGAGCCAGCGCTTTACATGAACTGGGACGGCTTGCGGGCTCGTAAGCTCGAGCCCGAGCGTGTCAAACAAGCAGCGAAAGCGGCTGTGCTCGAAATCAAGGGGCTTAACAAGGCCTACACCAGCACCGAACTACTCATGCCCAACAAGGCCGCCAGCGAGCTCGAACTCTCCGTCCGTAACGCCTTCCGCGCAGATCGCTCGGGCGACGTGATCATGACCCTGAAAGAAGGTTACATCTGGGGCTACGGACTCACGGGCGCGAATCATGGACAGCCCGTCGAGATGGATACTCACGTTCCACTCCTGTTCTGGGGGAACTCGATCAAGCCAGGGGATTATCCGGAAAAAGTCTCAGTCACCGACCTCGCCACGACCCTGGGATCAATCGTCGGAGTCAGCGCAGGGCGGAAGGACGCGAAGCCACTGAGTTGCGTAGTGATCACTCCGTAGCACATAGAGACGAACGAACAGTAGAACCGGGATCAGTTCTGGTCGCGCGCAGCACGTCATTCCGACGAGCGCGCGCGATCGCATTGTCACGCGGTCATCACTGCGAGGAGGAATCTCCGATCCGCGCGGACGCGGTGCATCAACACGAACCCTCCGGCGCGGTCCGGAGATTCCTCTTCGCGCGTCTTACCTCGCAGGCTTACCGAAATCGTTCCCAGCTCATCGGAATGACGGTACTTTCGCCGCCTCGATATTCATTCTTACTTAATCGTTCTGCGTTCTGCGTTCTGCGTTCATCAAAGAAACCGACTAAATCACAGCTCCAACCAGATCGTAGGGATGGGCGTCACTGATGCGGACTCTCGCAAATGCGGGGAACGATGTGATCGACTCAATGCCGTCATTGATGAAGAGCCTTCCATCGATCTCCGGAGCCTGGAAGGTAAGGCGCCCTTCCAGCAGATGTTCGGTCTCCGCTGAGACGCCCGTGATCAGTGCGTCGTACGTTCCACCCAGCTTCTGATCGTTTCTCGTCTGCGAGATCTGCTGCTGGAGTTCCATCAGCATGGCCCGTCGCTTCTCAGCAGTCTTCCGTGAAACCAGATCGGTCATGCGTCCCGCCGGCGTGCCGTCCTCCGGCGAGTAACAGAACGCTCCCATCTGGTCGAATTCCGCCCAGCGGACGAACTCGTACAACTCCTTGAAGTCGCGCGCAGTCTCGCCCGGATGACCGACGATGAAGGTCGTACGAATCGAGATGTCGGGAACTATGGAACGCATCGTAGAGATCATCGCCCGGTAATCTTCAGGCGATCCCGGCCGGCGCATGACCTTCAAAACCGATGACGAAACATGCTGCAGCGGAATGTCACAGTACGATAGAAAACGGGGTTCTCTGGCCATCAGCTCGAAAAGAGTCCAATCAACACTACCTGGATAGGCGTAAAGGAAACGAATCCACTTGAAGCTGGTTTCGGCCAGCAGCCGTTCGACGAGCGTGGTCAATCCATGCTCGAGGGCTATGTCCTGACCGTAGCGGGTCGTATCCTGCGCGACGAGACAAAGTTCCTTCACGCCCTGCCGTTCGATCTGCTTCGCTTCCGCCAGCAAAGAATCGAGCGGACGCGATCGGAACTTTCCGCGCATCTGCGGAATCGCGCAGAACGTACACGCATTCGAACAGCCCTCGGAAACCTTCAGATAGGCATGCGAAGTCCCATTGGTGAGGACTCGCGGCAGATCCTCGTACACACGGACGGACATCCTCTTCCGGTCAGGTGCCGCAACGATCGCCTGGCCCGTGACAGCAGAGGAAATGCTGTCGAGAAAGTCGAGACCGACGAAG
>JBKJUK010000315.1:0-4325 GCA_046590705.1 Thermoanaerobaculia bacterium
TGCTGCCCAGCCTCGCCTCGGCAATCATCGCCGGCGCTGCCGCGGGAGCACTGCAAGGCTCGCTCGTGGCATATCTCAACATTCCATCGTTCATCGTCACGCTCGGCGGACTGCTCACCTGGCGCGGCGTGATTCTTTACCTGACGAAAGGCGAGACGATCCCGGTACGGCTGCCGACCTTCCGACAGCTCGGCGTTGCGCTCGTCTCACCAGGAATCGGACTGCTGCTGGCAGGACTCGCAATCGCTGCGGTAGTCTGGCTCACGATCCGCCGCAAGAAGGCGCGGCAGCGGCACGGTCTGCCTGCGGCCAGCACCGCCGCGACGGCGCTGAAGATCATCATCCCATCGCTGCTGATCGCCCTATTCATCTACTGGATGAATTTTCAGGGTGGCGTTCCGTTGCCGGTCATCATCCTGCTGGTGGTGGCAATCTGCGGGCACGCGTTGACTCAAAGCACGACCTTCGGCCGTTATCTTTATGCAACGGGAAGCAATCCGGAAGCGGCTCGTCTTTCAGGCATCAATTCTCAGAGACACATTCTCGTGGCATTTGCGCTGCTTGGCGGATTGGTAGGGATTGCGTCGCTGCTGCACACCGGCAGGGTCGGGAGTGCTTCTCCCGACGCAGGGACGCTCATGGAGCTCGACGCAATTGCGGCGTGCGTGATCGGCGGCACGAGCCTGATGGGAGGCCGCGGGAAAGTCTCCGGTGCACTCCTCGGTGCGCTCGTGATGGCAACTCTCGACAACGGCATGTCGCTCCTCAGCGTCGAGAATGCGACGCAGTACATCATCAAGGGAGCGGTCCTCGTGGCGGCTGTCGGATTTGATATGGCGGGAAAGCCGAAGAATTAGCGAGGGAGCGTCCCTGGCCGAGCGGCCGACTCTCACAGCCTGCCCTGTCCGTACTGCAACCGTTTTCGATCAAGAACTGGACCGCAGCTCTGGGCAAGTGATGAAATTCCGGTTGATCGAGTTCAGTCGGCGTCGCTGGCGACAGAGCTCGCGTTGAAACCTTGACCGAATCGGCTTGGACGTTCCGACGGCACTCCCCGTATCATGGACTGTCGTATTCCAGACCCCGGCCTCCGCGGTAAGCGGGGCCAAGCTTTAGGTACCGACCCCGAAGATGCTCAAACAACAGGCAAGACTCGTCGCCAGGCTGGTGTACAGCGCGGACATCACACTCACGTCCATCGCTTTCTTTGCCGCCTTCGTCATTCGCGACCGAGTCCTCCCGCTGATCGCTCCCGAGCAGTTTCCCACCGGCCTCTTCCCCATCTCCGAATACCTGAAAATCTATCCGGTGGTACTCGTGCTCTGGTCGATACTCTTTTTTTCGCACCAGAGCTATCACAGCCATCGCACCAGTTCGCTGTTCAGGGAGGTGGTCTCGACCCTTCACATCGTCGGGCTCGGAACCGTCTCGCTGGCGACCATCGCCTATCTCGTGCCTTTGAAACAGCTCTCCCGCTCCTGGTTTCTGCTGTTCGGGGCCATGGCTGCGGTACTGGTTCTGCTCGAGAAGGTCGTGGTCCGCACGATGGCGCGGTACGTTCGATCCCGCGGTCTCAACTACCGGACCGTACTGATCGTCGGTTCGGGTCGGCATGCCCGAGACATCGTGAGCCTGATCGAGGATCACAAGTATTGGGGCTACAAGTTCGCCGGCTTCGTCACGGATGGACATCGCGTTTCCGCAGAATGGGCGCGCCGATACCGTCTGCGCGGAACCCTCTCGGAACTGCGTCAGATTCTGGAGAAGGCCCAGCAGGAAGGGGAGGCCATCGACGAGATCGTCTTTGCCATCACCCGCAGCAAGCTCGAATCGGTGCGGTCAATCTTTCTGATGTGCGAAGAGCTCGGAATCAGAACGCGGGTGGCCATGAACTTTTTCCCGAACCGGCTGGCGCGGATCGAGATGGAAGAGCTCGAGGGCGTACCGTTCATCACCTTCACCACCACGCCGTCCAATGAATCGCAGCTTGCTCTCAAGCGCATGCTCGACGTGGCGGTCTCGATTCTCCTGCTGGCGCTAACACTCCCTTTGCAGTTACTGGCAGCGCTGGCCATTCGACTTGGATCGCCTGGTGCGGTGCTCTTCAAGCAGAGTAGGATCGGATTGAACGGACGCATCTTCATGCTCTACAAGTTCCGCACGATGACCGCCGACGCGCATCTGCGACGTGATGAAGTCGCGCATCTGAATACGATGAGTGGACCAGTGTTCAAAGCCAGCAGCGATCCACGCATCACGCCGGTCGGTCGTCTGCTCAGGAAGTTCTCGCTCGACGAGCTGCCTCAGCTCTGGAACGTGCTCAAAGGCGACATGTCTCTGGTCGGCCCCCGTCCGCCCATTCCGGAAGAAGTTTCACTGTACGAGCGCTGGCAGAAGCGCCGGTTGTCCATGAAGCCGGGTCTCACCTGCCTGTGGCAGATCAGCGGCAGAAACAACGTGGACTTTGATCGCTGGATGGAACTCGATCTTCAGTACATCGACAACTGGTCACCTTCGCTCGATCTGAAGATTCTGCTACGCACCATTCCAGTAGTGCTAAGCGGACGCGGCGCCTCCTGAACCGCGCTGGAAGCGCGTCGGAGGGTAGTCGGGTAAGGGAAGCGCGAAGCTACCGGACCTGCGGCACATACGTGATGCGCTCGTCATTCCGATGAGCACGCTATCCACATCCATTCATGTGCGCTTGTGGTGCGAAGAGGAATCTCCGTTCCGCGCCGCGCTGACGTAGCGATCAAGCGCGTCTGCGGACCGGAGATTCCTCTTCGCACTCCAGGCTGCGAAACTATGCCGATCACGCGGCTCATCGGAATGACGTAGCGAGAGTTTGACTTGCTCCTATTTCTTGCAGAGTTTCTGCTGAGGCCCGGCTGCTTCGTTGCGCGACCTTCCGACAGACATCTGTGCAATCATCGCCAGGAGATGGCGCACGTGACCGAAAAAGTTCTCGATCAGGACCCCGAGGAGTTTCGGGCGGCGGCACACGCCGCAGTCGACTGGATTGCGGACTATCTGCGCGACATCCGGACGTACCCTGTGCTTTCCCGCGTCGTTCCTGGCGAGATTGCCGCGAAGTTTGCCGACTCCGCGAGTGAAAGCGGAAAACCTCTCAGTGATCTGCTCGACGAATTCAGAGAGCGGATCGTTCCCGGGATCACTCACTGGAATCACCCCGGCTTCTTTGCCTACTTCTCCATCACCGGATCGCGCGCCGGCATTCTCGGAGAGCTCCTGACGGCTGCGCTGAACGCCAATGGCATGATCTGGAAGACCTCGCCCGCGGTCACGGAACTCGAGACGAAAACGCTGTCGTGGTTGCGGCAGGCTGTGGATCTGCCGGACGACTTTTTCGGCATCATCAATGACACCGCATCGGTCAATACATTCCTTGCCCTCGCCGCGGCGCGCGAACGCAGTGGTCAGAACGTACGCGCTGAGGGCTTGAGCGGACGAATGGTCCCGCTGATGCGGATCTACTGCTCCGATCAGACTCACTCTTCGATTGAGAAAGCTGCGCTCGCTCTGGGACTCGGAGCGAAGAGCGTGGTCAAGGTTCCCAGCGACGCGCTTTTCAGAATGGATGTCGAGGCTCTGGAACTTGCCATCGCGTCTGATAAAGCGGCAGGTTTCCTTCCCATTGCGGTAGTGGCTACGACCGGAACCACTTCCACTGCGTCCATCGATCCGGTGCGTGCAATCGCCCTCGTCGCGCAGCGTGAATCGCTCTGGCTTCACGTCGATGCCGCGTATGGCGGATCGGCGGCCGTTCATCCCGACTTTCGCTACCTTCTGGACGGTGCCGCTGCTGCAGATTCGATCGTGATCAACCCGCACAAGTGGCTGTTCGTGCCGATTGATTGCAGTGTGCTTTACACGCGTCATCCCGACGCACTCAAAGAAACGTTCTCGCTTGTGCCTGAGTATCTGAAGACCGCGGAACTCGACGCCATCAACTACATGGATTACGGAATTCAGCTCGGTCGCCGATTCCGGGCCCTCAAGCTCTGGTTCGTGCTGGAACATTACGGACTCGCGTCGATTCGCGAGAACATCGCTCAGCATTGTCACTTTGCGGCACGCCTGGCCAGTGAGCTGGCCTCGCGGGCCGACATCGAACTCCTCGCACCGCAATCACTCAGCGTGGTGGTGTTCCGTCGTGTAGTGCGCTCACCTGCCGGAGTGATCGACGATGAACGTTCGGAGAAGGCTTCGATCGAACTGCTCGAACGGATGAATGCTTCCGGTCGCATCTACCTTTCGGCAACCCGTCTTCGCGGCACGTATGCGCTACGCGTGGCCATCGGCAA
>JBKJUK010000076.1:0-6398 GCA_046590705.1 Thermoanaerobaculia bacterium
CGGAACCGCCTTCACTGTGTCGATCGAAGCGCGAGGCAGAGTGACTACAGGTATCTCTGCGAAGGACCGTGCTGAAACCATCTCCACCGCCATCGACCCGAAGACCCGACCTGCCGATCTGCTACGACCGGGACACATTTTCCCGCTGAGAGCGCGCAAGGGCGGGGTGCTCAAGCGTGCGGGTCAGACGGAAGCCTCGATCGACCTGGCCGTCATCGCGGGAATGACACCGGCTGCCGTCATCTGCGAGATCATGAACGAAGACGGCACGATGGCCCGTCTGCCTGATCTTCAGGAGTTTGCAAAGACGCACGGACTCAAGATCATCTCCGTGGCGGACCTGATCAAGTACAGGATGCGGAATGAGCGTCACGTGCAGTGCATCGCTTCGCCGCGGCTGCCGACGCCATACGGTGAATTCCGCGTCCACGCCTACAAGAGCGACATTAACAACGAAGAGCACGTGGCCATGGTCATGGGTGAGATTCATGAGGACGATAATGTTCTCGTGCGCGTGCATTCAGCCTGTCTCACGGGGGACATCTTCCAGTCGGCCCGCTGCGATTGCGGAGACCAGCTCCATCGCGCGCTCGAAATGATTGCGACGGAAGGGAAGGGCGTCCTGCTGTATCTGCTGCAGGAAGGCCGCGGAATCGGCCTGCTCAACAAGCTCAGAGCCTACGAGCTGCAGGAGCAGGGCGACGACACCATCGAGGCCAACGCCAAACTCGGATTTGCGCCCGACATCCGCGAGTACGGCACCGGCTCTCAAATTCTGCGCGACCTCGGGGTGCGCAAGATGCGGTTGATGACCAACAATCCAGCCAAGTTCGTCGCCATCGAAGGCTTCGGCCTGGAAATCGTCGAGCGGATCCCTCTGGAAATCGCGCCATCGAACGACACCAGAAAATATCTCGAAGCGAAAAAGAGAAAGCTCGGTCACATCCTGGAGCTGGTCTGATTCAGCATCGATTCCCTGAAGCGTCTGACGGCCTCAGATTCCGCGCGATCCCTGGCGTCACTTTCTTACTTCATCGTTCTGCGTTCTGAGTTCTGCGTTCGTCAGCCTTCCAGCGCGAACTACCCCGTATAATCCCCCCATGTCCCACACCGGCCCGATTATCGAAGGCAAAGGCGCAACCGATTACGAACGATATATTCGTACCGATGAACTCCTTGCTCTGCAGAAGAATCCAGAGCAGCTGATCAATCCTGAAGAGGCGCTGTTCCAGATCACCCATCAGGCTGCGGAACTCTGGCTCAAGCACATCGATTACGAGATCAGACGCTGCAGCGAGTTTCTGCGAGCAGGTGAAACCGAGGAAGCGACGGGTCTGCTGCAGCGATGCGCGATGATTCTGGATCTGCTACGGGACCAGATCGTGATCGTGGAGACAATGGCTCCCGCCGATTATCACGTCATCCGAGTTGCGTCCCTCGGACGTGGGAGCGGGCAGGAGTCGCCCGGATTTCAACGACTACTCGATGTCGGTGAGCGTCTCTGGCCTTCCGTGGAGCAGATTTTCCAGTCCCGGGGTGTGACTCCGCTCGAGGTGGAGAGGGAACCACGGAAGTACGACGCGCTGTTCCGGCTGATTCAGGGACTGATGAACTATGACGCAGCGTTCATGAAATGGCGGTACACGCATCTTCGCCTGGCAATGCGGATCATCGGTGCGCGTGTGAAATCACTCAAGGGTGTTCCGGTCACTCAACTCGAGCACGGAACCAGGGAGCCGCTGTTTCCGATTCTATGGGAGACGATCAGCGATCTGACGGCAGAGTTCAAGCCTGCATACTGAAAAACATTCAGGGGTTTGCAAACCGTCGGACCTCGAGCCGCGTTCTGTAAGCAGGACCGAAAAGTGCAGGGAGTCGATCCCTGACGATTTACTGAAGTAGGCAGATTAGTGATCGCTCCCAATTCTTCCGCGTGATCGAAAGGGTTTCGGTGGTACGGAAGTTGAAGAGAAGTCGAGTGCTACGGCTTAGTTAACAAAAAGTTTTTCTCAATTGGGGTTGACGTCTTGACGCTGTTGTAGTCGGCCTCTATACTCCGACCCCTAATACCTGACGGGCCAGCTGAAAAGCCTGAAGGTCGCTGTAAAAAATCTGCGACCTAATACTTCATGGAGCCAGAGCAGAAATGAAGAATAAGCTGTGCCTTTTCGCGGCACTGATTCTTTCCATGACACTTGTCTCCTGCAGCAAGCTGCAGGCGAGAATTGAGATCAGAACAGCGAACGAGATGTACGACGCTGAGAACTTCCCGGGAGCGCTCAAGCACTACACGAAAGCGCGGAAGATTGATCCGAGTTTCCCAGAACTGGACCGCATGGTCGGCTACTCGAGCCTCGCTCAGTTCCAGCCGGAGAACAACACTCCTGCGAACCAGAAGCATGCCGACCGGGCCATCGAAGAGTTGAAGAGATACCTCCTGAAGGTGCCCAACGACACTGTTGCCAGAGAGGCGCTCATCAATCTTTTCCTCAATGCCAACCGTACCGGCCAGGCCATCAACTTCTTCAAGGATTCGCTGAAGCGCAATCCCAACGATCTGGATTCGGTGAAATCGATCGCCACCCTCTACGCCAAGGAAGGCAACTTCGCCGAGGCGCTGAACTGGTACGAGAAGATCACGCTGCTTGACTCCAGAAATCCGGAAGCTTTCTACACCTTTGGTGTTGTCCTCTATGAAAAGGTTGCCAAGAATCCACCAGCCGATATGGCCGAGCGGTTCATGCTGATCGAGAAGGGCAAAGCAGCATTGACCAGAGCATCTGCGCTGAAACCTGACTACTTCGAGGCGGCCGTCTATACAAACCTGCTTTTCCGTGAGCAGGCCAAGATCGAGATGGATCCGCTCAAGCAGCAGGAACTTATGAAAGAAGCGGATGTGTATCGCAATCGTGCAGTCGCGATCTCCAAATCGCGCAAGAAAGCGTAGCGAGACCAGATCATGTTCGAAACTACCGTAGTCGAGTCCAGGAAACAGAAAACCGGCCTGCAGAAATATTTTACGCTGCCGGTGTCGATCGCGCTGCATGCTGTCGCGATTGGCGGATCCATTCTCGCAACTGTATGGAATGTGTCCTTTCCGACCAATTCACCCCAGCAGGTTGCCCAATACTCGGTGGCTGCTCCACCGCCGCCACCGCCGCCGCCTCCACCGGCAGCGCGGAAGGCGACCACGCAGACCGTCAAGCCGATCATCGTGCCGAAAGACGTCCAGAATATGGCACCAACGATCGTGCCCGACAAAGTTCCCGAGGTTGCTCAGGAAGTGACCACCGATGCTGGCGTTGAAGGCGGAGTGGAGGGCGGAGTCGAGGGTGGCGTGGCCGGGGGAGTGGTCGGAGGCGTCATGGGTGGCGTTGTTTCCGAGGAACCAGCTCCGAAGGTGGAGGGTCCGCTACGAGTCGGCGGTGATGTCAAAGCGCCGACAGTCATCAATCGTGTCGACCCGCAATACCCTGAGGTAGCACGTAAGGCGCGCGTGGCCGGTATCGTCATCGTCGAAGCAGTCATTGACAAGAACGGCAACGTTCAGAACGTGAAGGTCCTGAAAGGACTTCCATTCGGTCTCGATGCTGCGGCAGTGGAAGCGGTGAAACGGTGGAAGTTCAGGCCGGGAACGCTCAACGGTCAACCGGTCGATGTTCTCTTCAATCTCACAGTCAACTTCAAACTGAATTAAATACGGATGCGACTTCCGGCAGGCCGGAGTCGCACAGGAGGAAACCAGCCATGGATATGAGCGCGCAGGGATTATGGGAATCGATGGGATTCGTCGGAAAGGCGGTAGCAGTCTTGATGGCCCTGATGTCGATTTACTCCCTCTGGGTCATGGTCGAGCGCTTCATCGTTTTCCAGCAAGCCAAGAACCAGTCGCTCAAGGTAATCGGCGCCCTGTCAAACGTTCTGACGCGCAGCGCCTACCAGGAAGCAATTGACGTAACCAAGAAGTACAAGCAGAGCCATCTCGCCAAGGTCATCTCGGCCGGACTGCTCGAGTTTGAAGCGATGCGTCGCGACAAACGCAGTCAGGACAAGGAACTGATGGTCGAAGCCGCTCGCCAGGGCATGGACCGTACCGCCATGATCACCGTCGCTGAACTGAAAGAGAATCTCGGCGCGCTGGCCACCATCGGTGCGACGGCTCCCTTCGTCGGTCTTTTCGGAACGGTCATGGGTATCATCAAGGCCTTTGAAGGTATGGCTAAGTCGGGCGGCGGTATCGCCTCGGTCTCAGCCGGTATCGCCGAAGCTCTGATCACCACGGCAGGCGGTCTCCTCGTCGCGATTCCAGCAGTCTGGGCCTATAACTACTTTCAGAATCGTGTGGATCGTTTCACCGTGGAAATGTCGAACTCCGGTTCCGAAATGAGCATCTACTTCCTGAAAGAAGCGGAAGGTGCTAATGAAGCACATAAGATCGGGTAACTCGCTAGGCAAGTTTCAGAAAGCCAAGATGACGTCGGACATCAACGTCACCCCTCTGGTTGACGTCTGTCTCGTGCTTCTCATCATCTTCATGGTCGTGACTCCCCTCCTCCAGAAGGGCGTTCCGGTGAATCTTCCGGTAACCGACGGGCCGCAGAAGACGCCTGATACCGAAAAGCAGTTGCAGATTTCGGTGAAGGCCGACGGTTCGGTGTACCTGGGCCCGCTGGTGATCCGAAAAGATATGGTTGAACCGGAACTCAAGAAGATTCAGGAAAAGACCCCTGACCGCGAAATTGCAGTCAAGGGTGACCGCGCCGTGAAGTACGGCGATGTGATGGACGTACTCAAGGCATGTCGCGAGGTTGGGTTCCAGGATGTCGGACTGATCTCGCAGCCGGCAAAACAGCCAGGGATCGAGGGTTAAGGCGATGCAGGTCAGTGGCGCAGGAAGTCAGAATTCAGATATCAACGTCACACCTCTGGTCGACGTAGTGCTCGTACTTTTGATCATTTTCATGGTCATCTCGCCGATCGTGCAGATGGGTTACCTGGTGAAGGTTCCTCCAAAAGCTCCGCCGGGAATGCCGATACCGGTGACCAATGACCAGATCATCCTCCGTCTTCTGCCTGAAGGTCGTGTGATGATCAACAAAGACGAGATGACTCTCACCGATTTTCCAGGTCGTATTCGCAGCATCCTGAAAGGAAACACCAGTAAGATGGTCTTCTTCTCCGGCGATCGCGAAATCACCTACGACGATACGCTCCGGTTCCTCGATCTGGCCCGCGCCAGCGGCGCACAGAACATCGGAATCATCGTCGAAGACATAACGCCATAAATTCGGGACGACAATGTTGAAGCCAAAGCACGACCGAAAGGTCGTGCTTTTTTTGGCCGCTACGAATGTCGGCAAGTTGCCTTCGCCTCGAGTCTCTTTCGAGGAACTTGGCTGCGGGGGTCATCGCTTCGGCGCCTGCTGTCACACATGTTTCCTCGGCATCGATGACGATACAACGGCCGACCGATCCTGCGGATAGTGGCCTTGCAGCGCGTCCGCGTCCATTTGGTCGGATGCAGTGCAGGTGAAACTCGTGCGCATAACGTAGCAATCTCGAGCCTCAGATTCCAGGCTGAATGTAAGACCCTGTGAACAACTGCAGTGAATTCAGGCTGTAGTAGATCTGGCAGAGACTTCTTTGGTCTCCCGTTCCGCCGAGTTCAGCCAGATCTTCGCCAGGATGATGGTGGCGATCAATTCCACGATGGTCATCATGAGGCTTCCCTCGATACCGAACTCACCACCAGTGAGCCAATCGGGACCCGGGTCGCGTAGCCGTATCAGTGAACCCTCGGGGACGTACCCGCTGATCTCATGGCCCAGCACCGGACCGGCGATGATGTTCCAACCGTAGTGAATGCCCAGTGGGAGCCAGAGCGAGCGTGAGATGAGGCAGGCCAGTCCGAGCAGGACTCCGGCAATCAGAATATTCAACAGGGGCAGAATGGAGACGGCATCATTTCCAGCGTGCAACAACGCGAAAACCACGCTGGTCAGCGACAGAGATAAAGTTGCGCTCCGGCGTGCCAGGAGTTGAAAAGCGTAGCCGCGGAACATCAGTTCCTCATGAAGCACGGCCGGAGCGAAAAGGACCAGCATGTCCGACCAGCGCGGGCTTCCTCCAGGAACGCCGGTGAGGTCGCTGAAGGTTCGAATGAGAAGGTCCGCACTTCCAAGTACAGCTGCAGCAATGGCGATTCCGACGCCGAGTTGTTTGAAAGTTTCGCTGATCGGGCGGACCAGTCCAGCGTCCACCTTTCTGAAGCGTGACACAAGCGGAGTAAGAGCTGTGGCCGCGATGGCCGAGGCCAGCATGCTCCACTGCGTCGTGTAAAGGTTATGCGACGGCGACAGGGCCGTGAGCAGTGCCAGTGTCGTGATGTAGACACAGAT
>JBKJUK010000128.1:0-29950 GCA_046590705.1 Thermoanaerobaculia bacterium
CGCGGGCCGAGGGGAAGCAGAGCCCCGATCGCACAACCGTCATCATTCGCGCGGCCAAACAGGTCGGCCCGGCCATCTTCGGCTCGCTGCTGGTGATGATCGTCTCGTTCCTTCCGGTATTTCTGCTCACAGGTCAGGAAGGAAAGCTGTTCCGGCCACTCGCTTACACCAAGACCTTCGCCATGTTCGGCGCCTCGATTCTGGCGATCACACTCGTTCCGGTCCTGATGACGTTCTTTCTGCGTGGCAATCTGCGTCCCGAGTCGGCGAATCCCGTGAATCGATTTTTCACGGCCATCTACGCACCATTCCTCAAGTGGTCATTGCACAACCGAAAGCTGATGCTCGGCCTCAACATCGCAGCGCTGGTCATCTCGATACCGATGATGATGTCGCTCGGCAAAGAGTTCATGCCGCCTCTCGACGAGGGCTCGCTGCTCTACATGCCGATCACTCTGCCGAACGTGAATATCAGCGAAGCGAAGAGGCTGCTCCAGCTGCAGGACAAGGTCATCGCGGCACATCCGGCAGTCCGATACGTGCTCGGGAAGGTGGGACGCGCGGAATCGGCAACTGATCCCGCACCGGTATCGATGTTCGAGACCATCATCGAGCTCAAGCCGCGTAAGGAGTGGCCTCGCGGAATGACCAAGGATCAGATCGTCGAAGAGCTCAACGAGAAGCTGCAGATTCCTGGCGTGACCAGCGCATGGACGCAGCCGATCATCAATCGTATCGACATGCTCAACACCGGTGTTCGTACGCAACTCGGCGTGAAGATCTTCGGACCGGATCTCAAAACACTCGAGCAACTGGCCTTCCGAGCAGAAGGCCTTCTGCGTACAGTTGATGGCGCAGCCGATCTGTACAGCGAACGGATATCCGGCGGGCAATACCTCGACATACAGCCCGATCGTGCGGCCATCGCCCGTTACGGAATTCCCATTGGAGTTGTGCTCGATACCATTGAGACCGCCATCGGCGGGACGAACGTCACCACCACCGTTGAAGGGAGAGCACGCTTTCCTGTGCAGGTGCGCTACTTTGCGGACTACCGCGACAGCATCTCCGCGCTGCAAAATCTGTTGATCACTATCCCGCGGGACGGAGGAATGGCACCCGCAACTGCGGGCGGCGGAGCGGCGGGAGGGATGGGCATGGGAGGCGCGGCACCGGTGGCCGCAGCAACATCGTCGCCGATCTCTACATCGAATGGAGGGGTGTTCCAGCTGCCGCTGGGACAGCTGGTAAAGATGACCACCGCGCCGGGACCGGCCATGATCAACTCCGAGAACGGTCAGCTACGCTCGCTCGTTCAGCTGAACGTCCGCGGACGCGACATGGGCTCATTCGTCGACGACGCCAAGGTTGTGCTGGATCGGGACCTGAAGCTTCCAGCCGGCTATTCGCTCTCATGGGCCGGGCAGTACGAGAACCAACAGCATGCGCGCCAGCGACTGCAGCTGCTGATCCCGATTGTCTTCGTGTTGATCTTCATCATTCTGTACTTCACGCTCCACTCCGCTCTCGAGGCGGCGCTGGTCATGCTCTCGGTGCCCTTTGCACTGATCGGCGGCGTCTACCTGATGTGGTTCTATGACTTCAACTGGTCGGTGGCGGTCTGGGTCGGCTTCATCGCACTGTATGGCGTGGCCGTACAGACCGGCGTCATGATGGTTCTCTACTTACATGAAGCGTTAGATCGAAAGATGCTCGACGGTAACATCACGGTCCAGGAACTGTTCGACGCGACGGTGGAGGGAGCACTTCTGCGTGTGCGGCCAAAGATCATGACCGTGGCAACGACCGTTCTCGGACTCATTCCGCTGCTCTGGGCCACTGGCGCCGGCTCCGATGTGATGAAACCGATCGCCGTGCCGCTCATCGGCGGCATGGTGACCTCGACGATTCACGTGCTGCTCGTCACGCCGATCATTTTTTTCATCATCAAACGGCATGAACTCAAGAGAGGGAGACTCCGGCTTTCCGGACTTCAAGCGAGTAGTGACCTGCAGGAGGAAGAAGCAGAAACCGCGACCGAAAGTGAGAAGGTTGAAGTAAGGAACGTAAAGGAGACCGAGGAACCTTTCGACGACTCTGCGGGTACGGGAACGGGTGAGATGAGCGCGAAGAAGAAGCTGTTCATCTTCTCGATCGCGGGGGCGGCGCTTGTCGCCGCTATCATCGCCGTCGTAACCATCAAATCGGATGGCTCAGCCGACCAGCAAAAAGTACTCAGCTCGCAGACGGTGGCAGGTATCACCGTCAATCTGTCCTCGGCGGCTCGACCCGGAACTGGCGCGAATGAGTTCGCAATCGTATTTCTCGATGCTGCGAGTGGTCAGCCAGTGGTCGTGTCGGAAGTCTCTGCCGAAGCGGTCATGGCGGCCATGGGATCAATGGCCCAGATGAGCAGCAGGTTCGAGCTCGAGCCTGCAGGAAAGCCGGGGCATTATCGTGCGCGCGGTGAGCTGGCCATGAAAGGAACCTGGCAGATACGTCTCAGCTTCACCGCTCGAGGCGTCAGGCAACAGCTGATCATGCAGGTGAACGCATGAGATGCGGACCCTTTGGTGTACCTGCCGAAGTTGCCGACTCGATCGCTTCTGCCGGAACCCTTAGAATGCTGCCTCTGGCTTCACGAAGCTGCTGCGCCCAAGACGCAGAAAGATTCCAGTCGGACTACGGGGCTGCGGGAAGAATTCTCGCACCTGAAGATTCACACATCCAGAAAGCTCGAGCGCTACGGTCGACTCGAGAGAGGCAGAATTCTTCACATGACAGATTCACCGGCTTCGCAAAGCCGTTCGCACATCACCTCGTTCATTCGTCGAACTCTGGACGCAGGAGTGTCGGCAGAAGCGGCTACGCTTCTGGTTTCGCTCTGGTTCAGCATCGGCGCAAATGCAGCGTTCTGGCGTGCCGTGGGACAAACTGACGAAGCTCACGGAATCCCTTTCAAGATCAGTCTTTTCATCTTCGTCACCTGCCTGATCAATCTCTTTCTCACAGCTGTGGTCTGGCGCGGAATTGGGAAAATTGCACTCTGTACGCTCATTGTCGTTTCGGCGGCCTTCGCCTACTTCTCCAGCACGTTTGGCATCGCTGTGGACAAGGTGATGATCCGAAACCTGGTGGAGACTGATCGGCAGGAAGCCTTTCAACTGATGAGCGCGAATCTGATCCTGTTTATCGCGCTCAGAGGACTACTACCCGCACTACTGCTATCTCGGCTGCGGGTCCGCTATCGCACGCTGCCGCGGGAGCTCGTGGCCAAACTGCTGGTGCTGCTTGGAACGTTTGCAGTCATTGCGATGGTCGCCCTTCCGTTGAATCGTGGTTACGCTTCGTTTCTTCGCAATCACCGTGAGCTGAAACACCTTCTGACTCCGGTGAACTACCTTGCCGCCACACACAGTTTCCTCAAGGATCGACGTCGTTTCCAGGGTGTTCCAGAAAGCCTCGGGACGGATGCCCGCCGGCGTGACGCTACAGTTCCGGCAACGCGCAAACGACTGCTGGTCCTGGTGATCGGCGAGACCGCCAGAAGCGCGAACTTCTCTCTCGGTTCTTACCCGCGGACGACGAACCCGCGGCTCGGGGCGAGGAAGGATCTGGCCTATCGTACGATTCAGTCCTGCGGGACTTCGACTGCCACCTCTCTGCCATGCATTTTTTCGAACCTCGGACGAAACGAATTCAAGGTGAGCGAGGCCCTGCGTCATGAAAATCTGCTGGACGTAGTGAAACATGCGGGGGTTGATGTTCTCTGGAGAGACAACAACTCGGGGTGTAAGGGAAGCTGCAGCCGAGTCGAATTCGAGGACCTCTCGCAGAATGTCCATCCTTCCCTCTGCAGGAACGGCGAGTGTCAGGACGAAATCCTGCTGGAGGGTCTGGCGCAGCGACTGAACCGAACCACGAACGACCTGCTGGTGGTGCTTCATCAAAAGGGAAGTCACGGCCCGGCCTACTACCGTCGCTACCCGCCGGCCTTCGAGAAATTCGTTCCGGCCTGCCGGCAGGACGACATCTCTCGATGTTCTATTGCTGAAATCACGAACGCTTACGACAACTCCATTCTCTACACGGATCATTTTTTAGCCGAGACCCTGGCGGTGGTGGAGCGCAGTTCGCAGCGGTTCGACTCGGCCGTGATTTACGTTTCAGATCATGGTGAATCACTCGGAGAGCATGGAATCTTTCTGCACGGAATGCCCTACGCGATCGCTCCATCGGTGCAGACGCAGGTGCCAATGATCGTCTGGATCTCGCCGCAGCTTCGCGCCCGCGCAAATCTCACGACCTGGAAATTCGCCGAGGGAAAGACGCCAGGGTATTCGCATGACAACATTTTCCACTCTGTGCTCGGACTTTTGAACATCCAGACCAGCGTGTACTCACCGCAACTCGATATTTTCGCAAAGGCGAATGCGCGTTGAGAGAGGCTGGTACTGCGGCCCGCGGGCTGAGGAACGCAGAACGCAGAACGCAGAAGTAAGAAAGGATGACAGTGGAGCACAGGCAATCTTGCCTGTGACGCGCAGCAGAAGTTCATCCGGCGCGGCCCACTGCCCGCAGCGGCCTAACGCGCCTTCGCGGGAAGCAAACTGTCGCTGCAAGCAGTCCGTGCCGCTTCCAGATCCGTAGCGTTCATGGATTCGCTCGTCAATCATCCTGCTGACCGGAGTTTAGAAAAAATGCGCTCCTTCTTACTGACAGTTCTGTTCGTAGCCGGCACTCTGTCCTCGGTCCCGATCGATGCCTCCGCGGCTGATCTCACGGTCAGACTGACTGATTCTCGAGGAGGCCCGCTCGAGGATGCAGTGCTCACGGCGGAACGGATCGATGGCGCGCCCGTCGAGATACGCCGTGATCAGAAGGCGGTCATGGATCAGAAGAATCAACAGTTCAGCCCCAACGTGCTGGCCATACAGGTGGGTACCTCCGTCAGCTTCCCGAACAGTGACGCCATTCGTCACCAGGTTTATTCGTTCGCTCCGGCGAAACGTTTCCAGCTTCCTCTTTACTCAGGAACCACAGCGCGTCCGGTCAGGTTTGAAAAGCCGGGAATCGTTACGCTCGGCTGCAGTATTCACGACTCGATGATCGGATACATCTACGTGGTGGAGACTCCTCATTTCGCCACCAGTAAGGGCGGCCTGGTGTCGCTGACGCTTCCACCGGGCAAATATCAGATCTCCGCATGGCATCCCCGTTCCCGGAAACCGGCCATCCCGCAGAACCTCGCGGTAAACGCGAAAACAGCCCCACAGAATCTCGCTTTCCGTCTCGACGTGGAAGCGCCTGCCGCTCCTGCCCCGGCCAGTCCACTGGAACAAAAGTTCAAAAAGTTCAAGAATGGCGGCGCATAGTTTTCAGCGCAAGCTGGTCAGTTTCATCATCAGTCTGCTGGTCTTTCTGGCCGTACTCACGCTCATCGCCGTCTTCTACGCGAATCGGCGCAGCGTTACCACGCAGGCTACGAATGATCTGCGGGTCGGCTCCAGGCTGTTCGACAGACTGCTGGCTTCGCGCGGAGCACAGGTCGGCCAGAGCGTGCGCGTACTTTCTGCGGACTTCGCATTTCGGGAAGCCATTGCATCCAGCGATAAGCAGACCATCGAGTCCGTACTGAAGAACCACGGGAAGCGGATCGACGCAGACATCGTCTTTCTGCTGGATCTCGACGGGACTACGAATGCCGAGTCGACGCGAGTCATCGGCGAGGGCGTGGCATTCCCTTATCCGGATCTTTTTCGGCGCGCCACGGAGGCGGGACAATCGTCGGGGGTGGTGCTGCTGCAGGACACACCCGTGCAGATGATCCTGGTGCCGGTTCTGGCGCCGGAGCCTGTGGCATGGGTCTGCGCGGCTTTCGTGCTGGACGGAGCCCTTCTACAAGATCTGGCCACTGTCACGGGACTGGACGTCTCGTTCTTCGACAAACGGAGAACGGACAACCGATTGCTGGCCTCTACGCTCTCGACAAAGCGAAGGCAGACTCTGATGAAGGGGCTGTCGAACCTTAAACGCTCGGGAGAAGAAATCCAGTCGCTCGACCTCAACGGAGACGACTACCTGACGCTGACGCGCCCGGTGATGACAGGAGATGGTGAGCGCCTGGCGGTGATTCTCCAGAAAAATCTCGAGGACGCCCTACGTCCATTCCGTTCACTGCAGCTCCAGCTCATCGGTTTTACGCTGCTCGCGCTGCTGATTTCTCTGGCTGGAGCGCTGGTCATCGGGCGCAGCATCACCCGACCCGTGAGCGCCCTGGTGGTAAGCGCAAGACTGATCAGGGATGGCGACTACACCCGACCCGTGGTGGTGGATCAGGAGAGCGAGCTGGGTGAACTGGCCGTCGTCTTCAATCAGATGCGCTCGGGGATCGCAGAACGCGAAGAGCGGATCACCTACCAGGCCACACATGACGCGCTTACCGGTCTGCCGAACCGGACTCTTTTCCTCGACCGGATGGACCAGGCCATCGCTCATGCCAGACGAGACGGACACACAGTGGGCGTCATCATGCTGGACCTCGACAGATTCAAGGAAATCAACGACACGCTGGGACATCTTTTTGGCGACCACCTGCTGCGCCAGGTCGGCGAGAGGCTGGGTAAACTCACTCGCGAGACCGATACGGTAGCAAGGCTGGGCGGAGATGAGTACGCCATGCTGCTGACCGCGACCCCCGTGGAGCATCTCGAAACCGTGGCCAGGAAAATACTCTCACTTTTCGATTCCCCTCACCATGTCGACGATGTCGCTATCGACGTCGATGCCAGCCTCGGAATCGCTTCCTTCCCCGCTGACGCCGAGAATTCCGTCACTCTGATGCAACGGGCTGACGTGGCCATGTACGAAGCAAAGCGGAATCACACCCGGCTGGCTTTTTACGAATCAGGGAAAGACGAGTACACCCTCCGCAGACTCTCGCTCATGACAGAGTTGAGGCAGGCTGTTGCACGCGATCAGCTCGAACTCCACTATCAGCCCAAGATCGATTTCGCCACCGAGCGCGTGGTTCATCTCGAGGCCCTGCTTCGCTGGAATCACCCTGAGTATGGACGTATTGCCCCTGACGAGTTCATCCCGCTCGCCGAGCAGTCCGGAAACATCGGCGTACTCACGCAGTGGGTTCTGCGAACGGCCATCGAGACCTGCGGCGAGTGGCGGAAAGCAGGGAAAGTGCTGAGCGTAGCCGTCAATCTCTCAGCCCTCGACCTGCTCGATTCCGCTCTGCCGGGGATCGTTGAAACACTGCTGCAGAAGTATGAAGTTCCGCCAGAGTGCCTGATGCTGGAGATCACCGAGAGCGGCGTCATGAAAGACCCTAACTATGCAATGAGGATCTTGCAGGATCTCAAGGACCGAGGAATCCGACTGGCCATCGACGACTTCGGGACAGGCTACTCCTCACTTGCTCACCTCAAACGAATGCCGGTCGACGAACTCAAGATCGATAAAGGTTTCGTGATGAACATGCACCGAAACAGCGATGATGCAGTCATCGTTCGCTCCACGATCGAACTTGGTCATAATATGGGCATGCGGGTGATTGCTGAAGGTGTTGAGAATCGCGAGTCTTGGGACATCCTGAAAGGTTTCGGGTGTGACATGGCGCAGGGATACTTCATGAGTCCCCCAATTCCAAAGGCAGACCTCTCGCGATGGCTCTCCGAATCGCCATGGGGAATCGCTCCCGTTGAACAGGCCGGTGTCCATGCCGTTGCCTGAGCACTCACTGATCCGCGGGGCTTTCATGGGACTGCTTTTCCTGTTCTCGGCGAGCGAAGTGACCGCCGCTGACGGACGTCTTCTTTCCACAGGAGGCGCTACGCAGGTGGAGGGCGCAGGCGGTGGCGGGATCGTTCCCTGGGCCATCCTGTCGAGTCTGGCGACTGAAGATGAATTCGGCGCGACTGCTTTCTACACCTTCGTGCCCACCGGCGACCTGACACTGCATGCCATCGGCGCCAGTGTGAACATCCGCAACCGCGTAGAGTTCTCCGCCGCCAGACAACAGCTGCACCTCGGTACGCTGGCCCTGCTTCTCAAAGTTCCAGGCGAGAAACTGGAGCAGAACATCCTCGGAGTCAAGGTACGTATCGCGGGCGACGCCGTGTACTCGGCGATACCACAGATCTCGATCGGCGCGCAGTACAAACAGCTCGAAACGTTCAGCATCCCGAAAACGATCGGCGCGATCGACGATAGCGGAGTCGACGGCTACATCGCTGCCACAAAAGTCCTGTTGGGAGTACTGGCCGGCCGCAACGTACTGGTGAACGGCACTCTGCGTGCAACCAGGGCCAATCAGTTGGGATTGCTCGGTTTCGGCGGGGATCTGAACGATGAGTATGAAATCCTTCCTGAGATCTCGGCTTCCGTTTTTCTCAGTCCCGAAGTTACTGTCGGGGCTGAGTACCGGGCCAAACCCGACAACCTCAGCTTCTCCCGCGAATCGGCCTGGTCCGATGTTTTCATCGGCTACTTTCCTAACAAGAATCTCGCGGTCATCGCCGCCTACGCCAGTCTGGGAACGGTGGCCAGCCTGCCGAAGCAAAGCGGATTCTTTCTCTCTCTGCAGGCTACTTTCTAAAGAATGAATAAGGCTTTCCATCTCGCAGCGTCGCTACTGCTGCTCTGCTCCTGCGCTCTTTCGACGGGCCGGGAGAGAACGCTGTATGACCAACTGGGCGGGAAGCCAGGAATCGAGTCCATCGTCGAGAAAATGTTATCCAACATCGCAGACGACCTCCGCATCGCACCCAAGTTCGCGAATGCCGACATCACCAATCTCCAACGCCTGCTGACCGAACAGTTCTGCGCCATATCTGGCGGCCCCTGCACCTACACGGGCCGAGACATGAAGAGCGCTCACGTCGACCTGAACATCACCGCTGCAGAGTTCAACGCGCTGGTCGAAGATCTGATCGATGCCATGACCACGCTTCGCGTCCCGACCTCAGCTCAGAATCAGCTGATTGCGCGTCTGGCGACCATGCAGAGGGACGTGGTTCAGCGCTGAAGTTTTCGGAAGCGCGCATGCAGGCATGCCGGGTTGGAACAGTCGCAAGACCGAGTATCCGTATATACCGCTGCAACGGCCAGCGACGTCATTCCGAAAGAGCACACCGTGGTCGGTAGCGCGCACAGAGAGTGCTGCGACTGAGGAATCTACGCAAAAGGGTCGCGCTCAACAATCGCAGCGCGGTCCCTGTGCGTAGATCCCTCGCACCCACCCACCCCGCCGCTCGGGATGACGGCTCCCTGCTGATGCTCAGCAATTCCCGTTACTTTCTCTCAGTCGCCATGCTGCACCTATGACCGCTGATCAGCGATTCACCGAACTCATGTCGGCATAACGATCCCCTGCAGCAACTCCATGAGGCGCCACGCGATCGATCTCAGCCAGTTCCGATGCGCTCAGCTCGATGTCCAGCGCAGCGACATTCTCTTCGAGAAAACTCACATGCTTGGTTCCGGGAATCGGAACGATGTCTTCCCCTTGCGCCATCAGCCAGGCCAGAGCCAGCTGCGAAGCTGTCACGCCCTTCTCGCTTGCGAACTCCGTGATGCGGTCGACGAGATCAAGATTTTTCTGAAAATTCTCACCCTGAAACCGAGGCGAGTTGCGGCGGAAATCATCCGGCTGGAGATCATCGATACTACGGAAGCTTCCGGTGAGAAAGCCGCGACCGAGTGGACTGTATGGCACAAAGCCGATCCCGAGTTCGCGGACCGTCGGCAGGATCTCGTCTTCAGGATCTCTGCTCCAGAGTGAGTACTCAGTTTGCAGGGCGGTGATCGGATGCACGGCCTGCGCACGACGGATGGTGGCGGACCCTGCTTCCGACATTCCCAGATAGCGCACCTTCCCCTGCTGAACCAGTTCCGACATAGCGCCAATGGTTTCCTCGATCGGCACGTTCGGATCAACGCGATGCTGATAGTAAAGATCGATCGTGTCGATCCCGAGTCGTTTCAGCGAGCCTTCGCAGGCGCTGCGAACGTATGCTGGAGACCCGACGATTCCCCGCACTCCATCAGGGGACCGCGTGATCCCGAATTTCGTGGCGATCACCACCTCTTCACGCCGCCCACGAATGAACCTGCCGAGCAGTTCCTCATTCCTGTATGGTCCGTACATGTCGGCGGTGTCGAGGAAGTTGACTCCCAACGCTAGTGCACGTTCCAGGGTAGCCATCGTTTCTGCTTCGCTTCCCCCTTTGTAGAACTCGGACATGCCCATGCATCCGAGCCCTGTCGCCGAGACTTCGAGTCTGCCGCCAAGTATTCTGGTTTTCATGACCTGCTGCAGGTTCACATCGCGCGCCACCGCCCGACACGCAGGAAGGCGAAATCACTGACCGAAACTCCCACACCCCAGCCGCCTCTGCTCGAACGCTGCTGGTATAGAATGCGCCGCCCATGGCGCTCAACTCGCGGCAAACGCGCTTCCTCTTCAAATTCTCCGGTCTGCTGATCCTGTTTTACGTCGTCGTCTCTCCTGCTCCCGTTGATCGGGCGGTCATCGCTCCACTCACGCGCGGACTCTCGGCCGTGTCGGCATCGGTCATCAATCTTCTCGGTCAGGACGCCACGCGCAGCGGAACGGTCATTCAAAACAGCCGATTCGCCGTTGACATCAAAAACGGCTGCAACGGTATCGAGGCCGTCGTTTTCCTCTGCGCTGCGATCTTCGCCTTCGACGCTTCAATCCGTGCACGACTGGCGGGAGTCCTCGCAGGAGTTCTGGCGATCCAGATTCTCAACGTAGTTCGCATCGTCACGCTCTTTCTCCTCGGCATCTACCGGCGAGATCTCTTCGAGGTCTTTCACCTGGCCATCTGGCAAAGCCTGATCTTCGGCGCAGCAGTGTTCATCTTTCTCTACTGGACGTCGAAGGTTCAGAAGTTAAATGCTGCTACAACTAGTTAGGTTCCTGGTCGGTCTGTTCATCGGAGTGGTCCTCTGGACTTCGACCGCAGCCTCGTACAACCAATTTCTCGGCAAGGTGACCGCTCCGGCTTTGCGCCTTGATGGCCGATTCGCTCCCGCCGAGCTGACTCCGGCGGGGACTTCCATCACCGTCTCCTCCCCCGATGCGGCCTTACCCTCGGCCACGATTCCGGCGAGCCTGTTGACCTACAACGTGATCCTGCTGCTGGCGCTATTCGCCTCGAATCGCAGTCCGTTCAGCGCCCACAATCTGAAGTCTCTATTCTTCTCGATACTGCTGATCATGGCCATCCACCCGGTCGGACTACTGGTCGCGATCGAGAGTACGTACGCGGCGCGCATGGGCGCGTGGAGTGAATCACACTACGGAACCCTGGCCGCGAATGCCTGGTTGATCGCAGAAATGTTTTATCGACTCGTGGGCATGTTCGGGCTCGTTTTTCTCTGCTGGTGGTGGGCCAGAAACAGACAGACAGCTCAAAGTGCCGTCACCAAACCTGCACCCGCAGAAAAACGCAAGAGAAGAAAGAAGTAAGAGCCAGAATCTAGCCCTCACCACATTCAACATTCTCTATTCAACATTCTCCATTCTCCTCATCGCATATGCGGGTCGAGCAGAGTCCGAAGTGCCTGCCTGGCGCGATGCAGACGGATCTTCACAGCGTTGTCGGAAATACCAAGGATGCCTGCGCACTCACTCGTCGAGAGCTCTTCGACATCGCGCATGAGCAGCGTTGCGCGATACGGTTCCGGAATTTCGTCAATGGATCGCCGTAAGAGTTCACTCAGCTCCTTCCGTTCCATGCGATGCACGGCATCCTCTCGCCATGTCACGTTCACCTCACTCTGATGACCGTCTTCGAGAAACCGGGGAAGGTACGGCTCGATGCTTTCCTCCGCTCGGCGGCGCTCCGTCCGCAGTTTCATCAGGCAGTGGTTTACGACGATGCGATGAAGCCACGTCGCCAGTGATGACGCAGCAGCAAAGGAATGGATCGCCCGCAGGGTGGAGATCAGAGAGTCCTGCAATGCGTCACGCGCATCCTCCTCTGAGCGGAGGAAGCTTCGTGCAACCTGCAGAAGACGGGGACCGTGCCGCCGTATCAGGAACTCGAAAGCATGTTCGTCTCCGCCGCGCAGCGCGTCGACGAGAACGGTTTCATCCTCGAATCGCGATGGAAGGAGCAATGTCATCAACGCCACGCCTCGACGTGAGTCGAGACAGAAGGCGGACTGCAGCCATCAGTAGAACGCCCCATACCGCAGTGTTCCATACAATCAATACGATCAAAATCACCGCACGGACGTCATACGATGCCTCGGCGTAGAACGACTGGCCGAACGAGCGGTCGATGAGGAACAGTGCCGGAAATGCCGGCCAGGCCCACGGGCTGTACCAGGAGAATACGGTCATGCTCAGGCCACCGAGGGCGGCGTAGAAGCCGCGACTGCCGATCTTCCTGCTCAATCTCGACTCCGTTTCAGGACCAAACGAAGAAGCTCCTCCGGGACAGGTACGTCCGTCACATGATCGACACGCATGCTCATGGCTAGCGCAGTCGTCTCCCGGTAGCTCAGCACATAGTCGACGCACGATCGGCAGATCCCGAGGTGCACTTCGACCAGCCGAACATCCCCCTGATCGAGTTCGTCGTCGATGTAGGACGACAACAGGTCCAACAGGTCACGACAAGTCAGTTCAGTAGCGCGGTCACCCGCGGCGGTTCCCATGATCATCTCTCTGATGCCGGCTGCGGGAAAAGGTTTCAGGATGAATTTTTGAAACCATTCGAGATCCTGCTGCATCCAACTCCCGTATCACCGCTGATGGGAGAAATCGGATGAGAAACGGAATTGCAGCACTCTGCCTCCTTGCCTCTGTTGTGCTCGTACCTGATACCGCGACCGCAGAACAACTGCTGGTTCCGGAGCCTGGAAACATCGAGCTCCATCTTCGCAATGAATCAGCAACCGACGACATCCAGCTGGAGTACGGCAGAGCAGAGGACGTTTCCGCCGCTGTACTGCTCCGTCTTCTTCCGTTGCAGGAAGTGACGACGCTCGTAGCGTCCGACCCCGGTGGTAGAGAACTGATCATTCGCGCACCCGAGACATTGCGGGTGCGGTGGCGCGTCTCGGGTGCCGGCAAATCGGATTGGAAACCAGCCATTCAACAGATGGACTCAATCCTCGCCCAGGCAGTGCCAACTCGGCGCAGAGTAGCAAGATCGCGATCTGTTTCCCCGGCCACCCTGGTTCAAGTCGGGGACGTGGCCGTCTTCACCGGCTCACATGCAGTGTCAGGGATTGCCACCATCATCTCCCCGATCCAGATTCAAATCACGAATCTCCGCCATGATGGCAGTGCACCGGGACTCGATCTTCGTGTGGGGCTTTCCACGAACTCCCGACGAAACTTCGCCGTGCTGTCGGTGACCGGCCGGCAGCAGTTCAAAGGCGACACGCTCACTCTGACCTTGCCACCATCGGTCGACCTGAACTCGTTCGACACGTTTACAGTCTGGTGCTACGAGTTTAACGTGATCATCGCTGACGGTCGCTTCCGTCGTCCATGACGCACTGCCTGCGCGTGATATTCGTCGCGGCGCTGCTCTGCGCGACTGCCATCGACGCGCACCCGGATGCATGGCCTCGTGGAAGCGGTAACGCGTATGTCCATCTAGGGTTGTCACAGCTCGATTCGAGCAGAGCCTTCGCTCCGGACGGCGATCGCGTTCCATACCCAGGCCGAGGGGCGCGCCAGCGAAGCGCTGTTCTGTACTTCGAGACAGGACTCGGCGAGCAGTGGACGGTGATCGGAACAGTGCCCTGGAAATCGGTGCTGGCGCGAGGTTTCGAGAACGAATTCAAGACGCAGGGCTTCTCGGATCTCGACCTGACCTTACGGAGGTCGTTCGAGTCGCGGCGCGGCGTTCTCGCGATCGAGGTGGGGTCGTCCTTCCCTCTCGGATACAAGAGCACCGACTTTCCACAACTCGGTACCGGCGAGATCGATCCGCACATCAACCTGGCCTGGTCTCAATCATTACGCGTGCTGCCATCAGCGTTCGTGAGTTTGCAGTCCGGCTACCGTCGACGGGGTGGACCAGTGAAAGACGAGCTCCCATACTCGTTGAAGGCCGGCTTCTTCCCGCTTCGTGACGTGGGAACCTTCGTCTCTCTGCGCGGCTGGGAGAGCCTTGCCTCCTTCGCAGAAACTGATCCGACCCTCGGACTTGTGAGCGGCGACTCGGAATCGTTCAGCGCTGCGGGCGAAGTGTACTTCGAGGTGTCGAGATCGTTCGACGCCAATCTGGAAGTGTCCCGGGTTCTCCGAGGAAGAAATACCGTGTCTGGCACAGAGATCAGAATCGGCATGGCCTTCAGGATCCCCCGTCGATAGGCAGAGCGTCGTTCGTTGCATGACCAGCGTCGAGGCTGCCGCGTATACACGAGATACCGACCCGGAGCGCAAAGATGCGCGCTTTCGCTATAAACTCTTCGCATGATGCAACCTGCCACCAAAATTAGTCATGAACGCCAGAGCGGATGCGTTCTCATCGTCGAGGATGACGTTACGCTCCGCACGCTGATCGCCACGGTCCTGCGACGCGCTGGCTTGAAGACCGACGAAGCCAATGATGGCGTCGAGGGGATCGATCATCTCGAGCGGACCGACTACTCCGTGGTACTGCTCGACTTGATCATGCCGAACATGAGCGGGCACGAAGTCATCGCCCACCTCAACAAGCGCACAGTTGGAGACGTCCCGGTGGTCATCGTGATGACCGGTTCGGCAGAGAAATCCTTCCGGGATCTGGACGATTCGATCGTCACGATCTTTCTCCGAAAACCGCTGGACATCGACAGCCTGCTCTCGGTGGTGAAATCAGTGCACCGACTGACGCATGCGCACTGAGTGCTGATGAACGCAGAACTCCGGGCTGATGAACGCAGAACTCAGAACGCAGAACGATGACGTAAGAAAGAAATCAAAATCTGGTGTCGCTGCCTGCGAGAGTTGCCGCCTTAGTTTCTTACTTCATCGTTCTGCGTTCTGAGTTCTGAGTTCTGCGTTCTGAGTTCTGAGTTCATCATTCCCCCCGCGAGTTCCCCGTTCTCGCTTCTTCGTATCTAGCGATGAACTGCTCGGGCGTGGTGCTGGCGATCACTTTTCCGATGACCTCGAGTGGCAGGTCCGAGAGAGTTTTGAACCGGATACAGGACTTGCCCATATCCAGCTTTTTACCAGCCTTCGAGTAGCCCTCCCGAAGCTCTTTCTCCAACACGGGATCCTGATAGACGCTGTTGAGGTAAATGGCGTTGTAGTTCTTCTGGGCAGCCAACGCCGCGTAGGCCAGAGGCTGCTTGTTGTAAGTCTCCGGGTAACGCGACAGCGGAATCGACCAGGTGAGCATTCCCCATCCCATGGATTCTTCATAGCCATCGGGAAGGTTTTCGAGAATGGTCTTCCTCACAGCAGCGATGGTGTTCCGTTGCTCCTCGGGAAGCGCCGCCAGATAGCTGTCAACCGTCACAATCTTCATGCTCACCATTCCTCCTCCGCTTGCAGCAACCCAAACTGATCCAGACCGACCCTGACCTTGCCTTCTTTTCTTACTTCATCGTTCTGCGTTCTGCGTTCATCAACCCCAGGGCCTTCCGAGTTCTGCGTTCATCAATCCCGGATTCGCCCGCTCACCGCGATCGAATACTCCAGTCCACGCAAGTAGTCAGCGCACGGCACACACTCCGCGAGGTGAGCGTCGCAAATTCGTCTGCTTTCCTCACCCAGGGCCTGTTCGATGAAGTCGGAAAGCATCTCGACCAGAACCTCGCACGACAACTCATCTGTTACTTCCATGATTGCTCCAGGGCAGCTCTTACTCGTGCACGTGCTCGATGCAGCAGAACCCGCACATTGGTCTCACTCAACTCGAGTACGTTACAGATGGTCTCGGTTGACTCCCCTTCCACGTCTCGAAGAATCAGTACCGCCCGCTGGGCGGAAGGAAGCGCGCCGATGGCAAGTTCCACGGTCCGCATCGCCTGTTGCTGAATGAGAGCAGATTCGGGTGTAGGCGGCGGCAGCGGATCATCCGCCCAGTGGCCGGGCCATCGCGCATGATTTTCGGGGAGAAATCTGGACGGATCGACCGAACGGAAAGGCTCACTGGCTTCTTCGCTCGCAAGCACGCTGAAGGGAGTCTGACGCTTCTCACGCACCCCGCGTGCCCGGGCTTTGTTGAGAACGATGGCCGCCAGCCACGTTTTCAGGGACGAACGCTGCTCGAAAGTCTCCAGCCGTTCGAGTAGCGTCATCCAGGTTTCCTGAGCGATTTCCTCCGCCACGCCGAAGTCACCCACATGCAGTCGAGCCAGCCGGACCAGAAAGGGGTGAAGACGAGTCACCACCTCCTGGAAGGTCCTCTCATCTCCCGCCCGAAGACTGGCGACGAGCTCGTGATCGGATGGCATCTCCGAATCTTAACCCGCAATTCTCACGGAACTCAGAAGAGCGTTGTAACGAATCCCGGGCCTCGAGGACTAATCCGTCATGCACCTCGAAAAGAAACACCCGCTGGCGATTCGCTGGTTTCACTGGCTGAATTTTCCGCTGCTGATGGTGATGATCTGGAGTGGCCTGCTGATCTACTGGGCCTATCCCGTCTATCGCATCGGCCTCGGTGACTTCACGCTCCTGAAGCTGAATGTCGATCAGTCAACATGGCGTGCGCTGAAACTGAACAATCGCCTCGGTGAAGCCATGGGCTTTCACTTCTTCTTCATGTGGTTGTTCGGAATCAACGGAGTGCTGTACGTGGCATACACGGCCATCTCCGGCGAGTGGCGTGAGCTGGTGCCGAACAGAAACACCCTGCGTGAGGCCTGGCAGGTCGTACTGCACGACCTGCGGATCACGAAGTCGCCACTTCCACGGGTAAAGTTCAACGGGGCGCAGAGGATTGCCTACACTTCAGTCGTGATCATGGGCCTCGGATCGCTGCTCACCGGAATCGCAATCTACAAGCCTGTCCAATTTGCGTGGATCACATTCCTCTGCGGCGGATACGCGATGGCCCGGTTTCTTCACTTCTGGCTCACAGTCGGATACGTGGGATTCTTCGTCGTGCACATTGCTCAGGTCATTCGTGCCGGATGGAACAACTTCAGGGCCATGGTCATCGGTGTGGAAGTCGTGGACGACGAGGTGGCCCAGTGAAAATCGAATCGAGCGACGAGGTTGTGAAAAAGGAGCTTCGCAGACTCAGCCGACGCGGATTCATCGGTGGCGCAGTGGCAGCGGGTGCAGCAGTGGCCGGCTGGCGCTGGCTCGGTTCGAGCGCCCCGCTCGACGGTATGCACTGGCCTCTTCGACGGGTGCTGCAGAAGAACGAGACACTGGCCCGCGCCTTCTTCGACCGGGATCGACTCTCGCCTACTTTTTCAGCAGAAGATGTCGTCAGGATTCCTCGCATCAACGGACACCAGGGCTTGCAGGAACGCTTCGATGTGTCGGAATGGCGCTTACGGATCGAAGGCGCTGCAGGTGCCGAGCAGGCCGTGGCCATCACGATGGACGAGATTCGTGCGCTTCCCCGCCACGACATGATCTACGAACTCAGGTGTATCGAGGGCTGGTCGATGATCGTGAAGTGGACCGGTGCGCGACTCATCGACTTGATTCGACAAGTGCCCCCTCCCACCAGAAGTGGGCGCCCGCATGATTTCGAGAATCGTAGTGACGATCTGCCGCCGTACGTAGCCATGGCCACACCCGATCAACAGTATTACGTGGGCCTCGATCTCGACTCCGCGCTGCATTCACAGACCATGCTGGTCTACGAGATGAACGACAAACCACTCGACTGGCACCATGGATCTCCACTTCGTCTGGCCATACCACTGAAGTACGGCATCAAGAACATCAAGCGGCTCGGGACGATGCGTTACACCGAAATCAGACCACGGGATTTCTGGGGAGAACGCGGATACGACTGGTACGCGGGGTTTTGAAGGTTCACGTGAGTCATGTCATCGCGAGCAGGGGCGACCGGCGACGTCATTCCGAAGGAGCGGGCGTGCCTGGTGTCTAAAGCAGAAAGATGTGCGACTGAGGAATCTACGCGAAAGGGTCGCGCTCATCATTTCAAGCGCGGCCCCTGTGCGTAGATTCCTCGCACCCACACATCCCGCCGCTCGGAATGACGGCGCTCCTGCTGATGACAGCGATCCTGTTTCTATCTCCCAGTCGCCGCGCAGGGCGATTCGCAGAGCCGAACGTTCAGAACCCTGCCGTTTCTTCACTCGGCAGTACTCCGCCGGAGATGCATCGGCTTACCACCTCGAGCAGCTGAGGGACCTCGAACGGCTTTCGCAGGAAATCGAACACCGCGTCTTTATCGAACTCGCCAAGCTGCGTCGTTCCCATGGCGGTCAGCACGACCACCGACTCGCGAGCCAGGCCTGGCTTGTTACGACTCAACCATTCGATTACCTCGATCCCCGTCACCTTCGGCATCATCATGTCGAGCAGAATCACGTCGTATGACTCCACTCGAATCTTGTCGATGGCCTCACCACCATCCGACACGGCGACCACGTCGTAGCTACGCTTGGTGAGAACGTGAACAAGCAGCTTTCGGATCGCTTCGTCATCTTCGACGACAAGGACTCTGGCCGTGGTCATCGTAAAAATGTAGCACGACGACGTGCAGATTCGTGGATTCCGTCTCCCGTGCAACGGAATTTCTCCGGTGTCCAGGCCAGCAGGTCTGCGGCAAGCGACCGCCTTCACCGAAGGAACGATCATTGAAATCAGCTCGAGGGTCTGCCAGAGTAGGGACAGCCGTCCTGCAAACAAGATCACAAATCAGTGCTGTTCTATGGCTTGGTGCCCAACACGAGTGGAGTGCAAGAAATGCTCGAAACGAAATCCATTTTAGTTTTTGATGGAAGCGAAGGTGAACGACAGAGACTGCAGGTGGCCCTCGAAGGCTACGGTGGAACGGCGATTTCTGCTCCTGATCTGATGACCGCCTGCGACGCTGTAGACGGGTTCACACCCGACGCAATCGTGGCGTTCCTGTCTACCTCCAAGCAGGATTCGCTCGCTTTCATCGGGTGGATCGAGCAGCAACATCCGGATCTGGTGCGCAAGACCGCCATCGTGACGGCGATGCCGCAGATCGTCGTCGACCGGGTCGCGAGTGCGTTCAACAACGTGATTTACGAGCCGTACGATGACGAGGATCTTCTGGCCTGCATCGCAGGAATCGCCATAGGCTGACCCGCATTTCTCAAGGGGTTCCGGCGCAAGACCATGGACAACACCGGCCACCCTTTGCCGGCGCCTCCGACGCGGAGCTGATGTCACTCGCGACGAAACGCTCGAAGAGAAATGCAAACTACAATTGTGTCGCAATGAAGAACTTCATTCTGGTCTGCGCCGGCGGTGCGATCGGGTCTGGCGCCAGATATCTTCTCGTCCTCGGCATGTCGGGCCGCGGCGCCGGCGGTTTTCCGATCGCCACGTTGCTCGTAAACCTGAGCGGTTCGTTTCTAATCGGATTGGTTGCTTCTGCTTTCGATTCGGAGGCAATCTCGAACTCCTCACGGCTTCTACTCGGGACCGGATTGCTGGGAGGCTTCACTACCTACTCCGCATTCAATCTCGAGACTGTGAAGCTCTTTGAGAACGGCAGTAGTGGTCTTGCGATTGCCAATCTATTTGTCACCGTCGTAGCCTGCCTGGCAGCAGGTGTAGGTGGTCTGCTGCTGGGCCGCCTGCTGTTTCCTGCGAACCTCTGAGCTGATGCCGCACAGCGCGGCAGGCAGCGATGCTGCACCGGAACTCACGATGACCAGCAGACCGAAAGCGTACGACGCGGTGATCGTCGGCTCAGGACCCAACGGCCTTTCCGCTGCAGTGGTGATGGCGCAGGCCGGGCTGAAGGTCATCGTCCTCGAAGGGAAAGAGACCATCGGCGGCGGCACACGAACCGAAGAGCTCACGCTTCCCGGTTTCCGGCACGACGTTTGTTCTGCCATCCATCCGACCGCGCTGCTCTCGCCTCTCCTCAGGAAACTGCCGCTGGAGGCTCATGGCCTGCAGTGGGACTACGCCCGATACGCCCTCGCTCATCCGCTCGACAATGGAACGGCGGCCGTACTGCAGCAGTCGCTCGAGGCGACAGCATCGTCGCTCGGAGTCGACGGAAATGCCTACCAGAAATTAATGCGGCCTCTGCTTCGGGAATCGGAGACGCTGGTTCCACAGATCCTGCGTTCAATGGGGCTTCCGGAACATCCTCTGGTGATGTCGCAGTTTGCGTGGAGCGCGTTGCGGTCGGCGACTTCGCTGGCCCGGTCTCACTTCAAAGGAGAGAAAGCCGCGGCACTCTTTGCCGGATGCGCCGCACACTCCGTCCTGCCTCTCGATAAGGCTGGGACAGCCTCGTTCGGACTCGTGCTGGCACTTGCCGGCCACGCCGTGGGATGGCCCTGCGCCCGCGGGGGCTCCATCGCAATTTCCAATGCCCTGGCCTCGCTGCTTCGTTCGCTCGGTGGAGAGATCGAGACCTCGCGAATGGTCGAGTCCCTCGGCGATCTGCCACCGCATCGAGTGGCCATGATGGACATTACGCCCCGTCAGCTACTCCGGATCGCGCCGGAGGCATTGTCGCCCCGCTATCGCCGCAAACTCGAGCAGTTCCGCTATGCACCGGGCGTCTTCAAAATCGACTGGGCACTTGACGGTCCCATCCCCTGGACCGCCGCGGAATGCGCGGATGCTTCCACAGTCCACGTGGGTGGGACGCTCAACGAAGTGGCTGAATCAGAGCACGCGGCGTGGAATGGAAAACACTCGGAGAAGCCGTTCGTGCTTCTGGCGCAACAAAGCATGTTCGACTCTACGCGGGCACCGGAGGGAAAACACACAGGCTGGGCCTACTGCCACGTTCCGCACAACTCCACAGTGGACATGACCAACGTGATCGAACAGCAGATCGAGCGGTTCGCGCCGGGCTTTCGCGATCGAATCCTGGCGCGGCACACCATCAACACCGCACAATATGAACAGCACAATCCCAACGTGATTGGCGGCGACATTGGGGGTGGCGCAAACAACCTGCGTCAGTTCTTCGCCCGGCCGGTGATGAAGTGGAATCGCTACGCCACGTCGAATCCGTCGATCTATCTCTGTTCGAGTTCGACCCCTCCCGGAGGTGGCGTCCATGGCATGTGTGGTTACTGGGCGGCAGATGCAGCGCTAAGACGCAATTTTGGAAAGAGGGCTCTCGATCTCGGTGAGATCTAGTCGATATTTCTGAAGCCTACTTTTTCTCTCCAGTGCGCTCGGAATCGCGGATGGTTTTCTCTGACCGCGCCCGTAGTGCTTCGATCCGCTCCAATAGATCTGCCGTGGTCTTCTCCGACTGAGTCTGGTCGTTCATGTCCCGCTCGAGGTCTTCCCTCTGCCTGCGGAGGTCGTCCGCCATTCGTTCGAAAAATGGGTCTGCCATTACGTCTCCTGCCTTTCGACCCGGCCGAGGCGGGACGCGCGGCGACACCTTCAGAGATCTGTCGCCGGAATAGAATTCTGTTTGCGAACCGTACGCCAACACACCTTCATCAACTCCGTGCGCCCGGCATCGTGGGCCCTTCGCATCCAGGGAACAGAGCCGCGGAATCACAACGATCTCTCGTCCCCCTCAGCTTTACTTTCTTACTTCATCCTTCTGCGTCCTTCGTTCTGCGTTCATCAGCGGACAACGGCATGCGACTACGAGAGACTCACCTTTCCAGTTTGACGTCGCCTCGACTATTCTCTCGGGGACCGAACGGAGGAAATCAATGACCGAGCGAGCAGCGCAGCTCTACAAGCAGCATCTCGAGGTCGTGCAGGATCGTTACGCACGCGCGCTCTCTGCGAGCGAATACGAAAGCGTAGCCATCCATGCCGGCGCTCTGCACATGATTTTCCTCGATGACATGCCGTATCCCTTCAAGGTGAATCCTCACTTCAAGAGCTGGCTTCCGGTCCTCGACAACCCTCACTGCTTCGTCGTTTTCACGGCCGGTTCAAGACCGCGCCTGGTCTTCTATCAGCCGGTCGACTACTGGCACAAAGTGCCCGACGCTCCATCCGGATTCTGGGTCGACTCCTTCGACGTGGTGATGATCTCGACGCCGCAGGAAGCCGCTTCCCACATGCCGAAAGCGCGATGCGCCTACATCGGCGAGCCAGACTCACTCTTCGAAAGCTGGAACTTTGCCGCGGTCAATCCACCGGCCCTGCTCGAGCATCTGAACTACGACCGCGCCTGGAAAACCGACTACGAAATCGAGTGCATGCGCGAAGCAAACCTTCTCGGTGCGCGCGCCCACGTGGCCGCAGAAAAAGCGTGGCGCAACGGCGCTTCCGAATACGAGATTCACCTCGAGTTCATGCGCGTCACCGGCCATGTCGAGCATCAGCTTCCGTACGGGAACATCATCGCCTTCAACGAGAATGCGGCGGTCCTCCACTATCAGCATCAGGAACGCATCTCACCGAAAGACCGTCACTCCTTCCTCATCGATGCCGGAGCGCAGTATCACGGCTACGCCTCGGACATCACACGCACCTACACCCATGCCACTGAGTTCCAGGACCTCATCGACGCGGTCGAGACGTTCCAGCAGGAGATCTGCAGCGAAGTCAGGCCCGGGACCGACTACCGGACACTGCACCTGAGCGCACACCGACATGTCGCGGACGTGCTCTCGAAATTCGACCTGATCAAAGCGTCGGCCGACGAGATCCTGGAGAAGAAAATCACCAGCTACTTCTTCCCCCACGGACTCGGCCACTACATCGGCCTGCAGGTGCATGACGTGGGAGGCTTCTCCGCCGACCGCGACGGCGCAGTCATTCCGAAACCGGACGGACATCCGTTCCTCCGACTCACGAGAATGATCGAGCCTCGCCAATCATTCACCATCGAACCCGGACTTTACTTCATCGAGTCGCTGCTCGCGGAGTTGAAGGCCTCCGCGCACTCAATGCTGGTCGACTGGCAGAACGTGGATGCCATGCGTAAGTTCGGAGGCATCAGAATCGAAGACGATCTGGTCGTGACGGAAACAGGAAACATCAACCTCACCCGCGAGGCCTTCGCCAGCCTGTCCTGACGGGGAAGGACGGGGATGCGCGTCGGGACGCGATTCGGTGGAGCACAGGCAATCCTGCCTGTGGCACGCGACACTTTATTCGAAGTACGATTTCGTTCGTCGGGAGCAATGCATCGCGAAGGGACGCACCTGTGTGGCACACACAATCACTGTGTTCTCCCGGGGGTTCGAAGTCAGTTGGTCCCGTCACAGGCAGGATTGCCTGTGCTCCACAGGTCTCGGATATTGAGAATTGATCAACTGCCGTGCAGTGTCAGGCTAGAACGATGTACCGATCGTAAATCCGAAATCTTTCAGCCGGACCGCCAGCAGCGTGAGCGAGAAGCGGTTGAACCCCCGCGTGAGCGAGGCATGCGGGTGCACGCCGTCGTTCATCAAAAGCACCGTCGTTCGCTCGCCGATGCCTATGTTCAGGCCGAAGGGATAGATGATCCGGCTTTCGAACTCGCTGTAGCTGGCGCCGACATACGGCGCGATCGGCAAGCCTGTCTCGCGCTGCAGGCTCTTGCTGACTGTCGCAAAATACGATTGCCCTGAGGGTGTGCCGATGCGATCCGAGCTGGTCCCGAGGATCAAGGCAGGCCTCCGGTCGGTTTCGCTCAACGCACGGAAATTACCTACAAAACCTATCTCATCCACCAGCGCGTTGACTTCGATCCCTACCTTCACACGATCGTTGACGTTGCGCATGATGACTGTGCGCTGCGTGGCCCGCTCGATCTGACCGGTCAGATAGCGGTGCGACACTTCCCATTTTCTCTCGCCGTCGGCAGTCCCCCGGACCGCCATTCCCTCGCCGGGTCAGCCAGGTCAGCTGGGGACCAGAGAACGGGGCGGTGGAGTCTTCTTTCCCTTTGATGTGAGATCACGCAAGGCGTCGTAGAGTTGCGAGTATCTCTCCGGGTCCGTGAGAAATTCGGTCCGGCACGCTTCTGAGGTCAGCACGAAGACTCTGCTGTCGTATTCAGCCGTGAAGTTCGAAGTCGCATCGGGTGCGATACAGCCTGGAGGAAAGGCGTCCTGACCACGCAGGAGCGACGCGAAACAGACCAGCGAGAGTGCCAGGTAGAAGTTCGCGCGCATCAGCGAGGTTGAGCGAGTGCTTTCTCGATCTCGCGAAGCATGGCTGCTTTGTCCGCTTCGCCGCCGTAGCGACGAATGATTTTCCCGTCGCGACCGACGAGAACGAGCGAGGGCAGAGTGCTGATCCGGTAGGCATTCCATACTTCATTCGTGCAGGCCAGAGTCGGATAGGTAACGCGGGCGGCCGCCACGGCTCTCTTCACCAGATCGGCTCGATCGTCCACTGTGAGACCGACCACTGAAAAGCCCTGCGCGCGGTACTTTGTATGGAGGGCCTGCAACTCCGGTAGTGCTTTCATGCAGGGCTTGCAAAACGTCGCCCAGAAATCGAGCAGCAGCACATCATTGCCGAGCGATTTCAGACTCACAGATTTTCCGGTGAGATCCTTGAGCGCGAATTGCGGCGCCGGCTTCCCTTCGTCAGTGTTCAGGAATTCAACCGGATTCCGCAGGAACTCGACCTTACATTCGAGGCTGCAGAACGAGTACGTCTTACCCTTGTAGACGGCCGTGGCTTCCACCGGCTCGAAGCCGGCACCTTCCCGCGGCCCACAGACCGCGCATACGACGCGGTCCTTCGCTTTCGCCCCGAGGGCGTCGGTGACGATGAGAAGGGATAGAACGAGGATGACTGCTCGCATGGCAAGGGTCAGCATGTGCCAAAGAACGCCAGACATTCTCGTTCTCTTCCCTTCTTCATGTGCGAATTTGGGTCGGTGATCTCTTCACGCGGGAGTGGAGACTCTACGATCTGTAGCGTTCCGGGGCGTGCACCGAAATTGTTCTCGAGACCACCGGGAGTCGTAATAAAACTACGCATGGATTCGTTCTCGGATCTGCCTGCTGATGGAACTTTCCTCGAAACTGAAAATCCTGGCCGACTCGGCCAAATACGACGCCTCCTGCGCCAGCAGCGGCGCGAAACGTAAAGGTACGCCTGACGGAATCGGACACACCGATGGGACCGGAATCTGTCACAGCTACACACCTGATGGCCGCTGCGTATCCCTGCTGAAAATCCTGCTCACCAACTTCTGTATCTACGACTGCGTTTTTTGCGTGAACCGGGTGTCGAGCGATGTGCCGAGGGCTCGTTTCAATCCGGACGAGGTGGTGAAGCTCGCACTCGACTTTTATAAGCGGAATTACATCGAGGGCCTGTTTCTCAGTTCAGGCATCATTCAGAGTCCCGACTACACCATGGAGCAATTGATCATGGTGGCCAGGACACTAAGACAAACGCATCGCTTCAACGGCTATATCCATTTGAAAGCCATTCCCGGCGCATCGGAAGCACTCATCGCCGAAGCTGGCCGATGGGCGGACAGGCTGAGCGCGAACATCGAACTCCCGACCCCTTCTGACCTCACCCGCCTCGCTCCCGACAAGGATTCCGTCGTCATTCAACAGACCATGGGGCAGGTGGAGCAGCGGGTCACCGAGGCAAAAGCGGAGAAGAAGAAACGCAGCAGCGCTCCACTGTTCGCGCCGGCAGGTCAGACCACGCAGATGGTGGTTGGAGCGACGGAGACGAGTGACACGGCTATTCTTGCAACGGCAACGACGCTCTACAGCAAATTCGGATTGCGGCGTATTTACTATTCAGCCTTCAGCCCGTTTCAGAATGCCGACGCGCGGCTACCGCTGAAAGCGCCACCTCTGGTGCGCGAGCATCGTCTCTATCAGGCCGACTGGCTCATGCGTTTCTATGGATTCAAGGCCACCGAGCTCACGACTGCGGAGCATCCCGACCTCGACCTGACCCGCGATCCCAAGATGGCCTGGGCTCTGCGCAATCGCTCCTTCTTCCCGCTGGATGTGAACCTGGCTTCACGTGAAGCTTTGCTTCGTATTCCGGGTCTGGGGTATCGGAATGTCGAGCGCATCCTGTCGATCCGCCGCTACCATCGGCTCACGCTGGCGGATCTGGCGAAACTGCGCGTGGCCATGAACCGGATACGGCCCTTCGTGCTCACCAGCGACTTCAATCCTGACGCACTGTCCATCGACAGTTTGCAGCTACCGGAGCGAATCGTTCCGCCACCGAGCGCACAGCTGTCGCTTTTCTCGGCGGAAGTGTCCGCAGTCTCCGGCCAGCTTTGATCAACGTTCAACTTCCCGCAGTCCTCGAAGAATGGCAGAGCGCAGCGCGTGCGCTTCTGCTCAGCGGGACATCGCCCGTCGATGTGCGCTGGATCGATCAGCAGGTTGCGCAGCAGGACATGTTCAGTAGCGAGCGCCCGCTTCATCCGGAGACACTCGCCGATCTGCTTTCACCTGCCACGGAGCAACCGGCTAGAGTTCCGCGAAGATTCGCAGAGCTGGCGAAATTCGTGGCGGTGCATCGAGATCCGGAGCGCTGGAAGCTGCTCTACTCGGTGCTGTGGCGGCTCGAACATGAGAACAGGAATCTGCTCAAGGTCGAGACCGACGATGAGGTCTCCGAACTCCTCCGCCTGGAGAAGCAGGTCCGTCGCGACGTTCACAAGATGCATGCCTTCGTACGCTTCAGGAAAGTGTCAGGGGATGAAGAGCAGTTCGTAGCCTGGTACCGTCCGGATCACTCCATCGCTGAGCTGGTCGCGCCGTTTTTCAAGGAGCGCTTCGCATCGATGCTCTGGTCGATCGTGACGCCCGATCGGTCCATCCACTGGAATGGAAAAGAGCTTTCCTTCGCTGAGGGAGCGGGACGGGAAGTCGCTCCTACCGAGGATAAACTCGAAGCGTTATGGCGAACGTACTACGCGTCGATTTTCAATCCCGCCCGAACCAACCTGCGGGCCATGCGCAGCGAACTGCCTGTAAGGTTCTGGAGAGATCTGCCGGAGTCCGCCGAGATCGCCTCGCTGATTTCACGCGCGAAAGACCGTGTTGCAGAGATGGTTACCACGCAGGAGCAGGCTGACGACGCAACGCCATTCCTGCCAACCACACGCACTCTCGACGCGCTCGAATCGGCAGCAGCGGCGTGCCGCGGTTGCGACTTGTACCGTGATGCAACGCAGACGGTGTTCGGTAAGGGTCCGGTGAACGCTCGGCTTGTGTTCGTCGGCGAGCAACCGGGAGATCATGAGGATCGCAGTGGCGAGCCTTTTATCGGACCGGCCGGAGCAGTCTTCGATGACGCACTTCTGCAGGCCGGAATCAATCGCGCCGAGGTCTACGTCACGAACGCCGTGAAGCACTTCAAGCATGAAGTGCGAGGCAAGCAGCGAATCCACAAAACCCCGCGGCTTTCAGAGGTCGTGGCCTGCCGCCCCTGGGTCGACGCCGAGCTCCAGGCCATCGCGCCACAACTAGTGGTCTGCCTCGGGGCTACCGCCAGCCGCGCCTTGCTCGGCGCACGCTATCAACTGATGAAAGAGCGCGGCGCGCTGACTGAACTTCCGAACGGCACGCCAGCGCTGGCCACAGTGCATCCATCGGCAATTCTTCGAGCGAGCACGCCAGAGAGTTCGGCTGAATTGTTTGGATTTTTGGTGCGCGACCTACAGACCGCGGCGAAGACTCTCGAGGCGGGCCGTAGGCTGCCGCCGAATGGAGAATGATGGAAGCAGAATGGAGAATCCAAAAAGTCGAAACAAGAGAAGACGTCATTCCGATGAGCCGCGCGACCGACGATGTTCCGCAGCGTGAAGTGCGAAGAGGAATCTCCGTTCCGCGCCGACGAGGTGTGACTCAACGTCTGCGCGGCGCGGAACGGAGATTCCTCTTCGCACTTTGACCCACGTAAACGCGCAGCAGCAATGCGTGCTCATCGGAATGACGCGCGTAACAATACGATTACGAACATGCGCTGTTCTGCCGCCCTGACTCCGGCCCCCGGCCCCAAAGTTGCGTAGATCCTCGTGCGACCCTCTTCGCAAGCAGACCACATCAATGAAAATTCAACTCACTTCCGATACATCGCTCACTGCTGAAGACTCGGGCGGGCCGCTCACCGTCGAAGCGGACAACGAGCAGCGCATTTACTCACCGTTTCACATGCTGGCCAGCGGACTCGCGGTTTGCACTTTCTCGGTCCTGCAATCGTGGGCCAGCCACGCCAGCCTCGAGACCAGCGGACTTCGCGTTGAGATCAACTGGGTTTTCGCAGAGAGTCCGCATCGCATCGGCGAGCTTAAAGTGGCCATTCACTGGCCCGGACTACCTCCCGCGCGGCAGGCCGCAGCCAAACGGGCCGCCGAACTCTGTCCCATCCATCACACCTTCGTACATCCTCCAACGATCGGGATTGAGGTGGTCTGATGGTTCAGGTAGTGCGCTTCACCGTGGCCGGTGCCACTGCCGAATCGTTCGATCCACAGGGACGCGCGTTCACCGTGATCTACGACGGTCACTGCAAAGTCTGCACACGACTCTCGGCGGTGTTGAGAAAATGGGAAGGCAACAACGAGCTCAATGTCGTGTCGTCACAGATGCCGGGAGTGCAGGCCAGCTTTCCCTGGATACCGCCAGGTGCGTACCAGGAGTCGCTCCAACTCATCGGCCCAGGCGGCGCCACCTGGCAAGGGGCCGCTGCAATCGAGCAACTGCTCACCATCCTTCCAAGAGGGGGGCTCTTCGGCTGGCTCTTCAAACTCCCCTTCGCCCGCACCCTCGCGGATCGCTTCTACCGCTGGTTCGCCAAGAACCGATACCGCTTCGGCTGCGGAGAACACTGCCAGGTACGGCCACAGGATCTGAAGTTTGATTGATGTGGTGGGATCGGGCCGGGGGCCGGGGGCCGGAGTCAGCGGCGCAACACACCGAGTAGTCGCGTTCAGCGCCTTCGTGACGACCGTCTGCGCCGAATCATGGCGGAGCTCGCGCTCTTTCATTCCGAACCCGGAACCGCGCTGCGCGGCGACTGCGAGAAAGAAACAGCATCGCTGAGCAGCAGAAGGAGCGCCGTCATCCCGAGCGCGGAATCGGCGCGTGACGCCGGTTCTACAGACATGAACGGGTTGCTCCTCACAGCGAGTAGTCGCCGAGAATCGTAAGCACCGCTCCTGCAATAAACACACGGAGCCCCGGAGGGGCGGCATCTCTTTAGCCACGGCCGTGAGGCCGTGGACCGCGCATCGCGGCACCTGGCCCCTGGCCCCGAGACTCTGTTCGAGAGAAGTGAGCACCGTATTTCCGACGCACTGCACTAGAATTCGGGGTATGAGATCGCTTAGGACTTGTGCCGCCCTCGCCGCGTTGTCTGCTGTTTCCCTCACCAGCCCTCTACTTGCGCAACGGACGCAGAAACCGCCGCTCCATGGAAGTCACTGGATGGCCATCACTGGTAAGCCGCTTGGTGCGACTGCCGGAGCGATGATGTTTCAGAAGGGCGGGAATGCGGTCGATGCAGCTGCGGCCATGCTCGGGGCCACGGCCACCATGTGGGACACGCTGGGATGGGGCGGCGAAACGCAGGCGCTCATCTACAACCCGAAAACTGGAAAGGTCATCGGAATCAATGCACTGGGCGTCGCTCCAACCGGAGCAACGCCCGAGTTTTATCGTGGCAAGGGAATGCAGTATCCGCCTGAGTATGGGCCGCTGGCAGCAGTCACGCCCGGAACTCCGGGCGGCCTGATGACCATGCTCGCCGAGTACGGAACGATGTCGCTCAAGGATGTTCTTGCACCCGCGATCCAGATGGCCGACGGCTATCCGATCGAGAGGCAGGCCGCAGATACGATCGAGCGGCAGAAGAAGTGGATCAAGCAGTGGCCATACTCTGTGAAAG
>JBKJUK010000144.1:0-9223 GCA_046590705.1 Thermoanaerobaculia bacterium
CATGAAGCCGGCCTCGAACTCATTCTCGACGTGGTCTAGAACCACAACGCCGAGGATAATCACATGGGCCCGATGCTCTCGCTCAAAGGGATCGACAACTCTGCTTATTACAGACTCATGCCGCAGCAGAAGAAGTACTACATGGACTACACCGGCACCGGTAACAGCATGAACATGCGGCATCCGCACGTGCTGCAGTTGATCATGGATTCTCTTCGCTACTGGGTACTGGAGATGCATGTCGACGGCTTCCGCTTCGATCTCGCAGCAACGCTGGCCCGCGAACTCCATGACGTCGACCGGCTCTCCGCATTCTTCGACATCATTCAGCAGGATCCGGTGCTCAGTCAGGTAAAGTTGATTGCCGAGCCCTGGGATGTCGGCGAGGGCGGATACCAGGTTGGAAACTTTCCCCCGCTCTGGTCGGAATGGAATGGCAAGTACCGCGACTCCGTACGCGAGTACTGGCGCGGTGAAGACCAGGCCCTCGGGGAATTCGCCGAGCGATTCACGGGCAGTTCAGATCTGTATGAAGGAACCGGGCGACGACCGTATGCGAGCGTAAACTTCATCACCGCACACGACGGCTTTTCACTGAACGATCTGGTCTCGTACAACGATAAGCACAACGAAGCGAACGGCGAAGAAAACCGCGATGGAGAGAACCACAACCGATCGTGGAACTGCGGCGCTGAAGGAGTGACGGACAATCCGGAGGTGCTCGAGCTGCGCGCACAACAGAAGAGAAACTTCATGGCCACTCTTCTGCTCTCGCAGGGAATTCCGATGATTCTGGGAGGAGATGAAATCTCGCGAACGCAGCAGGGCAACAACAACGCCTACTGTCAGGATAACGACATCTCCTGGTTCGACTGGGAACGGGCGGATTCCGAACTCTTCGCCTTCGTCGCGCGGTTGATTTCGATCAGGCGTGAACATCCGGTGTTCTGTCGTCGTCGGTGGTTTCAGGGCCGCGCAATTCGCGGGACCGACGTGACCGACATCGGATGGTTCAAGCCGGACGGAACGCCGATGACGGAGGACGACTGGCAGAAGGGTTTTGCAAAATCTCTGGCTGTTTTCCTCAACGGTGACGGAATGGCGGGAAAGGACAGTCGCGGGGAAGAGATCGTCGATGACAACTTCTATGTGGTCTTCAACGCGCACTCCGAGCCGATCCCCTTCAAACTTCCCGAAGCACACTACGGTCGAAGCTGGGAATTGATGCTGGATACAACAGAGGCGAATCCTTCGTCGGACGGCAGGAATACGATCTCCGCAACGGAAGAGCTTCTCGTCGCTGGCCGATCTCTTCTCCTTCTACGCGAGAAACCCATCGAGTCGAGGTGAGGCGGGCCGGGGGCCGGGGTCGGGGGGCCGGGGCAAAACACACCGCAGTGGTCGCTTTCACCTGCACGATATCCGCGATATAGCCTGTAGGGGCGAGCTGCGCTCGCCCGCTCTCTCGGCCGCTCCCTGAACTCCGCAGGAGAGCGGATCTATCGTGCCCCACTGCGTGTTCAGTCGCTCGCAGAAGCGGCTCCTGAACACCTGTAAGAACACTTCTTTACAATCTATATTATAGAAGGCTGTATATGAAACCTTAATGATCTATGTCTTTTTAGTTAATGTTTTTCAGACTGCTTTACCGGCTCACCGAGTATGTCACTCCGCGTTCCATCAGAATGGGATACGGATTCACCGGTACGGTCTTCCACCACTGCTTGGTCGCGGTCAGATTCCCGATTGAAAAGTGGAGATGCGGCCCGGACGGATTGGCGTTGCCGCTGGTACCCACGTATCCGATCACCTCGCCCTGTCGCACGAACTTGCCCTCAGCGATGTCAGGCGCGTAACGCTCCAGGTGCGCGTAGTAATACACGAGCTGTTCGTTCTCGTCGTATTGATAGATGGTGATACCGCCGGCGACGCTGAGAAAAAGCTTTCTGATTTTTCCGCTCACTGCAGCGATCACCGGCGTGTTGCGCGGAGCCATCAGGTCGATGGCCTGATGAACTCGTGAGCCACGTGAGTCATTGAATTGATCGGTCAGTGCTCTCTTCTCCACGCCCGCGACCGGAATGGCGATGGGTGCACTCGAGACCAGAGCTGCCCCCGGCTGAGGGGTGGTCAGGGGCTTGGCCTCTAACTGTTCCTGCACTTCTGCCGGGTCCTCGACATCGTCTGCCGGCTCACCTGACGCGCGAGGAGTTTCCCTGGTCGGGGTGGACTGAGGACTCTGCGCGGTGACCCGCCGCGATGAGAGCTCTGAATCCTCGACCCTGGCTGCGGTCACAGCCGGAACAGCCATCTGTAGATGCCCACTGCTCTGGAGATAGAGGAACAGACCCGCAGCGCCGAGCACAACGCCAATCAAGAAAGTCACTGTCGTGCGCACCATGATGGTTCTCCTGCCGATCTTGCGGCCTTCTACTGCCGGGTGAAGCGACGTAGGGAAAGCCCGAGCATCTTAGCCCGCATTCTTCGCGAGGTTCGCTCTTACTGGGGCCAAGCCCTCTCACGGCGCGAACCTCGTGAGAAATGCGGGTTTACTCCAAGTAGAATGCGCAGCGGAGAGACGCATGCAACCGAGACTTCACGAGAGCCTCCATATCGACACGATGACCCCCGATGAAATCGTGGCGGTCATTCAACAGCAGGATCAACTGGTCGCGCCGGCACTGGCCATGGCGGCACGCAACATCGCCCGAGCGATCGAGGAAATCGCAGCACGCTTGCGCGACGGAGGAAGACTGATCTACGTCGGAGCCGGCACCAGTGGACGAATCGCAATTCTCGACGCCTCCGAGATTCCTCCCACCTATGGCACCTCACCGGAACTCGTTCAGGTGATCATGGCCGGAGGTGAGAAAGCCTTTCTCGAGGCCGTTGAAGGCGCAGAGGACGACGAAGAAGCGGCGGTCGCGGCAGTGAATGCCCGAGTGCGGCCGCAGGACGCAGTGGTCGGAATCGCCGCTTCAGGCAGTACGCCTTTCACAGTCACAGCACTTCGCAGAGCGAACATGCTGGGAGCCCTCACTGTGGCCGTCACTTCCGTCTCCGAATCTCTGCTGGCAAAGGAGTGCGACATCCCCATTGTCGTGGTGACCGGACCCGAAGTCATCATGGGATCTTCGCGCATGAAAAGTGGTACCGCGCAGAAGCTGATCCTGAATACGATTTCAACCGGCGTCATGGTGCTTCTGGGCAAGGTGTACTCGAACCTGATGGTGGAAATGCCGGCCACCAACATCAAGCTCCGGAGCCGCTCTGTGCAGATGGTGGAACTCGCCGCCGAGGTAACGAGGGCGAGAGCCGAACAGCTGTTTCGTGATGCCGGCCAAGACGTGAAGACGGCGATCGTGATGGCCCGAATGAGCTGCGATCGTGATCAGGCTGAGCAGAAGCTCCGGACTGCGAACGGCGTACTTCGCGAGGCCCTGCAGAGTTGACTGGTCTACTCTGCGCCGCCCGCACCGCACCCTGTCTGGAATCGAAACCGATGCCATTCGCAAAAACCGAGGTCTCGCGATGAAGCGCAGCGGGGAACTCCGTGGGCGAGCCTTCATCGACGGAGCCATCGTCGAGGACGTCCTCATTCGGTGGGAGCGAGGGGTGATCACGGAAGTCACGCCGGAATCCGGAATCCACCCGCATCCGAATCGCGGTGTGACACTCATCCTTCCCGGCTTCATCGACGTTCACGTGCACGGCGGCGATGGTGCCGACTTCCTGGACGGCTCAGAAGCCGCGGTCCGTCGGGTTCTCGCGTTCCACGCCACATGCGGCACCACCACGCTCGCTGCGACGACCCTGACTGCCGACAGCAGTACCATCGAACGGTCCATCGATGCCATCGTGGCTGTGTCGAGAGCTGCCGCTGATCACGAAGCAGAGATCGGAGGGATTCACCTCGAAGGCCCGTACGTCAGTCCGGAACGGGCCGGAGCACAGGATCGCGAGTCGATTCGATCAGGCGATCCTGACGAACTGGCCCGCTGGATCGGTCGCGCAGGTGCGCTGCGATGCATGATCACGGTCGCACCTGAAATCGAAGGCGTGAAGCTGCTGATGGCGGCACATCTCGAGAGGGTCCTCTTCTCCATCGGTCACACCTCTGCTGATTTCGGAACTACCGCAGATGCACTCGAGCGAGGCGCCGCACACTTCACACATCTGTTCAACGCCATGCCTCCATTGCATCACCGCGATCCCGGTCCGATCGGCGCAGCCATGGTGAGCGCCAGCGCCACGATTGAACTGATCGCAGACGGCATTCATCTGCATCCGGCAATTCTCAGCGTCATGGCCCGGATGATGCCGCACAGAATCGCACTGGTGACCGACGCCATGCGGGCGGCAGGTTCGCCTGACGGTTCCTACAAACTGCACCGTCACGAGGTCATCGTGCGCGACGGCGCAGCCCGGCTGTCGAACGGCTCGCTCGCGGGAAGCGTACTCACTATGATCGACGCTGTCCGCAACATGGTCGAACTCGCGGGTGTCCCGATCGAGCAGGTCATTCCCATGGCCACCACCACTCCAGCTCGGATTCTCCGGCTCGAAAAACGTAAGGGGAAGATTGCGGTGGGCATGGACGCGGACCTGCTCGTACTCTCTCCGAAGTTCGAGATTCTGAAAACGGTGATCCGCGGAACCCCGACATGAGATGGCAGGTTGTGGGGGACCACACAGAGCTCTCCTCTGTAGCCGCAGGGCTGTTACTTGCTGCCGTTCGAGAAAAGCCGACGGCCGTGCTCGGATTGCCGACCGGAGCCACTCCGGAAGGTATGTACCGGAACGTCATTGCCGCCTGCCGCCGCGACTATCACTGCTTCAGCAAGGTCTCGACCTTCAATCTCGATGAGTACGTAGGCATCGACTCCTCTCACCCCGCCAGCTATCGCGCCTACATGCAGACCAGACTCTTCGATCACGTCGACCTCGCACCAGGGAACATCCACATCCCCGACGGAACGGCGGCCCGGTTCCTGTCGCCTTCCCGCACCGAGTCAGAAGCGCTCGACATGGAATGCAGTTTTTACGAACAGACAATCTCTGATGCAGGCGGAATCGACCTCATGTTCCTCGGACTCGGAACGAACGGCCATATCGGCTTCAACGAGCCTGGATCGCCGTTCACCAGTCGCACACGTCGCGTCACACTCACCGAGAGCACTCGACTCGCCAACGCACCCTGGTTTGCGGGAGAGGTCCCGCGAGAAGCGCTCACCATGGGCATCGGAACGATTCTCGAGTCGCGCCGCATCATCCTGCTGGCCAGCGGCGCCAAGAAGCGCGACGCTGTAGCTCGACTCCATGACCAGAATCAGACCGAGGCATTTCCAGCCTCGGCGCTGCAGTCCCATCCAGACGTGCTGTGCATTGTCGATCGCGCCGCGATGTGAAGAGCGGGCCGGAGTCCAGAGTAAACCGCGGCCGGGGGCCGGGGTCGTGGGGCCGGAGTAGAGGCGCTTCTCCTCCGCGGACTCAGTCGGGCGCCGATTGTGTGGCACAGGCAATCCTGCCTGTGACGCGGAGAAGTAAGTTTCGGGCCACGGGCTGATGTTTCGCACGTGGCGTCGCTGACAAACATCCTTCGGAGTCAGCGCGTCGCCTCACAGGCAGGATTGCCTGTGCCACACAACCGCGGTTCGCTCGTCAGACCCGAAACACCACGGCATCCTTTTCGCTTGGGGTCGCCTCATGCAGCCTCCTGAGGACGGTGTAATCGATGATCTCCCGCGGCGTCCCTGGCTTCGATGGCTCGGCGTGACCGGCCTCTCGTTCCTCCTGATCGTGCTGTATCGCGTCTTCACGGTGTACACCATCCGCGGACCTGAATGCGTTGCTCCTGCGACATCAGCTCCACCGACGTCCTCGTACCAGGAGAACGGCAGAACCTGGCGCTACCCTCGGCGCGAGCAGGGAGGTACTTCACTGAAGGTGATGTCGTTCAACTCGGAAGGCCATGCGGCTCTTTTTCGCAACGATCATCTCGAGCGACTGGCCAAAACGATGCTGTCGGCAAAGGCCGATATCATCGGCATGCAGGAGATCCATCGCGGAACCTGGCAGTCGCGGTTCACGAACCAGGAAAGCGTTCTCAAACGATTGACGGGCATGCAGACCATCTACGGCCGAAGCTTCATCACCCTGGGCGGCGAATACGGAAATGCGATCTTCACCCGCGGCCGCATCCTGAATCACGAGGTCGTCCTGCTTCCCGGTGTCGGCGAGCCGCGCACGCTGCTGCGTGCGGAAATTCTGTTGCCCGACGGCCGACGACTGAACTTCTTCGTAACTCATCTGACCACGTGGGGGAAATTCAATCGCAAGTATCGTCAGCAGCAGATCGATTGCATTCGTCATCATCTGGCTGCGAGTCGACTTCCATGGGTGCTGGTCGGTGATTTGAACGCAACCGCGGAGACTCCGGAAATTCAGGGACTGCTGGCCAGCGACAGCATCCGCTTCGCCGGAACACTCGAAGAAGGAACGCACCGCATCACGAAACAGCGACTCGATTACATCATGATGGACCCAGGCTGGGGAGTTCGTCTTGCGAGTACCCTGCAGGACGGTCCTTCTGATCACTGGCCGATCGTAGCGGAACTGAATTGGAGCCGAGACCATGCGCAGCAATAAAGTAAAAAGCACCAGATCCGAAAGGATGCAGCGCCGACGGGAGAATGAGTGGAAGGTCACCGTACCAACCGTCGCGCTGGTGGGCGTCATTCTGATGGCGGTACTGCTGGCCATCGTTCTCTGGTCCGTCAAGAGAAGGCAGAACACGCATCTGCAGGTAACGAACCCTGGCGAACTGCGTCAGATGCTCCCATCCATGGTCGGACTCACACAGGGCTCGATGGAAATTGGCAACAGCGTGCAGATCCTTCAAAACGGTGCCTTCTTCACTTCGCTGCTCGAGGCGATCGCCGGCGCGAAAGAGACCATCCACCTCGAGAGTTACGTCTGGTGGAAAGGTGAGATTTGCCGGCAAGTCGCCACAGCACTGGCTCAGAAGGCCAGGCAGGGCCTGGAAGTCCGGGTTCTGCTCGATGCTTCAGGCTCCAGCCGAATGGACGACGATGTCGAGGCCATCCTGGTGGACGGGGGCGTCAAGCTGGCGAGATTCCACCCGATCCGAGTCAGCAATCTGGGACGCCTGAACAATCGCGATCACCGGAAGATCATGGTGATCGACGGTCGCATCGGTTATGTCGGAGGTCACGGATTCGCCGAGGAATGGACAGGGAACGGCCAGGACAAAAAACACTGGCGCGATACCTTCGTGAAAGTCGAAGGGCCGATCGTGAACAGGTTGCAGAGCGCATTCACAGAGAACTGGATCGAAGAAACTGGAGAGGTTCCGGCAGGCGACAAATACTTTCCGGTGCCGGTGCGCGCCGGGAACATCAGCACTCATCTCGCCTACAGTTCTCCTGCAGGCAGTGTGTCGTCAGTGGAGCTCCTTCATTACCTGGCCATCAATGCAGCGAAGCGCGAATTGATCATCCAGAATCCGTATTTCCTTCCCGATGACGACGCCATCAAAGCACTGGGCGAGGCCGTGAAACGTGGCGTCGACGTCCGGGTCATGGTCCCCTCCGACGAAGTGAACGACAGCCCGATCGTGCAGCACGCTTCCCATCATCACTTCGGCACGCTGCTCAAACTGGGAGTGAAGATCTACGAATTCAAGAAGACGCTTCTGCATCAGAAAATCATGATCGTGGACGGGGTCTGGTCCAGCGTCGGCTCGACGAACTTCGACGATCGCTCCTTCGAGTTGAATGACGAGGTCAGTCTGGGAATCCTCGACGAAGGAATTGCCGAGCAGCTGCGCGCGGCGTATCTCGACGACATGCGATTCGCGGAAGAGCGGAAGCTCGAACCATGGAAGGATCGCGGTCTCTATCACAAGATGATCGACGGCCTGGCCTTTTTAGGGAATGAGCAGCTATAGGCGGGAACAGGCCGGGGGCCGGGGTCAAGGGGCCGGAGTAGGAGAATCAAACGCTTCTGTACTCACGTTTGCGGCGCGTCATTCCGATGAGCCGCGCGGTCGACAGAATCCCGCAGCATGAACTGCGAAGAGGAATCTCCGGTCCGCGCGGAAGCGGTGCATCGCCACGACCCGCGCGGCGCGGACCGGAGATTCCTCTTCGCGCGTTATCCTTCGCAAGCTCGCCAGACGATCCCTTGCTCATCGGAATGACGTCGCGGGAGAGCGAGCAACGTGATGCAGTGCTTCCCTGCCCCGGCCCCCGGCCCCCCGACTCCGGCCCGCCTCTATTGAACATTCACGCGTCCGAGTTCAAACTCTGCAGCGATGGCGGTCAACGAAGAAGTTCCGGACTGGTCGATACGCGCGCTGGACGAACACGACCAGTCGCGCATCCTCGCTTTCCTGGAGCGGAATCATCTTCTCAACATCTATCTGATCTCGCGGCTCCAGGACGAAGGATTCGGTCCGGCCGGTCAGACAATCGAGGTGCGACACCGCGGCGAAATCGTCTGCGTAGCATCAGTGAGCAGCAACGTGGTTCTGGCCGCGGATCCCCGAATCAAGAACGATCTTCTGACCAAAGCTCTGGGGTTCGTTGCCGAACACATCGTGCAGCAGAGTTATCCGGTCCGGGCCATCATCTCCGAGGCCTATCTGGTCGAAGAACTGTGGAAACGACTGCAATGGAGAGTCGATCCGCCGACAGTGGTTCGTCTGAGCCAGCCTGTCTACGCGGTCGATCCCGCCAACGCACCCAGGGAAAATCTACAGCGCGTCCGCTACTCGTCGATGGACGATCTGGACAAACTGGTCCCTGCCTGCGCGGCCATGCATCTCGAGGAGGTCGGGATCGACCCCCTGGCCCGCGATGCCTTTGGCTATCGGCTCAGGGTCCGGCACCTGATCGAACAGCGTCGCTCGGTGCTTCTCCGCGAAGGATCAGAGATCGCCTTCAAATGCGAATACTCCGCGGTGACGGCGCGCGCCATACAGATCATGGGTGTCTGGACCAATCCCGCGATGAGGCGAAAGGGCCTCGCTTCAACGGCCCTGAAAGAGCTCTGCGGCCACATCGCCTCACAGGGGAAAAGCGTCACTCTCTTCGTCAATGACTTCAACGCGCCAGCCCTTGCGCTCTATGAGTCGCTCGGATTTCAGCAGATCGGGAGAAACCGCGCGCTCATCTGGTAACCCGTAAGGCGCGCGCTTTGC
>JBKJUK010000195.1:0-3323 GCA_046590705.1 Thermoanaerobaculia bacterium
ACGATGAAGTAAGAAAAGAGTCAGAAACGTCGCCCGAATCGAGATTGCCGCGTCACAGGCAGGATTGCCTGTGCTCCACACGTCTCGAATACGAGATCGAGAGCGGGACGAAGCCCAGGAGCGTGATCAAACGGGGCCAGATGCGAGGCGGAGCGAGGTCGGACGGTGAGGCGTGGCCTGAGCCACGTTGAAACCGGCCGGCCGACGCGACAACGAAGCAGATGGCCCCGTTTCATCACGCGGCTCAGAAACGAGAAATCCAGCGGTTGATTCGGGCCTCGAGCACGCTCATCGGCAATGACCCTGCACCGAGCACTTCGTCGTGAAAGGCGCGAATATCGAATTTCGCTCCCAGTTCCCTGCGGGCCTTCTCGCGCAATTCCAGAATCTTCATCTGGCCGATCTTGTAGCCGAGTGCCTGGCCGGGCCAGACGATGTAACGATCGGTTTCAGATTGAATGTCGATGTCGTCGAGAGCGGAGTGATCGCGGAAGAACTGCACGACCTGCTCGCGCGTCCATCGTTTTGAATGCAGACCTGTGTCGACGACCAGTCGGATGGCCCGCAGCATCTCGTCCTGAAGACGTCCGTAATCCGAGTAAGGATCCTGATAGAAGCCGACCTCCTTTCCCAGTCGTTCCGAGTAGAGAGCCCAGCCTTCGACGTATGCGGTGTGATTTGCCTGCTGCCGGAAGGGTGGCAGATCGTCCAGTTCCTGGGCGATGGCGATCTGCATGTGATGGCCCGGCACGCCCTCGTGATACGCGGTCGACTCGTTGGTGATCAGTTTGCGGCTGGCAAAGTCGCCCGTGTTGACCATGACGTGCCCAGGCCTCGACCCGTCTGGTGTCCCCTGCTCGTAGTAGGCGCCGGCGGCACCTTTCTCGCGGAACTCCTGCACGGCCATCACTTCGAGTTTCGCCTTGGGCAGGCGACCGAACAGGGTCGGCAGCTTCGCATACATCTGATCGTTGTACTTTCTGTACTCGTCGAGAATCTGTTCCCGCGAAGTAGCTTTGAGTTTCGGATTCGCCTCGATGGCCGCGTTGAAAGCTTTCAGGTCAGCGTGACCAAGCTTTCTGGCGATCTCGAGCATCTCGGTCTCGATCCTCGCGACTTCGCTCAGACCGATCTGGTGAATCTGATCCGGGCTCATGTCAGTGGTCGTCGATCGCTTCACTCTGTAGGCGTAGTAACGCTCACCGTCGGGAAGACTCCAGACACCGACTTCGGAGCGACCTGCCGGCGCGTACTGCTCGCGGACAAAGCTGGCGAAAGTCTTGTAGGCCGGAACTACTTTCTCGCTGATCATAGAAAGGAACTGCGTACGGATTCGCGCGCGATCCGCTTCTTCGATTGAGGCCGGGAACTTCGACAGAGGCATTGCAAAAGGGCTCTCAGCAGGCGGTGTCGCGGCGATCTGATCGGCCTGGGTGGTCACTTTCTCGAGTAGGAACTTCGGCGGAATGTTGCCCCGCTTCTGCCCTGCTCTCATGTGAGCCATGGTGTGCTGGAACGTCGCAGGCAGCAGCGCGAGACGATTCAGATAATCCTCGTAATCCTTCACCGTCTCGAAAGAGAGCAGCGAGACGATCTGCGGAGCGTCGAGGTGTATACCTCCCATCTGATTGACGGGAGTCTCCCAACTTCTGAAAGGATGCAGTTCAATCTCGTTCTGCAACTCTTCGATCATGAGATCGCGATCGAGTCTTTCCTTCTCGGAGAAGCCGTAGACATCGACGGCTTTGAAGCGCTTCAAGAAACGCAGGTTCGCCGCATGCTGAGCGGCGATGCCCGCAGGCGAGACGTCCGTAACTTTGTCGTTCCATCGTTTGTCGCCGAGGATGGAGGCGAACTCCGGATTGCTCCTCAGGGTGTGTTCCCACTGTCGGGCCAGAAGCTTTCGTAAGGCGACTCTTCTCGTGTCGAGATCCAGGGCGCTTCGCTCCGTGGCTCCGAGAGCAGAGAACGCGAATGAAATGAGAACGCAGGCCAGCAGAGTACGCATCCAGAATCCTTCTTCGCTGCCGTGCAGCGGACGTTCTATTCTGCATGAAATTTTGGGAGCGCGGCAATTTGAACGCGATCGCGTGAACGTCATTTTCTCGCGTGACACCAATTTTCGAACGGCGAACGGCCCTCGCGGCGAGCGAGAGAAAGAAACAGACTCGCGGAGAATCAGCAGGAGAGCCGTCATCCCGAGCGGCGGGATGGGTGGGTGCGAGGGATCTAGGTACAAGGACCGCGCTTGGAATGACGAGCGCGAACCTTTCGCGTAGATTCCTCAGTCGCCCCTCACTCTGCGTTCGATACCGAGCACGGCGCGCTCCTTCGGAATGACGGCTGGTCCGGTACGGCGGATTTTCGAACAGCAAATCCGCATAAATCCTTTTAGTTCTTAGCAGCGGCGTGAAACGATCGCTGTGTGCTTCTTCGGAATGACGTTCCTGGTCCCCGCAATCCGCGAGTGAAGCCACGCATGAATTATGAGTAACCTACAAGATGATCAGTGACAGTCTGCCGAACCCGAACCCGGGTGCCTTACTGCGATGGGCGCAGATTCGCTGACGTTTCCGGCCCGATCCCGCACCAGCAGCGCCAGAACGAAATCGACTGGCTCCTGCTCATCGGCATTGCCATCGCCCCAGTGAAGCGAAAACGATGCGCTGGCAGGATCGACGTGCTCAAAGTCTGCTGGTGCCAACCCATCGGGAGCAACTCCTGAGATCACCCTCCAGGAGAAGCCGAGCGCCTCTGCGGAACTGCGGTCGTCTGTCGGATATGGAGAAAGCCGCAACGTGATGGAGCCCATGCCATCGCAGGAACTGACCGCCAGAGTTCCGCCAACTCGCTTCGGCCCACGACCTCTCCGTACATCAGTGACCACCGCGACTGGAATCGACGGCGTTGCCTTGTCGAGAGTCCTGGCAGCTGGATCGACGACCTGGGGATTGGAAACGCGCGAGCAGGAAAGCACGTCGCCCGCGCCGAAGACCACCGCAAGCGCGAAGACTAAACCGAATGAGGCGGATGACATTTGCGTTCCCCTTCGCCATGCCTGCACCCACCAGCAGGCAGGTATCGGAACGAACACCATCAGGAGAAAATTCAATCGATCAAGCGATTCGAAAGCGCGCTCATGCGCCGGATGGCTGGCATCGCCAGAATCTGTGGGGATTCGAAGCGCATCAGCAGGCGAGAATAAAAATTGGCGTCCCCAACGGGGTTCGAACCCGTGTCGCCGCCGTGAAAGGGCGTTGTTCTAGACCACTAGACGATGGGGACCCTTTTGAAATGCAGAATGCAGAATGCAAAATGCAGAA